>NZ_JBUYSY010000002.1:0-497980 GCF_055231795.1 Flavobacterium riviphilum
ACAGCAGCGGCATCCTTTGCTTTTTTCCTTTAAAAAAGCAAAGATACAGCGGATGGCGGGACCCAATGCTGGCGAAAAAGCCTATTTTCCCTGCTCCTTAGAATTTAGCTGTTGTGTGGGTTTGTCAACCACAATACGTTCGGGTCTGTTGGCCAATTCCCAAGCCATAGCAAAGGCCAATTGGGTTCTTTTGGTTAGGGCATCAAACTCTATTTTGCTGACTTCGTCAGTTTTTTGATGGTAATCCTCGTGCACGCCATTGAACAAGAACACGGAAGGAATCCCGTATTTGGCAAAATTATAATGGTCCGAACGCTCATAGAAGTGGTTTGGGTCATTCTTGTCGTTGTATTTAAAGTCTAAGTTCATTTGGGTGTATTTTTTATTGGCATTGACCGTGATGTCGTGCAATTGCGAGGAAAGACGGTCGGCACCAATTACATATACATAATTGTTGGTGTTGGGATGGTCATAATCACGTCGGCCAATCATGTCGATGTTGATGTCGGCCACGGTGTTTTTGAGCGGGAACAACGGGTGTTTGGAGTAATAGCGCGAGCCATGTAATCCGTGTTCTTCTCCAGTAACATGTAAAAATAAGAGGGAACGTTTAGGACCCTGTCCGTTTTTCTTAGCGATTTGGAAGGCTTGTGCAATTTCTAATAGCGCTACTGTACCGGAGCCATCGTCATCGGCACCGTTGTATATTTCGCCGTCTTGTATACCAACATGGTCATAGTGAGCCGAGATGACTATAATTTCTTCGGGTTTTTCGCTGCCTTCTATAAATGCCCAGATGTTTTCGGAATCGGGAAGTTTGTCGTAGCTAGTCGACATAAATTGTGAAGGTACTTTTTGATAGTAGTTTTGCGCCCCTTTAGGAAACGGAATTTGATTGTTTTTGTAGTGTTCGATGAGGTACAAACCTGCTTTTTTTTGTCCTTTACTTCCTGTTTCTCTACCTTCCATTTCGTCAGAGGCTACTATAGTAAGGTGTTTTTTGAAGTCTTCGGCAGTAATGCTAGACAGATATTTTTTTACAGGGTCGGGTTTTGTTTTGTTTTGCGAAGTACACGAAAATGTAATTAAGGCAGATAAAATAAGGGCTTTTTGAATCATGGATAGAAGTTATTTTTTTAAAGTTTCGTTTAAGAAAAGTTTTAGGTATTCGAAAGAGCGTTTTGCTGCTTTTTCATTGTAAGCGGCTCCTTTGGAATTGTCGTTTCCTGCGTTTGGATCGGTAAAGGAGTGCACGGCATTGGCATAATATATCATTTGCCAATCGGCTTTGGCATCGCGCATTTCTTGTTGAAAGGCAGCAATTTCATCTTTGGGCACAAAAGGATCATCGGCACCATGACAAACCAAAACTTTAGTCTGAATTGGAGTAGTAGCACGAGTTGCCTCTTTACCTAAACCGCCATGGAATGATACGACTCCTTTGATGTTCAATTGGCCTCGAGCCGCTTCTAAAGCGCCTGTTCCTCCAAAGCAAAAACCAATCACGGCAATATTATCAGGATTGGCACCCGATTGAATGAGTTGTGCCAAGGCTAGGTTGATTCTTTTCTGATACAAGTCGGTGTTCTTTTTGTAATAACCGGCATTTTTACCAGCTTCGGCATTGTCTTTTGGGTAGTTTCCTTCTCCATAAATATCGGCAATAAAGGCGTGATAGCCTAAATTGGCTAGTTCGATGGCGGTTTGTTTGGCATGGGCATCGATGCCTTTCCAAGCGGGAAGGATTAAAACACCAGGTTTTTGGCTGCTTTTTTTCTTGGGTTTAATAGCTAGGCCGTTTAGTTTTTGATTGCCATCTTGATAGGAAACGGCCTTGAGTTGAGCATAACTCGAAAGACAACAAAAGAGGGATGCAAGGAATAGTATTTTGGTGTTTTTCATGAGGTTAGTTTTTTACAGTACGTGCAATATAAATAAAAAAAATACCCTCGTAAAATTTTACGAGGGTATTTTGAACTATAGCATGGTATTATTCACCAGGGTGATAGGTTTTTTCTGCATTTTTTTGAACGTCTTCTTTGTAAAATAAAACGTCTTTGAATTGGGCGTTTTGATACCTTTTGGCTTGATCCATGAAATGCGTTGATTTAGGATCTCCCGAATTTCCTCCAGCTAATAAAGATTTCGCTTTAATTTTTGGGCCAAATTCAACGGCGCAAACAAAGCTGTTGCCGTTGTAACCATAGCGTTTTTTGCTGTTGTTTTGATACGAACTTTTAAAGGCAGGTAAACTTCCCCACAATACCGAAGCGGTACCCATGGCTAAACTTTCTTGGTTGTCGTCATACGTTAAGTCTATGTCTCCCGAAGGGCGTTGAAAACGGTTGATGTCGCCCCACGGAATTTCCCACTTGCCAAATTTGGCTTGCAATTCTTGTGTTACTTCTCGTAATTGTGGCAACATATCCTCAATGCCAGCCGTTTTGGCAAACTCGGTCATGTTTTCAACTTGGTCTTTTTCGCCTTCGTCTATGTAGACTTTTTGCAAAATAGGATTTAATTTGAATGCCCATTCATTGGCAAGCGTTGTGGCAACAGAGGTAGTGTCTGAGTAGTAATTCCAATTTTTCAACACTTGAATGGGAGCTTCCAAATCTTTGAATTTGGGTTCTTGGGCTTTGGCGTCTTTTTCAAAATTGGCAATCAAAGCAGGAAGCAACACTTCGAAAGCGGATAATTTTTGGTTGTAGCCATCTTTTATCAATTCTTCAAGAGTATACTTTTTTTCTTGGCTAAAAATACGAACGGCATTAATTCCTCTAAAATTTTCACCATCAGGGGCCATATAAGGCATATAGTTGGATTCTTTTGGGCTATTATTACCAGCAACTGAATAGGGGGTGGAGTTACAGTTTTGCAGCCATCCGTTACTTGGATTATACAAATGCACGGTTTCGGACACAGGATGTAAGCCTTTCCATTGTGTTTTAGACGTACTTCCGTCAACAACTTTTGCCCAATTGTAGTTTTTGTCGCGAATCGGAATTAAGTTGCCATGCCAATACGCAATATTCCCTTTGTTGTCGGCATACACCGTATTGTTGGACGTATTAGCTTTTAAATCCATCGTTTTTTGATACTCATCAAAGTTTTTGGATTTGGTTCTTGTCCAACTTTGAATTAGACTTTGCATGTTTCTGTTTTTGGATTGTAAACTAATCCATTTTCCGTCGCGCTTAGCCATAATCGGACCGTGAATGGTGAAGTAGGTCTTGATGGTTTTGGAGGTCATTTGTCCTTTGTCCAAATACTTTAGAACGATATTTTTTTCTTTTACGGGTAATAATTTGCCGTCGTATTCAAAGAAGCGTTTTCCTTTTTTCTCTACAATTTTTTCAGCATAGGTATCGGCTACATCTACATTAGAAGACGTATGCATCCAACCACAATTTTCGTTAAAACCTTGGTAAATGAAAAATTGCCCCCATGTTACTGCACCATAGGCGTTCAATCCCTCATTGCTACTGATGTGGATTTCGGGTCTGAAATAAAAAGTAGTGTGTGGATTAATGTACAAAAGTGCATTGCCAGTAACCGATTTGGAAGGCGCAATGGCAAAACCATTAGAACCCGTTTGCACGTTAGGGTCTCTTTGAACATAAGCTACTTTGTCGTTGTTGCCAGAGTAAAAAGCTTTTAGTTCAACTGTGGTTAAATCGGCGGTGCTAATTGCGCCAATACTACCATCGGTCCAAAGCAATGGAAACCAAGGTTCAAAGTGGGTTAATAATAAAGGTTTAACTTGTGGATTTTTATATAAATAATAGTTTATGGCATCGGCATAACTGTTCATTAGTTTTTTGAGCCATGGAGCAGCCTTTTTATATTCTTCTTTAGCTTCTTCGGCATCTATTAGTAATCGGGTTTCCAAATCATTGTACAATACATCAATGCCTTTTACTTCGGCTTGACGACCAAGTTTGTCGATGTAGTTCATTTCTACTCGTTTAAAATCGTCTTCGCATTGCGCATATAACATACCAAAAACGGCATCGGCATCGGTTTTTCCGTATACATGAGCAATACCCCAATTGTCTCTAATAATAGTGACATTTTGAGCTTGCTGCTCCATTCTTTTTAGGTCTTTTGGAGTTAGTTTTTGTGACCAAATTACAGCTATCGTGCACAAATAAAGTAGTGAGGTTACAAAATAACGGTTTTGTATATTCATTTTATTGTAGGTTAAATTGTTGTCCTTCTGTTAATACGCTCATGTTTAACGATGAAATACTAACAAGATTATTTTTAGGTGATTTTGTAATTTTTTTCGGATTTCTGACTACGATTACTTCGCTTTCGCCAACAACTTTCACTTTTTTTCCAGTAACAATTATGGCAGTGCTTTCGTCAATTCCGATACCTACATGATCTGGAAATTCTACTAAGCCTGTGAGTAAACGATTGTATCGACTTCTTTTTAAAAAATGTTGATCAATAATTACATTTTTTACTAATCCCAATCCGGAATCGGTTTCGAGGTTGTCGTATCTTATGTTGTCAAAGGTTTCGGTGTATTTGGTTTCTAGTTTTTGGTTTCCTGTTATCATATTTTGGCACATCACTGCAGCTCCTGCGCTAGTACCAGCAATAGTACTTCCATTTTGATAGGCTTTGTGAATGGCATCATAAATAGGGGTGCCGCGAACAACTCCCATAAAACGGGTTTGATCGCCTCCGCTTATGTAGATGAGTTTGGCTTTTTGAAGCGAATCGGTTAAGACTTTGTTTTGATTTGTGGATTTGTCAAAATTGAACATTAAGATAGGCTGGGAGGTGAGCTGGCTTAATTGTTTTTTGAAATAAAAATAGGCACTATCAGGCTCTTCGCTGGACATGGGAAGTACAGCGATATAATCTTTTGCCTTTAAGTCGGCTACTTTTAATAGCTGATTCATGAGTTGGTCCGAACGTTTTCCTCCGCCAATGATAAATAAGTGACCTTTTGGTGATTGTGCATAAAGTGAGGTGGCGCTACAAAAAAAGTAAGTCAATAGCGTCAAACTGATAAATTTTGAAAATGACATAAGTGTGATTTATATAGGTTAAGTTAGTATGTACAAGGATTAAGATTTTGATAAAACACCATCTATTACATAGAAGTTTTCAAAGTTTCCACCTGAAATTTCTTTCCATTGCGCTAGGTTAAAGCTTCCGTTTCCAGTAGATCCTCCTTCTATGGTATAGGATAGAATGGCTTTTTTATCGTTATTCCATGTTAGTTTTGTGTCTTTTATACAAACTTCTGGTGCTGTTGCAGAGGCCTTTAAAAAATAAGCATATCCTTTGCCGAAAACAGTAGCTAAGCCATTTTCGTTGATACAAACTGCAGTTTCTTCCATCACACCAATTCCTTTTGGTTCTATCCAATTATAGTCTTTAACCAATCTAGCCAAAAAAGTAATGTGTCGTCCTTTTCGATCTGGGTTATTGTAGTGTGTGTCAGTAATAGTATTTTTTAAATAGGGATTGTCTATAAAATCACTTCTACCTAGCGTTAAGTTATTGTTGTATGGGTTGGTTAAAGCTTCTAAAGAAGTAATAGTATTGTTTTCTGCAGTAAAAAATGCTTCACCCATAATGGCACAGCCTGCACTAGTACCCCCAACAGGAACTTTTTTTACTTTGATCAAATAATTAATAGCCTCTTCGATAGGGGTGTTTTTCCAATATCGAACGTAATTGGCTTGGTCACCACCCGCAATAAAAAGCATTTCGGCTTCTTTGATGCGTTCGGCAACTTTTGGGTTGTTGGCCAATTCGGAGTTGTTAATTAAAAGTGTTTCAACAGAATTTACTTGTCGAATTCCATTTTCTTTTACTAAGTCATACAGATATGAATTGTAACCTGTAGATCCAGAGGCCCTAATAATAACTACATCACCACCTTTGGATTTTTCTATCATCCATTTCATGGCGTTATCTACATCCGGTCCTCCGCCCATTAAAACAGTTCCTGCTGTTGTAGTAACAATTACATCAGCGGGATCGCCTATAATTCCAATCGAAGAGGGTACTGGTTGATATACAGGTGGTTGGCTTGAGGGGTCAATGGAAGGATCGCCATTACAACCAAGGAAAGACCAAAATAGGACGATTGAACATCCTAGTTGGGTGTATGATTTGGTAATAGAGGATAGCATGGTTGATTTTTTGGGTTTGGGTTTAGTGTTATAAACTTATGTTACGTTTGAACGCACAACCTAACTCGATGATGGAATCAGTTTTGGCGATACCTGGAATATTGTCTATTTTTTCGTACAATAATTTACGCATGTGTTCATGATTTTTGGCTATCATTTTAATGTATAAAGTATAAGAACCAGTGATGAAATAACACTCAGTAATTTCTGGTATTTGTTGAAGTTCTTCAATAACTCGTTTAGAGTCGGCATCTTTGTTTAGGGTAATTCCAGTAAATGCGCCCCAATCATATCCAATTCTTTTTTCATTGATAACAGGTTTGATGCCGGTTATAATACCTTGTTCAATTAATCTGTTGATACGTTGGTGAACCATTGTATTTGAAATTTTCAAACTAGTGGCGATGGCCGAAAAAGCCATACGACCATCTTTTTCTAATTCCTTAATAATATTGATATCGTACTCGTCTAATACTTCCATTTTTAGTGTTGGTTTTAAGTTAAATTCACTTTTTTTCGGTTTATAAAAATAATTATTTTTATCTCATTTCAAAATGAAAGGGTTATTTTGAGTTCAAAAATATAAAAATGACTTGATTTTACACTTTTTGAAGTAAAAATAAACTTAAATTTTCATATTAAAGTCAAAATAAATTATTTTTTATTGTTTTTTGAAAAAATAGTTTATTTTTGTGTGGTTAAAACTATATAAAGACCAAAAATATGATACAGGAATCTCAAATTATGTCCTCAAAAGCAGCAGAATTAATAGAAAAAGAAGATCAATATGGTGCCCATAATTATCATCCGCTACCTGTAGTTTTAGAACGAGGAGAAGGTGTTTATGTTTGGGATGTGGATGGAAAGCGTTATTTTGACTTTCTTTCAGCTTATTCTGCCGTAAATCAAGGCCATTGTCATCCAAAAATTGTTGGGGCTATGGTGGATCAAGCACAAAAATTGACCTTGACTTCAAGAGCTTTTTACAACGATAAATTAGGAAACTACGAAGAATACATTACCAAATATTTTGGATTTGATAAAGTACTACCTATGAATACTGGTGCCGAAGCGGTAGAAACAGCTTTGAAAATTTGTAGAAAATGGTCCTATGAAGTTAAAGGAGTAGCAGAAAATCAAGCTCAAATTATAGTGTGCGAAAATAACTTTCACGGAAGAACTACTACTATAGTTTCTTTTTCCAACGACGAAACAGCACGTAAAAGTTTTGGCCCATTTACTGAAGGATTTGTCAGAATCCCTTACGATGACATTGACGCTTTGGAGAAAGCATTGCAATCATCACCCAATATTGCTGGATTTTTGGTAGAACCTATTCAAGGAGAAGCGGGTGTTTATGTGCCTTCAGAAGGATACTTGGCCAAAGCCAAAGCGCTTTGTGAAGCACATAATGTATTGTTTATTGCTGATGAAGTGCAAACTGGAATTGCGCGTACAGGACGTTTATTAGCAGTGCATCACGAAAATGTACAACCCGATATTTTAATTTTAGGAAAAGCAATTTCAGGTGGTGTTTATCCCGTTTCTGCGGTGTTGGCAAACAATGAAATCATGAATGTAATCCAACCAGGGCAACACGGTTCTACTTTTGGTGGAAACCCAATAGCAGCAGCAGTTGCAGTAGCCGCTTTGGAAGTAGTTAAAGAAGAAAATCTTGCGGAAAATGCTGAACGTTTGGGTGCGATCTTAAGAAAAGGATTAAATGAAATTGCATCTAGAAATCCCTTAATTGCTTTAGTACGCGGAAAAGGCTTGTTGAATGCGATTGTTATTAATAGTGATGAAGAGTCGGATTTGGCTTGGAATATTTGTTTGAAATTTAGAGATAATGGTTTGTTGGCCAAACCAACACATGGGAACAAAATTCGTTTTGCCCCTCCATTAGTGATTACCGAAGCGGAAATTGCAGAATGTTTGGCTATTATTGAAAAATCTTTAAACGATTTTAAATAGAAATGATGAAGCCAATAAAGTTGATTAAAAATAGATCCGACATCGGAGCTGGAACTCGTGGGTCGGATTTAGGGGTTGATGCAATTGAAATTGCGGCTATTAACTTAGGGAGTGACTATTTCAATCAATATCCTTTTGAAGATGTTAAAACGCATAATGAATCGATCTATGACAAATGCAATAGTACCGTTGCTAAACGAATAGAGCATGTAGTCGAACAATGTGTACGAGTAAACAATGCGATTGAAAAAAACATTACTCAATATTTTCCTATAGTACTTTCAGGAGATCACTCTTCGGCTTTAGGAACGATTAGCGGGATAAAATCGGTTTTTCCTGAGCAAAATGTAGGAGTAGTTTGGATAGATGCTCATGCTGATTTGCATTCTCCTTATACTTCTCCCTCGGGAAACATTCATGGTATGCCTTTGGCTGCGGCTTTGGCAAACGATAATTTAGAGTGTAAGTCTAATGAAGTTAAAGATAATACCCTGAAGTATTGGGAAAAAATGAAGAAAATAGGGTATAAAGGCCCTAAGATTCAACCCGAGAATTTGGTGTATTTTGGTGTTCGCGATACCGAAGAAGCAGAAGATCTTCAAATGGAGCGTTTAGGAATACGCAATTATAAGGTAGATGAAATTAGGTATCGAGGACTTTCTACCTGTGTGGATGAAGCCATAGTGCAATTGTCGCATTGCGAAGTGATTTATATCTCTTTTGATGTAGATTCTATGGATTGTGACTTGGTTTCTTATGGAACGGGAACTCCGGTAGCTAAAGGTTTTGATCAATTTGAAATCATTGCAATAATTGATCAAATAATCAAGACTAAAAAAGTAGTTTGTATTGAAATTGTAGAAGTAAACCCGCTTTTGGATACCAAAGGCAATAAGATGGCCGAAACCGCTTTTCAGGTTTTAGAGGCCATTACTTCCACACTTGTATTACCTATTGAATAGGTGGTTTTAATAGTTTGTTTAGTTAGCCCAGATTTCTTTTGAAGTCTGGGTTTTTTTATGGTAGGGTGGTGGTTTTGGGAGGTAAGGTTATGGCTTGTTTGTAATAGTATTCGGTGAGTTATTCAATAATTAATTCGATGATATGCTGTATTTATACCAAAAAAAACCGCCTCGCAAATGGAGACGGTTTGATTCACTAATTAAAAAATGGAAAATTAATATCCAGGGTTTTGAGTGATTTGTTTGTTGGTATCCATTTCTCTTAATGGAATTGGGAATACTAGCAAATCAGAATTCCAAAGAATTGAAGAGGTTACTGATCCTTTGGTTCTTTTGATGTCGTGGATTCTAAAACCTTCCATTCCTAACTCTAGTTCTCTTTCTCTTAAAATTTGAGCAAGTGTAATAGAGGTAAAAGTTTTAGCAACGGCTCTAGTTCTTAATCTATTGATGTCGTTTAGAGGGGTGTCGCCAACAGTTGTTCCGGCAACAAAATTAGCTTCAGCACGAATCAAATACATTTCAGCTAATCTTATAATTCCAACATCACCAAATTCAGATTTAAATTTAGATGTAAGTCTTCTTCCGTTATCTGGATTTATGTAATTGAAATTACGTCTTTCGTCATTTACATCGTCAAATTTATTTAAATAAGTAGTTCTTATTTCTACGTCACCACCACGACCACCATTGTCTTCAGAGGCATACATATTGTTAGCTTGGTTGTCTCCTGTTTGTTTTGTAATTTGAATGGCAAATATATCTTCAATTTGATTAACATCGTGGTTAAATGCTTCTTTATATGTTGCCATCAATTTTGCTCCACTGTTAGCAATTACATCGTTTGCTGCGTCTCTAGCGGCAGGATAATTTTGCATTTGCAAATAAACTCTTGCTAATAATGCTTTTGCAGCATATTTGTTGGCATAAAATTCATTGTTTGCAGGAAGATCATTGTAAGCTTTATTTAATCCAGAAATAACAACATTGTATACTTCTTCAACTGTACTTCTTTGAGCAGAAAGATCAGTGTTGAAGTTGTAGATTGCTTTATCTCTAATGATTACTCCAAGTTGACTATTGGTTTTACCAGCCTCATATGGTTTAGCAAAAAAACGAACTAAATCAAAGTAAGCTAAAGACTTTAAGAAATTTGCTTCGGCTACCATTCTTGCTTGTTTGGCTGGATCAGAAACTTTATCAATGTTTTCAATAACAATGTTACATGAGTTGATTATTTGATAATTTCTTGCCCAAATTTGTTGAACAATACCATTGTTTACTAGCATTGTTTTATTATACATCTGTCTGAAATCAGCAAAAGTACCTCTCCAGCGTAAATCAGTTGTAGTAGTTGATCCAGTTTGACCCAATAAATCACCAGCTACTAATATTCTACCTCCGTACACATCTCCATTAGCGGCAATGGCATATGTACCTGTTAAAATATCAGAAATTCCTTTTTCAGTACTTAACGCTACGGTGTCGTCTATGCTTTGTCTTGGGTCAAGTTCTAATTCATTTTCACAACTCATTAAAAAAGCTGAGAATAATGTATATATAATTAATTTTTTGATTTTCATTTTGCGTTTTTTTAGAAATTAATGTTTACACCTAAAGCAATTGTTCTTGCTGGTGGAGCAGAATAGAATTCTTCTCCAATTCCAGTGTCATCTCTTCTAGCTTCTGGGTCATAACCAGAATAGTTTGTAAAAGTAAGTAAATTTACCCCAGTTCCATAAAAACGAACACTACTTAAACCTAAGTCTTTAACATATTTACCAGGTAACGTATATCCTATGGTTAAATTTCTTAAACGAATAAAGTCAGATTTATCAAGGAAACGGGTAGAGTGTTGTGTTCCATTTGAGCCATATAATCTAGCTTGAGGTACATCAGTAATATCACCAGGTTTTCTCCAACGTCTTAGTTGGTCAACAGTTTGGTTGTCAAAATAATCAGCTGCTACAGATTGATAAATACCAGCAGAGTTGTAAATGCTAGCACCCCATTCGCCTTGGAATGTGAAATTGATATCAAAACCATTTACATTGATGGTATTAGTAATACCCGCCATTAAAGTTGGGAAAGGATTTCCGGCTATTACTCTTTGTGCTTCACTGTAAACATTAGTCGTTGATCTGTCAATACTTCCGTCGGCATTTTTAGTGTTTTTGTAAAACAATGCATCTCCATTGGCTGGATCTACACCAGCGTATTCTACTAAGTAAAATGATGATACGTTTTCACCAACTCTGTTGATTGTAAATGTATTAATTACATCTTTGTTGTCGTTTGGTAAGGATAAAACTTTTGTGTTGTTTGTTGTTAAGTTAAAACTTGTTGACCATTTGAAGTTTTCGTTGGTGATGTTTTTTGTATTGATAACAAATTCAACCCCTTTACTTTCAATTTTTCCAATGTTTTTATTTACCGAAGTAGCACCTGAACTTAACGCAAGTGGTACACTAAATAATAAACCATCTGTTTGTTTTTTATAGTAGTCAGCTTCGATGTTGATTTTGTCAAAAATACCAATTTCTGCTCCAAAGTCAATTTGAGAAGATTTTTCCCAAGTTAAATCTGGGTTACCTGCTTGTGTAAATGAAATACCTGTTCTTAAGTTGTAAGAGTTGGCACCGAAGAGTTGTCTTGAAGCAAAGTTTCCGATCTCGGCATTTCCTAATTTACCCCAGCTTCCTTTTAATTTTAAGTACGAAATAGTTGCGTTGTCTTTTAAGAAGTCTTCTTCAGTTACAACCCATCCTGCTGATACAGCTGGGAAAGTACCGAATCTGTTGTTTGCTCCAAATCTAGAAGAACCATCTCTACGAATACTTGCTTTGATTAAGTATTTGTTTGCATATGAATAGTTTAAACGTCCAAATTGAGATAGGAAAGTGTAGTCTGTTTCGTTTCCTGAACCTCCATTAACTTCTGCACCTCCATCAACGGTTTGGAAATAATCATTAGGAAAATAAATACTAGTTACATCTTGATATCTTCTGTTGAATTTGTTAAACTCCATACCCACAACTGCATTTATATCATGCTTGTCAGCAAAAGTTTTTTCAAAAGTTAAGTAATTACTAGTAATATAGGTTTCGTTGTTTACTGAGCTAGCAAAAACTTCTCCGTCAGTTGACATAAAAGGAGTGTTTTTTCCATTCCAGTTGTCTTCCGTTTGAGACATTAAATCGTAAGAAAAATCAGTATTAGCTTTTAAGTAAGGTAATATTTTTAATTCTCCATAAACTTTACCTGTCACTCTTCGTACTAATGTTTTCCAAAAAGAATTATCTATAGCTAGTAAGTAGTTAGCGTATAATGTGTTTGGATTTGCTGTACCGTCTGCTAAACGAATAGGAGATAATGGTGATTGAGCAACAGCTTGTAAAGGAGTTGTAAATGCGTTATCATCTTGAACACGATCTATTTTCGCTCTAGAAAAGCTTAAATTCATTCCAGCAGTAAAGCGATCGGATATTTTATGAGAAACATTTGTTCTAGCTGTTATTCTTTGTAAGGCATTACTGTTGATGATACCTTTTGTATCATTATAAGCTCCTGAGAAAAAATACTTTGTGTTAGCATCTCCGCCTGATACTGCAAAATCAGCATCTGTGGTGTATCCATTTTTAAAAGCGGTATCTTGCCAATCAGAATCAACTTCTAATTTTCTCCAATCAGTACCTTGAGCTAAAAAATCAAAGGTATCTTCTGCTTCAGCTGCATCACCAGTACCATTTATAGAAGCTTCTGTAAATAGTTCAACATATTGAGCGGCGTTTAACCATTTTCTTTTATTAGTAGCTTCACTTACTCCTTGAGATAGATTGATAGAAAATGATCCTTTTCCTTCCTTCCCTTTTTTAGTTGTGATGATAACTACTCCATTAGCACCTCTTGCTCCATAAATAGCTGCTGAGGAAGCATCTTTTAAAACATCAATAGATTCAATTTCATTTGAACTTAATGTTAATAATGGGTTAGTAGGGGCGCCATTACTAGATTCGTTTGTAGTAATTAATGGTACTCCATCTAAAACATATAAAGGTTCTTTTCCAGCACTGATACTAGCTGCACCTCTCACACGTACACTTACGCCACCTTCAACCTTACCATTAGTTTGAGTAATTTGAACCCCTGCTAATTTACCTACTAAAGCATTTTGAACGTTAGAAACAGGAATTTGCTGAATGTCTTTAGCTGTCACTCTTGAAATTGCATCGGTAGATTTCTTTTTAGATTGAGTACCATACCCCACAACTACTACATTTTCCAAAAGATTAGAAGCATCTTTTAGTCTTACAGTAACTTTAGATGATGCGTTTACCTCAGTTGTAGACATACCTACAAAACTAATTACCAAAACATCTCCTTGAGAGGCTTTGATAGTAAATACCCCGGAAAAGTCAGTTTGTGTAGAGGTTTTGCTTCCTTTTACCACTACGTTGGCTCCTGGAATTGGAATTCCTGCTTGGTCTGTAACGACCCCATTAACAGTGAGTTCTTGTGCGAATGTTATTTGCATAAACATTGCAAAAAGAAAACACAATAAATGCTTACAATTAATTTTCATGTTAAAAATGATTAAGATTAGTTGCGCCAAATATCATAATATATTGTTAATTAAAAAATTAAATCTGTAATATTTTTAATAATTAACAGTAAAATTGTAAATAATTGTAATATATAAGTAAAACTCAGTATAATTTGTAATAAAATAAGGTAAAAATTGTTTTTATTTTAATGAATGTTGTGATTTTCAAGTCGAAAACGATGTATATTTACTTTTTCAATGATGTTTTTAGAATATTTTTCATTTAAAATCACTAAAATTAAGTTAAATTAATGTTTTTTGGTAAAGCTTGTAGTTTGTAGTTTATGAATTTTTTAATTTATGTATGCTTTATAAAATCACTGAGTTCTTTTTTGCGTCTGTTTATAGTATTGAATTTGAATAGGTTTTATGCTATTAGAATATAGTATAATCTTGTTGTGCTGTTTAAAGTACATTTGAATTTAACTTTGCAAAATTTAGAGATGCGATAATGAATGTGGGCAATGAATTTTTTTAACAAGTTTTAAACTTGGTATCAAACATTTTATACTAAAGGAAGAATATTGTATTTAATTTATGATTTTTTTTAAGGTAAACACCTTTTGATGTAAAAAAGCAAGTACATTAAGTAGTATATGTATGACGATTAATGTTTTGCTTATTGTATTTTAGTGAGAATCCTTTGTTTCTATTTAGCAATATTGTAAAGTATTTTAGTGGGTTGGGATACTTAACATTGAATTACTTGTTTTATTTTAGGACAACGATAAGTTTTTTATTAAAATAATCGATTGATATTCAATGTGTTATTTTAAGATGTTAAAATATTTAGTGCAATTACAATAATAGTTGTCATTTAATTGAAGACTATTATTGTAATTGCATTCTTTCATAGCATATAAAAGAATCTAATTAGTAATTTAAATTATTAATTTCATCAAGTTATGATTTTCAGATGATATAAAACAACTGTTTAATTTTTATAGCTAATTTTTTCACAAATAAGCTTTTGAAATGAAATGCCGTAATGATATTGTTTAAAGATCTGTAATCTTGTAGCTTGGTATTCCTTTAATTTTTAATTGATTATGATAGACATAAAGATTGATGAGTCTTTCAGATATAAATCCAAATACTCTTGCTTGATAAGGATCTTTAGGAATGGTTATTTTTGATTCTAGTTCGAAAAGTATTGAAAACAACCATTCATGATATTCATCAAATAATTGTTTTCGGCAAATTAACATGTTGCCCATGTGAAATTTGGTTCCTTCGTCTAAAAATAGTTTAACGCTATCAGTGTAACTTGGGTATTTGTCAATTATTATTTTTTTTGTCAATTCCCAATCCTCAGGTCTGTGATCATTACAATAATTTTGGCTTAAAGAGTCTTTTTTGAATTCATATGGCCTAACTAATATGATATCATAATTACTAAGTATAGATGTGATTTTCTTATTTACAGCATCTGATGAACTAGTAAAGGTGTTTGTTTGTTTAAATTTTGAAAGACTTATTTTTTTCTGAGCTGAAGGCTTTAAGTTGTAAAATGGATTAAAGAAATTAAAGTATCTTCTGTAATGACAAATACCCACAATTTCTGCCTCTTTATAATTTTTCCAAATCCAATAAGCTGCGGTTAATTCGCAAAAATTATTGTTTTTGTTAGAAATGTTTTTTAAAGTATTGTCTCTTAAAATGTTGTCTTCTATATTGTCTCTATTTCCAACCTGAATTGGTATAAGAATGTCATTTGCTAAAATTGGACTTTTTTCGTGTGTAACAATAAATACTTTAGTCATTATTAAGTTCTATTTTTGATTTGTGTAAAGCGGAAGCAATTACCTGATGCATGTCGTAATACCTATATTCAGCTAACCTTCCTCCGAAAATTACGTTTTTCTCTTGAAGTGAAAGTTTTTTGTATGCTTCAAAAAGAGATTGATTTTGGTAATCGTTAATTGGATAAAAAGGTTCGTCTCCAGGATTCCATTCTTGTGGATATTCTTTTGTTATTACTGTTTTAGGTTGATTTCCAAATTCGAAATGTTTATGTTCTATAATACGTGTATAATCGTAGTTGGAATCATTAAAATTTACAACAGCATTACCTTGAAAATTTTTAAGGTCTAGAGTTTCATTTTCAAAACGTAAGGATCGGTATTTTAAAACGCCCAATTGGAAATCATAGTACTCATCTATTTTTCCAGTAAACACAATTTTAGAAGCAATATTATTATAATATTCTTTCTCTTTAAAATAGTCTACATTGGTTTTACATTCAATACCTTCTAATAAACCATCAATCAATTTGTTATAACCACCAATTGGAATTCCTTGGTATTTGTCATTAAAATAATTATTATCAAAAGTAAATCTAACAGGTAATCTTTTAATAATGAAGGCAGGAAGTTCTGATGCTTTTCTGCCCCATTGTTTTTCAGTATATTCCTTGATAAAGTTTTCATAAATATCTTTACCGACCAATGATAGTGCTTGCTCTTCTAGATTTTTAGGTTCTTTTACCCCATAGGTTTCGATTTGCTCATCAATTTTTGCTTGTGCTTCAGTGGGTGTTTTAGTACCCCACAATTGATAAAAAGTATTCATATTAAAGGGTAAGTTGTATAACTTCCCTTTGCTTAAAGCTAGTGGGGCATTGATGTAATTATTAAATTCTACAAATTGATTGACATAGTCCCACAAATTTTTATCATTTGTATGAAAGATGTGAGCGCCATATTTATGGACGTTAATATCTTCAATCTTTTCACAGTAGATGTTTCCGCCTAAATGATTCCTTTTGTCAATAACTAAGCATTTTTTACCTACTTTATGTGCTTCGTGAGCAAAAACACTTCCAAAGAGACCTGCGCCTACTATTAGATAATCATATTTCTTTTTCATGGGGCAAAATTAGATATTAAATCCTAAATTGCACCACTTTTAATTTGATAAAAATGGCAGGAAAGATACAAACAGGCTACCTTGTTTCGTACGATTATGAATTATTGCAAACCTCACTTCCAACCGTATATTTTGAGTCTGATGAAGTTTTTATAGCTATAGATAAAAATAGAAAAACATGGAATGGTGGAAGTTTTAGTATTAACGATTCCTTTTTTGATTGGATCAAGGCTTTTGATGTAGATAATAAAATAGTTATTTACGAAGATGATTTTTATGTTCCCGAGTTGACAACAATGGAATGTGAAATCAGAGAAAGAAAAATGCTTGCAGAGAAAATGGGTGTCGGAAATTGGATTATTCAGGTTGATTGTGATGAGTATTTTGTTGATTTTAAAAAGTTTGTTTCAGATCTTAGAAAATATGATTCTTATTTAATTACTCCAGATAAAAATCCAATCCAAATATGTGCATATTGGGTCATGCTTTACAAGTATACTGATAACGGTATTTTGTATGTTGATAAACCTTTAAAAGCAATTTTTGCTACCAATTTTCCAAATTATAAAAATGGAAGAAGAACTAAAGAACGTCAGATCTATACCGATAATATTGTCCTACATGAATCATTGTCAAGAACAGAGGACGAGCTACGATTTAAATTAGAAAATTGGGGGCATAATATTGATGTAGACAAAGGTTTTTTGGAAAAATGGATAGCTGTTGATGAAAATAATTATAAAGAATATAAGGATTTTTACTATTTGCAAGCTAAAAAATGGAAGAGCTTAGGTTTTTTTTCAACTAAGAATATTTCTCAAATAAAAGAGATTATTGAGAATGAAAAAAGATTAAAAGTATCAAACTGGTATATACATACTAAAAATTTTAGACAATGGGTAAAATACTTGGTGAAGAAAAAGAAAAAGTAGGATATGATTGGTTGTTACTAAATTATAAAGCTATTTTTGCTTTTTTCAATTTGTAGCGTTCGTAATGAGTAAAGTAGCATTTTTTGATTGTTTTCATATAAAAAGTTACTGATTTTCAATGGATGTTAAATTAAGTATTAGCAAAGAAATTCTATTCAATGATATCAAAATTTAAATTTTCACCAGCAGTAAAATGTTCCTCAGATATTCTGACGAGTATTAAAAATTTTAGTACCTCTGGTCAGTTGTTTGGAAATGGAGATCGAAATAAAATTAAATTATTTGATTTGAATGGTAAGACGATCAATATTAAGTCATTCAAAATTCCAAATCTAATTAATAAAATAGCATATAAATTTTTTAGAAAGTCA
The DNA here is from genome assembly GCF_055231795.1 of Flavobacterium riviphilum. NCBI lineage: Bacteria > Pseudomonadati > Bacteroidota > Flavobacteriia > Flavobacteriales > Flavobacteriaceae > Flavobacterium > Flavobacterium riviphilum. Next base: position 17,872 of record NZ_JBUYSY010000002.1, read on the forward strand.
AAAGCACGACGTTCTTATGAATATGCCACAATTCTACAAGAGAAAGGTATTGGTACTCCACAACCTTTAGCTTTTTTAGAGAATTTTAATATTTTTGGATTACGAGATAGTTATTATGTTAGTGAACATTTAGATGCAGATTTAACGTATAGAGAATTAGTTGAAATTCCAGATTATCCCGATCACGATAAAATATTGAGACAATTTACTCGATTTAGCTATGAGCTTCATCAAAAAGGAATAGAGTTTCTGGACCATTCTCCGGGAAATACATTGATTAAAAAAAGCGACAATGGAAATTATGAATTCTTTTTGGTTGATTTAAACCGAATGGAATTTCATGACTCTATGTCATTTGAAATGCGAATGAAAAACCTATGTCGTTTGACTCCTGTAAAAGAAATGGTGGCAGTGATGAGCAACGAATATTCAAAATTGTATTCAGAATCTGAAGAAAAAACTTTTGAGACATTATGGAAATACACTGCTGATTTTCAAGATAAATTTTATAGAAAAAAACGTATAAAAAAGATACTCAAATTCTGGAAAAAGTAATTCGACGTATTTCTTTGTATCTAATAAAAACACTGTAAGCATTAAGATAGCATATTGTAATCCCTTTTAGTCCATCTAAAAAACCAAGTCTAATTAAAAATTGATATAAAAAAGTATAGGTAGGATGAAAAACCATTTTAAGGTATGATGGTTTTTGTCCTTTTTTTATCTTTTCTTTAGCTTTTAGAACGCCATAGTTGAACATTTTCAACTTGTAATCTTTATAAGAAATATATGAAAAATGGATGATTTTGTGTTTTAAAGTACTAATCTTACCGTTCACAATTAGTTTTTCATGTACAATTCTATCCTCGTTGTATCTGCATTTTGATTTTTTAAAGAGTCTGAAAATTTTGTCAGTTTGCCATCCACTAAAATGTAATTTTTTATTTTTGAACATAAAAGTTCTGTAAATCAAATAGGCGTTAGCGGAGTTTTTGTCCTCTATTGTTTTGAGTATTTCAGATTTTAAACTTGGAGTCAATTTTTCATCTGCATCAATAAATAAAATCCAATCGTTTTTGGCTTGATCTAAAGCAAAATTTCTTTGAGAAGTATAATTGATGAATTCGTTTTGAATTAGCTTGACGTTGTTAAATGTGTTAATAATTTCAACTGTTTTGTCTTTACTGAAAGAATCGATTACAATAATTTCGTCTGCAAAGTCAATGTTTTCAAGTAGTGATTTAATATGGTGTTCTTCATTTAGTGTAATAATAAGAACGGATAAATTAGGCTTTTTACTAGTACTCATCTGCACTATTTTTCAATTTTTATACTCTTTAAAATAGGTTGCTAATTTTTCTAGCATAAGATCTAATGGATACTCAGCGTAATATTCAAAAGTACGATCTTTGATTTGTTGCTCTGTAAACTGTTGGTATATTTCTGGTTTAAGGTCTTTTAGGTGAATAGATACATTTTTGGCTTCATTTTCAAATAGTTGCCAAGTTTCTTTTCTTACAGAAGGGGTAAATATTGAAAAAGTGGGGATATCAAGTGCTTTTGCCATATTAACTGCACCACCTTCGTTCCCAATTAACATTTCACATTGAGAGAGAAGTGCCAAAAACTTACGTAGCTCCGTAGCGTATAACTCCAATTTTATGTGTTTTTTTGTTTCATCGCTACAATAATTATAGACTTCTAATGCTAGGTTTTTTTGAAATGGAACATAATTAAAAATTATTGTGCCTTTGGTTTTTGCAACAGTGAAATCTATAATTTTTGCCATTCCTTCAAATGGATATGTTTTATAGGTTTCACTACCTAAAATTCCAAACATGATTAATGGTTTGTCACTTTCTATTTGATAGCTTTTTATAAGTTTTTTAGCGTTATTGATTTCGGAATCTTTCAAGAAGATTTTTGGCTTTACATTTGTAATCTTTTCTGAAATAAAAGGCTTTAAAAGCATTAGTCGATTTTCAATAGCTAATCCATATTCAGATTCTACGGCATCTAGACGCTCGTAAGTGTAGTTGTAGATTGCTTTTGTGTACCATTTGCGATAAGAAACTTTGTATTTAGCACCTGAAAATAAGGTGATTAAATTGGTTTCCAACTTAGAGTAGACATCTATTACGGCATCATATTTATTTCTTCGTATTTTAAAAATAAACTTAAATAGAGAAGGAGTTGATTTTCTAATTTTGTTTGATAATGGTATAATATTGTCAATGTTTGGATTTCCTTTTAATACATCAACCGAATTTGGGTAGCACATATAATCAATTACAGCATCTGGAAATGTAGTTTTTAAATTGTTGCAGATTATTGTACTGGTTAAGACGTCTCCAATTCTTTTTTGTTGTATGACTAATATTTTCATTTGACTAGTGTTCTTTTTAATGGGCGAAATTACAAACTATTTTATAAAGTCAGCAACTGTAAAATATGATTCAGGGAAAACTAAAGTAAAAATGTTTTACTTTTGCGATTTTATAAATTTGATTTTGTGATGGAAATTAGTGGTCTGGTTATTACTTTTAATGAGGAAAAAAATATAGGGAAGTGTATTGATGCTTTATTAAAAGTTTGTAATGAAGTAATTGTTGTAGACTCTTTTAGTAACGATCGTACTGTAGAAATTGCGAAACAAAAAGGAGCAATTGTTATTCAACAAAGCTTTTTAGGAGATGGTCCTCAACGTACTCATGGTCTTCCATATTGCAAAAACGATTGGATTTTAAATTTAGATGCAGATGAGTTTCTTGATAAAGATGCTGAGCAATTTATATTAAATAAAAAATATCTGGAAGGAAATTATGATGCTTTTAGTTTTAGAGTAAAAAACTTTCTTGCAGATAAGTTGATTAACTTTTCGGGATGGTATCCAGATCATAAAGTTCGTTTCTTTAACAAAAAAACAGCTCATCCGTCTGATTCTAAAGTGCATCAAAAAATTGTAACTACAAATGAGAAAAAAGTAGCAGTACATATTTTACACTACGGATGGGATTCTTTAGATCAAATTATTGCTAAAAAAAATCAATATTCTGGTTGGCATGCACAACAATTATATGATCAGGGTAAAAGAATCAATACTTTTAAACCCGTTATAAATGGTCTGGTAGCCTTTATTCGTTGTTATTTTTTTAAGAAAGGTTTTATTAATGGCTTAGACGGATTGTCGATTGCAATGATTCAAGGTTTTTTCTCTTATATGAAATACGCCAAGCTTTTAAAACTACAAAAAAAGTATAAATAAAAAAATTCCAAATTCCTTTTGAAGTCAATTGGAATTTGGAATTTCAGTGTTTTTTGTATTGTAATTAAACCGCTACATCATATTCGCGAAGCGCGTTGTTTAATGACGTTTTTAAATCGGTAGACGGTTTACGTGTTCCAATGATTAGTGCACAAGGAACTTGGTATTCTCCTGCGGCAAATTTTTTGGTATAACTTCCAGGGATAACTACTGAACGTGCCGGTACATGCCCTTTCATTTCTATAGGCTCTTCCCCTGTCACATCGATAATTTTAGTGGAAGCAGTCAAACATACATTTGCACCAAGAACAGCTTCTTTACCAACATGTACGCCTTCTACAACAATACAACGAGAACCTATAAAAGCACCGTCTTCAATGATTACTGGAGCGGCTTGCAATGGCTCTAGAACTCCACCAATACCAACACCACCACTTAAATGAACATCTTTCCCGATTTGTGCACAGCTTCCCACTGTTGCCCAAGTGTCTACCATGGTACCTGCATCAACATAAGCACCAATGTTTACATAACTTGGCATCATAATAACTCCACTTGAAATGTAGGAACCATAACGTGCCGATGCTCCAGGAACTACGCGTACTCCTTTTTCTGCGTAATCACGTTTGAGTTCCATTTTATCATGGTACTCAAAAATACCTGCTTCCCAAGTTTCCATTTTTTGAATAGGGAAGTACATCACTACCGCTTTTTTAACCCATTCGTTAACTTGCCATTTATCTCCTACCGGTTCAGCTACTCTAAGTGTACCCGCATCAAGCAAAGCAATAACTTCTCTAATGGCGTTTGTAGTTTTTTCTTCTTGTAACAAGGCTCTGTTTTCCCAAGCCTGCTCTATTATTAGTTGTAATTCGTTCATGTGAAATATTTTTGGCAAAGATAGTTCGATTTTTTTTATTTTGGAATTAGACCCCAGTTATGTCACATTATGGGTGGCTTTTGTGAAAATTATTTGCTTTGAATTTTGTAAAAAGTAAATGATTTCTGTGTTTTTTTAATAAAATGATAAATATCATTTTTTTGATTCTTTTGGGTTTTTAGTTTTGGCCGCGCTAAAAAAAACTTAAAAAATATTTAATTTTAATATAAAAAGTAAATTTTCTATTATGAATTCTAATCAAAAAATCGAAAAACCAGAAATTATTGATAAAGAAGTAGTGTGGGATAAAACCCAGACAATTATGAGTAAAACAGATCATCGTGGGATCATTGAGTATGCAAATGAAGTATTTGTTGATGTTTGTGGTTATGAAGATTATGAACTTATGGGGCAGCCACATAGTATCGTTAGGCATCCCGATATGCCTAAAGTTCTTTTTAAATTGTTATGGGAAAATCTTAAGGAAGGAAACAATTTTCATGCTGTTGTTAAAAATTTAGCAAAATCAGGAAGGTACTATTGGGTGGTTACCGATTTTGAAGTTACTAAAAATGAAGCTGGAGAAATTGTAAATTATTTTGGAAGAAGAAGATCCGTGCCCACTTCAATTATCGCAGAACATATTGAACCTTTGTATAAAAAATTACTTCAAATTGAAAAAGTTAGTGGAGTAGAGTATAGCGAAAAGTATTTGATTGGTTTTCTAGAAGAAAAAAAATGTACGTATGTTGAGTATATCACAAATCTTTTTGCAGAGTATAATAAATCAAATGAACAAGAACAAAACTTAGTGCTAGAAAGCACTGCTGTGGCTGAGAAAAGTTTTTTTAGAAGATTCTTTTTTGGTTAATATAAACCTAATGTTTATAGTATCGATTATTCTATCGCTTTGATATACCCTGTAAATTGTTATTTTAAAAGGTGAAAGAATAGTGTTTTATGGTATTTAGAACAAGCCTTTAAGATGAGATTTAAGGTCTCAGATTTTAGGCTTTTTTATTTGTAGAATAGATTGATTAAATTTGCAAAATATATAATATTATGCCAAGAATTCTAGCCATAGATTACGGACAAAAACGTACCGGTATAGCAGTTACCGATGAATTGCAAATTATTGCTTCGGGATTAATTACAATTCCTTCTGCGAGTACCATCGATTTTTTGAAAGATTATTTTTCAAAGGAAAAAGTTGAAGCAGTAGTTATTGGGGAGCCTAAACAAATGAATGGAGAGCCTTCTCAAAGTGCTTCAATTATTAAAGGTTTTGTGACGCACTTTTCCAATCATTTTCCTGAGATGAAAGTTATTCGTGTGGATGAGCGTTTTACTTCTAAAATGGCTTTTCAAACCATGATTGATAGTGGATTGAAGAAAAAACAACGACAAAACAAAGCCCTTATTGACGAAATTTCGGCTACCATTTTACTACAAGACTATTTGAACAGAAAGTGATATTTTAGTAATTTCACCCATATAGTTTTTATACTTCTTCTTTTTTGACTAGAATTTGAGTGTTTTTAAGGATGCTCTCTGAAAGATTGATTAATCCTTCTAATTGTTCGATAATCAAATGAGCTTCTTGCATTTTTCCTTTGTCTGTTGTACTGTCCAAGGTGTTTTTTTCGGTAATTTCTCTGATTTTGATTTGCATTAAATCCGAAAAACCTTTGTTTTTATCCATAGACGAAATAGGTTGGGCTTGTTGGGTAAATTCTGGATTTAATGCAATAATTGCTTGTTCTAAATTGTTTATAACTGAAAGGGTTACAATATTGAATGCAGAAGATGCAGCTGTAGTAGTATGAGATTGAATATAGGTGCCCATAGAAGCTATTGATGAGAGTAGAGTGTGATTTAAAACGGTCAGTTTGTAAACTTGTGTTATTTGAATTTGTTTTGATTTTGGTTCTTGTTTCATACGTTGAAACGAAGCCATCAGATTTCCAATTTCGATGAAAGCATTTTTTCTAGCAATTTTGTAAACGATAGGGACAGGTCCTTTTTTATTATAATAGTTGGCAATTTCTTTGAGGTAGTTACGGTTGGCAAAAATGGCTTTCTCAATGTATTTTGGGGTGTTTATGAATTCCCAATTAGGCCAAATAAAATGATTGAATACGAAGGCTAAGCCTACTCCAACAGCTGTGTCAATTATACGATATTCGATAATATTAGTGCTGTTTGGTGTAAGTATACTGTATAAAAACACGACATACATAGTTACAAACGTGGCGCTAGTTTTATAGCTTACATTGGTAAATGACATCCCCAAGAGTAGGCATACAATAGCCATAAGGCTCAGTACTAGGTTGTCTTTTGCTACGTACAAAAAGCCAAAAGCAATGCAACCTCCAAGTACAGTGCCAAATATTCTTTGGAAAGATCGCTCCTTAGTAAGGCCATAGCCGGGTCGCATGATGACAATTATAGTCAATAAAATCCAAAACACATTTTGAAATGGTAATATAGAAGCGATAAAAAAGCCAAAGAGTAATGTTGTCGTTATTCGAATAGAATGCCTAAAAATGGAGGAGGAAAAACTTAAATTATTGATAAAAGTTGAAATAGGATAATATTGAGGGGTTAGAAATTTTTCTAAATCTTTACGGTTAATTACAATTTCTTCTTCGTTTATTTTTAAATTGAATGCGCGTTCAATCGACTTGATTTTTTTGACTTGGTTTTCACCATAATCAAGCATCGTTGTCAGCATCATGACACCTTCTTTTGCTTTTTCTGCACCTATTTTCTTTTCATAGGTTGTAATGGCATTTTCAAATTGTTTTAAATCTTCTAATAGTGAATGTTTGGAGCGATACCGCGTACTTCTGGCAATGTTCTTACTTAATTGTTTCAAGGTTTTTTTTAAATTGACAGCCAAATTGGTGTAACTCTTGATTACATATGGGTGTTCATCAAATTTTTCATGAAGCGTTTTATGGTCAAAAGCGGTAGATAGTGCCAATTCTAAAATCTCAACCAAATTGACAAATACGATTAGAAGTTTTCGGTTTTGTCCAGAATCTGATGAACTAGATTGATTGTCTATAAGTAGGTTTCGGATAGTTTCATGCAAGTGATTTATTTCAATTTGAAGGGCCAATTGCTTTTCGGTTATGCTTTGTTTGTTGGCATCAATTTTCCATAAATCAGCTCTAAGTTTTAGATATTTTGCAGTCAAATTAATACAAAATGCTAAATGTAATTCTAAAGTGCGATAGGGGGTCGAAAAATAAAAAATCAGGGAAACCAACAAATAAAATAATCCACCAGAAAAAATAAAAATGGCATACAACAAAATGTCCCATCCAGAGTGCCAATGCGAAATGGCCAAGCAAGCAGATAATAAACAAGAAAACGAAACCGCAGTGGCTCGTTGTCCATAGACAGAAATCATTGAAAAGAGAAAAATCAAAATCCCAAATAAGGGATAAAAAAACAGGTCCAATAAATGAATAAGATTGACCAGAACATTAGCTAGTGCTACCAAAAGCGCCGTGATGACAATGCCTTTGATTTTGTGTTTCAAACTGCTGGGGATATCACTTGGATACGTAAAAAAAGCTCCAAGTGCTATGGCAAAACCTATTTCAAAATGGCCAAAATAGGAAAGTAATAGAACGGGGAAAACAGTAGCTAAAGTTACTTTTAAAGCGTTTGTGAAATGGAGGCTATTGGCAAAGTTTTTGATTTTTTCTAGCATACTGAAATTTTCCATACAAAGGTAAGAATTGACGGTTTCATAATTATTAAAAGCTAGACAGAAATCGCTAACTTTTAGTTAAAATAAACTTATTCCAGTTTAAGAATTCGGCATTGTTGAATTTTTATTATTTTTGCCATCCCGTTACTCAAGGACAAACCTTTTGTGGGTTAAATTTAATGCTATCGAAAAATGATTTTACCAATTATAGGGTATGGTGATCCTGTTTTAAGAAAAGTTGGAGAAGAAGTAACTCCAGATTATCCTAATCTTAAAGAAGTAATTGCAAACATGTATGAAACAATGTACAATGCTTCAGGTGTAGGTTTGGCAGCAGAACAAGTGGGCTTGTCTTTGCGTTTGTTTGTGGTTGACACTACCCCCTTTGGTGAGGATGAGGATTTAGAAAGTTCGACTCAAAATAAGTTAAAGGGGTTTAAAAAAACGTTTATCAATGCCCGAATTATAAAAGAAGAAGGCGAAGAATGGGCGTTTAATGAAGGTTGTTTGAGTATTCCTGACGTACGTGAAGATGTATATCGAAAACCTATTGTAACATTGGAATATTGCGAAGAAGACTTTGTGATGAAAACAGAAGTTTTTGATGGTTTGATTGCAAGAGTCATTCAGCATGAATACGATCATATTGAAGGGGTTTTGTTTACAGATAGAATTTCTTCATTACGAAAAAGATTGATTCAAAAGAAACTTAAAAATATTACCGAAGGGAAAACATTTCAAGACTATCGAATGAAGTTTTTTGCTAAAAAAGGTAGGTAATTAGTTGGGGTACTTTATAGTATGCTGTGTGCAAAAAAAATGAATTACAAAAAATAAAATTAATACAATGAATTTAGAAAAAATATTAGCAATATCAGGAAAACCAGGGTTATTTGCTTTAAAAGTTCAAACACGTACTGGATTTGTGGCCGAGTCATTACTTGACGGTAAAAAAGTGACAGTGAGTTTAAAAAGCAATGTGAGTTTGTTGACTGAAATTTCTGTATACACTTACGATGCTGAAAAACCTTTAGCTGAAGTATTGGGTAATATCGCCAAAAAAGAAAATTACGGTAAAACTATCTCTCATAAAGAAGACAATGCGACACTTTTGGCTTACTTTAGAGAAGTGTTGCCTGAGTTTGATGAAGAAAGAGTGTATGCTTCTGATATTAAAAAAATATTAAATTGGTACAATATGCTACAAGAAAGAGGTTTAATTACAGCCGAATCTTCAGCAACTACCGAAGCAAAAGCTGAAGAGGTAGATGTGGAAAGCAATGCCAAATAAGCTTTTGTAGCAACAAAAAAATCAAACATGAATATATCCTGTTAAGTCTATTTCTTGACAGGATTTTTTATTTTTACATAAAACATCAGTATGAATACAAGAGCACAACAATTAGCCGCTTTCGATCGTTTGTTGACCATTATGGATGAATTACGAGAACAATGCCCGTGGGATAAGAAACAAACCATGCAATCCTTACGGCATCTGACAATAGAAGAAACCTATGAGTTGGGCGATGCCATTTTGGATAATGATTTAAATGAAGTTAAAAAAGAATTAGGTGATTTGTTGCTTCATTTGGTTTTTTATGCCAAAATTGGAAGTGAAACGCAAGATTTTGATATTGCTGATGTTTGTAATGAAATTTGTGAAAAGCTAATACATCGTCATCCTCATATTTATAGCGATGTAAAAGTAGAAGACGAGGAAGAGGTAAAACGCAATTGGGAAAAACTCAAATTAAAAGAAGGTAAAACCTCTGTTTTGGAAGGTGTGCCCAAAAGCTTGCCTGCTTTAGTAAAAGCAAGTAGGATTCAAGATAAAGTAAAAGGAGTAGGGTTTGATTGGGAGGAGCCTCATCAAGTTTGGGAAAAAGTACAAGAAGAATTACAAGAACTTCAGGAGGAAGTGGCTTTGGGGGATCTATCTAAAATGGAAGCCGAGTTTGGTGATGTGTTGTTCTCTTTGATTAATTATGCTCGTTTTCTCAAAATTAATCCCGAAGATGCATTAGAACAAACCAATAAAAAATTTATTAAACGGTTTCAATATTTAGAAAGCAAAGCCAATGAATTGGGTAAATCTCTTGCTGATATGACCTTGGCAGAAATGGATGTATTTTGGAATGAAGCCAAAAAATTATAAAGTTAATTATAATTATTCGGCAACTTTTTTTAGTTTGTTCAAATCTTTAATCGCTATTTTTTTGCCTATTAATTCAATCAAACCTGTTTTGTTGAATTCTGATAAAATTCGAATACAACTTTCTGTTGCTGTACCAATCATACCGGCCAATTCTTCTCTTGATAATTGAATTTTTAAGGTGTTGTCGGTATTTTTTCCAAATGTTTCTTGAAGGTAAATTAAGGTTTCTGCAAGACGGTTTTTTACAGTTTTTTGCGCCATTGACACCACATGCATGTCTGATTCTTTTAAATCTTCACAAACGGTTTTCATCATATTTAAAGAAAACTGATTGTTTTTGTTGAAAAAATTTAAAATTTCAGTTTTAGGGATAAAACAAACTTCCATGTCCTCAATGGCTATAGCTGTAAGATTTGCTGGTTCATCGCTCACCATAGAGCGTTGTCCTAAAAGTTCACCTGATTTTACTAGTTTAACGATTTGTTCCTTACCATTTGTACTTAACTTGGTAAGTTTACAAAAACCATCTTTTATACAATAAACGCCATTTATGGATTCTCCTTCTTCAAAAAGAGGCTCTCCTTTTTTAATGGTGTAGGAAGATTTACAACTTGCAACTTTAATTAATTCGTCTTTTGTTAATGCTTTTAAAGAACTAAATTCACGGACAATACACTGCTCACATTTGCTCATATGCAACTGAAATATTTTTTGGCAAAGTAAATGATTTTATGACAAAAATCATATTTTTAGCATGACCAATTTCTAATATTTGCGATTCTTTAACAAGTACTTTTTATTATGGCAGAGGAAAACTGTTTTCATTGTGGAATTAACATTGAAAACGAACAAGAGATACAGTATGATAGCAAATTATTCTGCTGTAATGGATGCAAAACAGTTTATGAGATTTTTAGTGCGAATGACCTTTCTTGTTACTATGATTTTGAGCAATCACCTGGAGCGACTCCATTAGATATTACTGGAAAATACGATTTTTTGGACAATGCGACTATCGTATCGAAATTGCTCGATTTTCAAGAAGAGGGTACCGAAATTGTAACACTCAGCATTCCCCATATACACTGTAGTTCTTGTATTTGGATCTTAGAAAATCTTCAAAGACTTCAATCTGGTATTCATGTTTCAAAAGTGAATTTTCCTGAAAAAACGGTACGTATAAATTATACTCCCAAGCAGGTTACACTCAAGGAGGTTGTTCACTTGTTGAGTGCAATTGGGTATGAACCTTATATCAGTTTGGAAAATTACGAAACTGGTAAGGAAAAGATAGATCGTAGTTTGACGTATAAATTAGGTGTAGCTTTTTTTAGTTTTGGAAACATCATGTTGTTGTCTTTTCCAGAGTATTTTGAAGTGCAAGAATATTGGTTAGATCAATATCGTGGTTTTTTTAGATGGTTAATTTTTGCGCTGTCACTGCCTAGTTTTTTCTATTCGGCTAGCGGCTATTATATTTCGGCCTATAAAAGCATTCGTTCAAAAATGCTCAATATCGATATTCCCATTGCCTTAGGAATAGTTGTTATGTTCATTAGAAGTACTTTTGATATTGTAATGGATTACGGCTCTGGTTTTTTTGATAGTCTTTGTGGTTTGATTTTTTTCATGTTATTAGGTAAAATGTTTCAAATCAAAACCTATAGTTTTTTGAGTTTTGAAAGGGATTTTAAATCTTATTTTCCTATTGCCATTACTAAAATAAATGCTGATTTTTCAGAAGAAAGTATCCCGGTGTATGATATTCAAAAAGGAGATCGATTGTTGATTCGCAATCAAGAATTGATTCCAGTTGATGGTATCTTAATAAGTTCAAATGCAGAGATTGATTATAGTTTTGTTACAGGTGAGGCAGTGCCAATTGTGAAAAAATCTGGAGATAAAGTCTTTGCAGGTGGTAAACAAATTGGGAAAGTGATTGAAATGGAGGTCTTGCATTCGGTTTCTCAAAGTTACTTAACTCAACTATGGAGTAACGAAGTCTTTCAAAAAGATGTAGAGCAAAAACACAAGACCATTACCGATACTATTTCGCGATATTTTACTCCGGTGTTGTTATTGATTGCATTTGCAGGTTTCGGATATTGGATTTTCTTTGATGCCAATACCGCTTTTAATGTTTTTACAGCGGTTTTAATTGTAGCGTGTCCTTGTGCATTGGCACTTACAGCTCCATTTACAACGGGTAATGTTCTTCGAATCATGGGAAAACAAAAGTTTTATCTAAAAAATGCCATTGTAATTGAGCAATTAGCCAAAGTTGACACCCTAGTTTTTGATAAGACGGGAACCATTACAACTAATAAAAAATCCAACATTGAATATCAAGGTGTGCCTTTGCAAGAGGACCAAAAAATCATGCTGAAAAGTGTGTTGAGGGCTTCAAACCATCCGTTAAGCAGAATGTTGTATGATTATTTTGTAGGAGTAAAATTAGAAAGTGTTTCGAGTTTTGAAGAAGTTCCGGGAAAAGGAATCCTTGCTACTCTTAATGGTGTGAAAATTCAAATTGGTTCAGCTTCCTTTATTGGTGTAGGTCATCAAGAGGATTTGCAACAAACGGTAGTGCACTTTGCAATTGATGAAGTGTATTATGGGAAATTTGTTTTTAACAATGAGTATCGTATAGGACTTGAAAATGTATTTCGATCGTTAGGAGAAAAATATGATATCACCATTTTGTCTGGAGATAATGAAGGTGAACAACCAGTGTTGGAAAAGATATTGCCAGACGGAGTACGTTTTGTATTCAATCAAAAGCCAGATCAAAAACTAGCTTTTATTAAGCAGTTACAAGATCAAGGTAAAAATGTATTGATGGTGGGTGATGGGTTAAACGATGCTGGAGCTTTGGCACAAAGTAATGTTGGAATTTCGATTTCGGAAAATGTCAATGTTTTTTCGCCGGCTTGCGATGCCATTTTAGACGCAAATGAATTTTATAAAATACCTTATTTCCTTCAGTTGTCTAAAGATGCAATCAAAACTATAAAAATGAGCTTTGCTTTATCGTTATTATACAATGTAGTTGGGCTTTCCTTTGCCATTACTGGAAACTTACGTCCTTTGGTGGCGGCTATTATTATGCCCTTGAGTACCATTACGATAGTGAGTTTTGTTACGGTAATGAGTAATTATTATGCGGCAAAAAAAAGTAATTAATCAGTAGAGAAATGTGAATTTTTTTGCATATTTTTAACAAAAATAGATTAAATATGACAAAAGTCATATTTTGAAAAAAACCTTACAACTATTTTTGTTCCACCTAAAACGATTGAAATGAGTGTTATTTATTTGTTAATTTCTATCAGTATATTCGTGGCAATTGGCTTTTTTGTTGCTTTTGTTATAGCAGTGAGAACAGGTCAATATGATGATGATTATACACCATCTGTACGGATGCTTTTTGATGATGAATTGACTGCTAAAAAAAAGAAAACAACTATAAAAAAAGAAAACTAAATTAATTATGGAGATGCAACAATTTTATTACGACAACAAAATTGTAAAGAAGTTCATTTACGCAACCATCCTTTTTGGAGTTGTGGGAATGCTTGTTGGCCTTATATTGGCTTTTATGTTTCTTTTTCCTAATGTGACCGATGGGATTTCATGGTTAAGTTTTGGAAGATTGAGACCTTTACACACTAACGCTGTAATTTTTGCCTTTGTAGGAAATGCCATGTTTGCGGGGGTATATTATTCCCTTCAACGTTTACTAAAAGCAAGAATGTTTAGCGATTTTTTAAGCAATCTTAATTTCTGGGGATGGCAATTAATTATTGTTGCTGCAGCTATATCCTTGCCATTAGGCTATACTTCCTCAAAAGAATATGCCGAATTAGAATGGCCAATTGATATTGCCATTGCATTGATTTGGGTGGTTTTTGGAATCAACATGATTGGTACCATGTTAAAACGAAGAGAGCGCCATTTGTATGTAGCAATCTGGTTTTATATTGCCACATTTATAACAGTAGCAGTACTTCATATTTTTAATAGTTTGGAATTGCCTATTTCGGCTATGAAAAGTTACTCGGTTTACGCAGGTGTTCAAGATGCGTTAGTGCAATGGTGGTATGGACACAATGCGGTAGCGTTTTTCTTAACTACACCGTTCTTAGGTTTGATGTACTATTTTGTGCCTAAAGTAGCTAATAGACCTGTGTACTCTTATCGTTTGTCGATTATTCACTTTTGGTCGCTGATTTTCTTATACATTTGGGCTGGCCCACACCATTTGTTGTATTCTGCACTGCCTACTTGGGCACAAAATTTAGGTGTAGTTTTCTCCGTGATGTTGATTGCTCCATCTTGGGGAGGGATGATCAATGGATTGTTAACCTTGAGAGGGGTTTGGGACAAAGTTAGAGTTGAGCCTGTTTTGAAATTCTTCGTAGTGGCAATGACAGGTTACGGTATGGCAACTTTTGAAGGACCGATGTTGTCTTTGAAAAATGTTAACGCTATTGCACACTATACCGATTGGATTATTGCACACGTTCACGTAGGTGCCTTGGCATGGAACGGATTTATGTCTTTTGGTATTATTTATTGGTTAATTCCAAGAATGTCAAAAGGTACTTTATACTCTACTAAATTGGCTAATTTCCACTTTTGGATTGGAACTTTAGGAATTATTCTTTATGCTTTGCCTATGTATGTAGCTGGGTTCTTACAAGCTTCTATGTGGAAACAATTTAACCCTGACGGAACCTTAACATATGGGAACTTCTTAGAAACAGTAACTCAAATTATACCAATGTATTGGATGAGAGCTGTGGGGGGTACTTTATACTTGGTTGGGATGTTGGTGTTGGTTTATAACATCGTTCAAACAGTTAGAAATAGTGAACCTATTGAAGATGAATTGGCAGAAGCACCAGCTTTAAAACAAATTAGTGAGAAACGTTTTAAAGGTGAGAAATACCACACTTGGTTAGAAAGAAGGCCAATTCAAATGGCTATTTTGGCAACAATCGCAATATTAATTGGAGGAATTATTCAAATTGTGCCTACCATTATGGTTAAATCGAATATTCCAACTATTGCTAGTGTAAAACCATATTCTCCATTGGAATTAGAAGGACGTGATTTATACATTCGTGAAGGATGTGTAAGCTGTCACTCTCAATCAGTTCGACCATTTAGAAGCGAAGTAGAGCGTTATGGACCTCAAGCTAAAGCGGGTGAATTTGTTTACGATCATCCATTCCTGTGGGGATCAAAACGTACAGGACCTGATTTGCAACGTGTGGGACAAAAATACAATGATAACTGGCATTTTAACCACTTCTGGAATCCACAAAGTATTTCTGCAGGTTCAATTATGCCAAGCTACAAATGGCTTTTTGATAACAAAGCTATGGATGTATCTATGTTAGAAAAGAAAATGAAAGCTATGGTGTCTTTAGGAGTGCCTTATACTGAAGAGCAAATTACAAATGGACAAAAGGAATTGAGAGCTCAAGCAATTAAAATTGAAGAAAGCTTGAAAAATGACCCAGACTTTGTGAAAAGTTACGAAGAAAGCAAAAAGAAAGCCGAAGCGAGAGGAGAAAAATTCGTTCCAATGAATGAAAGAGAAATTGTGGCTTTAATTGCATACATGCAACGTTTGGGAACCGATATCAAAGTAAAGGATACTAAATAAGAAAGTTATGTTTGAACAAATTAAACACAATATGGAAACTATAGCTGGTGTGGCTATTTATCCAGTTCTTTCGTTGTTGATTTTCTTTTTCTTCTTTGTTGGTTTAGCTTTTTGGGTGTTTTCTTATAAAAAAGAAACGATACAAGAAATAAGTAATATTCCTCTTGAAGATAATCCTATCGTATAATTTAAAGTGTAATATAAATATGAAAAAATTAATTCCAGTATATGTAAGGGTGCCTCTTATTTTCTTTGCAGTATTAGGCGCAATGGAGTATTTCATCGATTCTGGAGATCGTCCGGCTTTTATCAAATACCCAATGGTTTCCGTGTTTCTTTTTGTATTCTTGTTTTTATTAATTGCTATAGAAATTACAATTAAAGCTATTGATGCGGTTTCTTATAGTTTATTAACTCAAGAACAAAAAGACCAGCTTGAGGCTAAATCTTTAGCAGGTAATGAAAACGATTGGTATAGCGATTTAATGAAAAAACTCACAAAGTCAACTCCAATTGAAAAAGAAGGCGAATTGCTTCTAGATCATGATTATGATGGTATTCGTGAGTTAGATAATAGCTTGCCGCCTTGGTGGGTGTACTTATTTTATGCTTGTATTGCTTTTGCGGCGGTTTATTTAATTCGTTACGAAATTTTAGGTGCGCCAGATCAAGAAATGGAACTAAAGGCCGAAATTGAGAAGGCAAAAATTGAAGTGGCTGAGTATATGAAAACTGCGCCCGACTTGATGGATGAAAAATCAGTTACTTTGTTGACTGATCCAGCTGAATTAGCATTAGGAAAAGAAATTTTTACAACCAATTGTGTAGCTTGTCACCGTGCTGATGGAGGAGGACAGATAGGTCCTAACTTAACCGATGAACATTGGATTTTGGGTGGTGGAATTAAAAATATATTTCACACCATTACTAATGGTGGACGAGATGGAAAAGGGATGATTGCTTGGAAAGGTACTTTGAAACCTAAAGAGATTCAAAAAGTTGCCAGTTATATCATTTCTTTACAAGGAAGTAATCCAAAAGATGCAAAAGCTGCCGAAGGTGAGGTATGGAAAGAGGAAGCTGCTCCCAAAGAAGGGCAACCGGCATCAGGAACTGTTTCGGAAGCAACAAAATAAATATTAGATTGAAAGTGATTTTTTCTGTGTCAAAGTGTTTTGCTTTGACACAGTTGTTTTAAAACCATCCTAATTATTAAAATCATGGCTAATTTACCCGACGAATCGTTTCGTGATAGTATTGCTACCATAGACGAAAAAGGAAAAAGAAAGTTTATTTATCCGAAGAAACCTTCTGGGAAATTGTATGAGTATCGCAAGTGGGTAAGTTATTTTTTACTGACTTTACTTTTTGCGAGTCCGTTTATTACCATTAACGGAAATCAATTTCTAATGTTCAATGTATTGGAGCGACGTTTCAATATTTTTAGCTTCCCTTTTTGGCCACAAGATTTTTATCTTTTTGTCCTATTTATGATAGTAGGAGTGGTGTTTGTCATTTTATTTACGGTCATTTTTGGTAGGATATTTTGTGGATGGATTTGTCCACAAACCATTTTTCTCGAGATGGTATTTAGAAGAATTGAATACTGGATCGAAGGGGATCGTGGAGCGCAAATTCGTTTGCAAAAACAAAGTTGGGATAGCGAAAAGATTCGGAAAAAAACTTTGAAGTGGTTGTTGTTCATGATTATTTCTTTCTTGATAGCTAATGTTTTTTTGGCGTATTTAATTGGAAGTAATCAATTGTTTCAAATGATTAAAGAAGGACCAGCCAATCACGTAAGTACTTTAATTTCGTTACTAATTTTTACTGCAGTGTTTTATTTTGTCTTTGCTTGGTTTAGAGAACAAGTATGTATTATTGCTTGTCCTTACGGAAGATTACAAGGGGTGCTTTTGGACGATAAATCTATAAATGTAGCCTATGATTTTGTCCGTGGTGAAAAAGAATTGGGTAGGGCAAAATTTAATAAACAAGAAAATAGAGCTGAATCTGGTAAAGGCGATTGTATCGATTGCAAACAGTGTGTACATGTGTGTCCAACCGGAATTGATATCCGTAATGGAACTCAATTAGAATGTATTAATTGTACAGCTTGTATTGATGAGTGTGATTCGATAATGGAAAGTGTTGGATTGCCTAAAGGGCTTATTCGATACGCTTCTGAGAACGAAATAGAAAAAAAGGAACCGTTTCGTTTTACAGCCAGAATGAAAGGATATAGTGCAGTTTTATTAATCTTAGTAGGATTGCTATCGGGGTTGTTGTTTTTAAGAGCCGAAATTGAAACCACAATTTTGCGATTGCCAGGGCAATTGTTTCAGCATAAAGGCAACAATATAAGTAATGTTTATACCTATAAAATTATCAATAAATCAAACAAAGAAATTCAAAATGTACACTTTGAATTAGTTGGAATTAAAGGGACACTGAATGTAGTGGGTAAGTCGAGTTTGTCTGTGCCAAAAGGAGGAATGACTAGCGGTACTTTGTTTGTTGAAATCAATAAATATTTACTCGAAAGTGATAAAACGTCTATTCAAATTCAAGTCTTCGAAGGTGAAAAATTAATTCAAACTAAAACGACCAATTTCTTAGGTCCAAGAAGTTTTGATTAATTTTGGTTTAATTAAGTAAAAAAAAAATAATAAAAATGAAATTAAAATTCAATTGGGGTACATCTATAGTAATTGCATTTGCACTTTTTATCACCTTTATTTTGTATTTTGTGATTAAAGTACAATCCGATTCAAAATATGATAATGATTTAGTGGTTGAAGAGTATTATAAGCACGATATTCATTATCAGGATGAAATGGTAAGAGTTCAAAATGCTTTAGCATTGAAAAATAAGCCCATCATTTCTCAATTAAAAAATGAAGTGACCATCACTTTTTCAAAAGAATTTTTACCCTCAAAAATTAAAGGTACTGTTGCATTTTACAGAGCTTCTAATAAAAAGTTTGACTTCAATGTGCCTTTAGTGTTGAAGGATTCTGTATTGCGAATTGGAAAACAAAAGTTAGTTCCTGGTCATTGGGAAATCAATATGGAGTGGCAATACGAAGGAAAAGCTTTTTTGACCAAGGAAAGTCTATATATTCAATAGTTAAAGAGTTTTTATCATGCTTTATACAGCTTTTTTGTTTGGATTGTTAAGTAGTTTTCATTGTATTGGAATGTGTGGACCAATCGCTTTGGTTTTACCAGTCAATCATAGCAATGCTAGTCAAAAAGTATTGCAAATTTTAACCTATCATTTGGGAAGGTTGTTGGCGTATAGCACTATAGGGTTGCTTTTTGGGCTTCTAGGTAAAGGGTTTTTTCTTGCAGGACTACAACAAAAGATTTCCATTTTTGTAGGAATCATGATGATTTTAATTGTTATTATTCCAGAAAAAAAAGCAGCTCAATTTAATTTTTCGAAACCCATTTTTAGAGGACTTTCTTTTTTGAAACAAAAGATGGGAGCACAGTTTAAGAATAAGTCCTATCGATCAATCTTTACTATTGGAGTGCTCAATGGGTTTTTACCTTGTGGAATGGTTTACGTGGCTTTGTTTGGAGCTATGGCGATGCAAAGCCCTCAATATGGGGTGTTTTATATGTTTTTGTTTGGATTAGGAACCGTGCCAATGATGAGTATGATAGTGTATATTAATGGGATATTAACTCATGCTGTACGTAGTAAAATACAAAAGATTATCCCTATTGTGGCTATTTGTATAGGAGTCTTGTTTGTGCTAAGAGGTCTTGGATTGGGTATACCTTACATCTCTCCAAAAACAACAAGTTTATTTGTACAACAGTCTCCTAATTGTCATTAAGGGTATATTAAACTGTCAAAGAGAAAAGTGCTGTTTCAGGCGCTTTTCTTTTTAGTAACAAGTCAAAAGCCATACAGATATTGCGTATAAATGGTTTGCCTTCTTCTAAAACTGTAATTTTTTGATCATCAATAATAATTAAACCATCTTTTTGCATTTCTTTTAGTTGTAAAAGTACTTCAGGTACTTCTGTAAAATACAGCTTTTCATCATTCCAAGAGGTTTCGAAATGACACATCAAATTCAATATATGTTGTCTTATAATAAGATCTTCGTTAGTTAGGATATGACCTCTAATTATGGGTAATTCGTTGTTTTGTATGCAATCGTAATATTCTTCAATTGTTTTTACGTTTTGCGCAAAACTATACCAACTATCGCTGATAGATGATACTCCTAAACCAATCATGACTTGGGTTTTGGAGGAGCTATACCCCATAAAGTTTCGGTGTAACTTTTTCTGTGTAAACGATTGGTATAAGCTGTCTTCTTCTAAGGCAAAATGGTCCATTCCAATTTCATGATAACCGTTTTTGCTTAATAATGCTTTACCAACCTCGTACAATTCACGTTTTTCCATGTCTTTTGGGATGTCACTTTCTTTAAAACCTCTTTGTCCGTTTCCTTTTATCCACGGCACATGAGCATAACTGTAAAATGCCAAACGGTCCGGATGTAGCGATTTGGTTTTTTCGATAGTGTCAATTACATCATCTAATTTTTGAAAAGGCAAACCAAAAATGATATCATGGCCAATGGAGGTATAACCAATTTCTTTGGCCCAGAAAGTTACCTTGGCAACATTATGAAAAGATTGAATACGATGAATAGCCTGCTGTACTTTTTCTGAATAATCTTGTACCCCAAAACTAACTCTTCTGAAGCCTAAATTATAGAGTGCTTGAAGTTGTGCTTTGGTCGTGTTGTTAGGATGTCCTTCAAAACTAAACTCATATTTTTTTGCTTTTACAGCAGTTTTAAAAATACCTTTGATAAGTTTTTCTAGTTGTTCAATTGAAAAAAACGTTGGAGTTCCTCCACCTAAATGTATTTCTTTGATGATTGGTGTACTTTCTAGTATCTTACAGTAAATCGACCATTCCTTCAGTAAAGCTTCTATATAGGGAACTTCAACTGAATGGTTCTTGGTGATTCTTTTGTTGCATCCGCAGAAAGTACATAGACTTTCGCAAAAAGGCAGATGAATATAAAGGCTAATTCCTTCTTTATCATTACTTTCAACAAAGGAGCGTTTTAGTGTTTCTATCCATAAGTCTTTTGAAAAATGCATTTCATTCCAATACGGTACAGTGGGATAACTAGTGTATCTAGGTCCTGGTACGTTGTATTTTTGAATTAGATTATTTTTCATAGTAACTTAGTTTTGACTACAAAAATATCTTTAAAACGGTCTTAATAAAATGATAATTATCATAATTGTTAAAATATATGCGAATAATATAATTTTATTAAGTGAAAAAGGAAGGAATAAAAAAAACCTCAATTTGAATTGAGGTTTTTTTGACTATTATTCTATTTGCATATTGCGAAGTTGGTGTAATTTTTCTTTCCAAACTTCCAAATTTTCTTTGTGTAATGCAATGTTTTTTCGAACTTCCAAAACAATGGAGTTTTCTTTTTTGGCATTTTTAGTATTAGTAAAAAATTGGATGTTGTTCTCTAATTGGAAAATTTCATTTTGTACTTCTTCAATTTTACGCATTAAAAAGATTTTCTCATTATCTATCTTTCTAATGTCGTTACTCTCGGATAAACTTTCCATTCGATTAGAAAAACGCATCATCTCTGATTCTTTTTTGCTAAGGCTTAGCTTTTCAAAAAGGGCATCAAGGATTTTATTGAATTTTCCTTCGATATGACGTCTTGAAAATGGTACTTTACCGTAGCTTTTCCAGTTTTCAATATGCTTTTTGATGGCGTCTAAATCAGTTTTATGATCCCCAACTAATTGGAATTTTTTTAGTTCTTCTAGATAGGCTTTTTTGTTTTCAAAAGCTGTTATCTCTTCACTATTTTCAACACTGCGATGTTCTTTTAGCTTGTCAAAATAATGATTGCAGGCTTCTTTGAATTCATTCCATATCTTGTCTGAATATTTTCTAGGAACATGACCAATTTGTTTCCATTCTTCCTGAATTTGCTTCATAATTGGGGTTGTGTTGGCAAAATCCTCACTTTCTTGCAATTCTTTTGCTTTGGCAACCAAAGCCAATTTTTTATTCAAATTTTCTGTTTGGTCTTTTTTGATATCCTTGTAAAAAGAGTTTTTAAAATTATTGAAATCTCTTACTGCTGCTTTGAATGCTGCCCATGTAGCTTCATTGATGTCTGCTGGTACTTTTCCGGCTGTAAAAAAAGCATTTCGTAATTGTTCTACTTTTTCAATTTGGAGCAACCATTGTTGGTGCGAATGCACTTTTTCTGTAGCTAAAAATTCGATTTTTGCAATAATCTCTTTTTTATTAGCAAGATTTACTAGTTCTTGTTCTCTTTGTTTTTCAAAAAGTTTTTCACGTTTGTCGTGCATTTGTTTGGTGAGTTCACTGAACTGAGTCCAAATTGCTTCGCGATTTTCTCTAGAAACAGGGCCAATATCCTCTTTCCAAATGCGATGCAAGTCTTGAAGTTCTCGAAATGCTTTGTTGATATCTTCTTCTTGTAGTAACTCTTCAACTCGAGCAATTATTTTTTGTTTTGATTCGAGGTTATGTTTAAAATCGATATCTCTTGCTTCTCGATCAAGGTGCAAATAATCGTAAAAATTTTCTACATGAAAATGAAAATTATTCCAAACATGGTTGTATTTGTCCTTCGGGATAGGGCCTGCATTTTTCCATCGTTCTCTTAAATCATTAAATTGTTTTAAGGTGTCCTTGATATTAGCTTGAGGGTCAATTAAGTTTTTAAGTTCCTCAACTAGTGCTAATCGGTTTTCAAGATTGGCTTGCAAACTATTTTGTAGTGATTTAAAATGGCTGTTTTTGTTAGATTTATAAGTGTTGTAAATCTGATCAAACTTGTTTTTCAAGGGGAAGTGGTATTCAAAACTTTCATTCGGATCGGTATTTTCGGCTTGAAATTCCTCTCTTTTCTCTTCCAACATGTGGTGGTATTTGGTCAGAAATGTCTTTTTTATTTCTTCGACATGGTCCTTAATAGACATTACTTTTTCATTAGTAACTAACTTTTGTAGTTCGTTAACTAATTGGTCCATTTCCATTACTTCGTAGTCTAGCATCGGAATGGAGTGACGTTCTTTTAAGGTTTCGTCCTCGCTTTCTTCGGCGTTGCTACTTGTTATGGCATCCAAAATGGACTGATTGTCATTAGAACCTGTCATTGGTGTAGCTTCTGTAGATGCTGAATGGGTAGCTGTTTCATTAGAAACAATGGCGTTGTTTGTTTCTGAAAGGGTTCCTCCGTCTGCATCATGCAGGTTATCGTGCTTTTCTTCTAACATTTGATGAAATGTTTAAGGTTAATTTTTAGTTTGCGAAAGTTACTAAAGGATTGTCATACTGCAAAATTTTTCCTTATTTAATCGGGCTTTTTTATTAAAAATTTATTGGATTACAGGGGTTAAAACAAAATAATCATTCCTACTTCCATTCCATAGTTGTAAAATTTTTCACCACCAAAGGCGATGCTTGGGTGTAAATAAAACAAGGCGTCGGGTGTTATCTTTCGGCCATACTCTACAAATGAACTGTTTTGAAATCCATTCAACGTAATATTGTATCGAAAGGTCATATTGCCACTGATCCAATTTTTCCCAAACCTATAAGTCAATATGTTATCATAAGCTACCGTTCGAATTGCATCTCTGTTGTTTGAACCAGCAACACTGTGTTGGTATTCAATATCAGTGATAAATAAAAAATTCTTGTGATCTCCAATGAGTGTGCCGTAGTATATCGCTGGCGCTACAATCCATTTTCCTAACCCAAAACTTGGAGAATGAGCAGAAGGAATTACGACTCTTACTCTTGTAGAAATTCCGTTTCTTTCAGTCAAAAAAGGAATGAAGGAACCTGAAAAAGATACGTCTCCTAATGCTGTTGAATTTACCGAATTTGAATTGGTTGAGATTAACGGTACATCCAATCTAATATTCCAAGCTCTTGATCCCATCGGTTTTAAAATTCTCAAATTTGTCGTGTTGAAGGAACCATTATTTCTATCTAAATATTCATTGTAAAGTAATATGGTTTCTTTAAAAAAAGTAAAACGAGGTTCTGTAAAAGGATTTGGTTGATTTCTTATGTCATTCTTTTTTTGAGCTTGAATTCCAATCGAACATAATAGCATCGTTATAGTTATTAATTGGTAAAGCTTGTTTTTCATAGGAAATACTACTTAAAATTTACTGACAATATATGTTGCTCCGTATTGAATGTGTAATGCTAAATTCTCATGGATTTTGTAAAAAATCATTAAATAAAATGTTGATAGGCAAGGTTTCTATAGCTAATTTAGTTAAAAAAATAGAAAAGAAAAAGGATTAACATGCGTTACACATGATTAATCCTTTAAATTGTAAGTTTTTATTAAAAGTATCGGTAACTTCAAACGAGTATACTAGTGAAGTTTGAGATGGTTTAATTGATGAAAACTAGTCTCATTTCTGCAATTAAAGTCAATACTTATTTGAAATTAACAAATGAGTTATTTATTCCATATTTTCCAAGCTTTTTCGGCTTGTAATATCAACATTTCTAAACCATTTTTGATTGTTGCTCCTCTTTTTTTCGCTTTTTTCAAGAAAACAGTTTCAGCAGGATTGTATATTAAATCGTAGGCTATGTGTTTTTCGGTAAAAAACTCATAAGGAATATCTGGAAATTGATCCAAATTAGGGCTTGTTCCTAATGGAGTACAGTTGATTACGATGGTGTGATTTTCAAAAATGGTAGCATTGAGTAAATTGTATCGAATGGTTTTCTCTTTATTTTCTCTTGATACAAAAGTGTAGACAATTCCTAATTCATCTAAGGCATAAGCCACTGCTTTGGCAGCACCACCGGTACCTAAAATTAAGGCTTTGGTATGATGTGGTTGTAAGAGGGGTTCTAGCGATTTTTTAAAGCCATAATAGTCCGTATTGTACCCTTTTAAGTGTCCTTTTTTGGTGAATTTTATAGTATTTACAGCGCCTATATCTTTAGCTTTCTTTGATAATTTATCTAGAAACGGAAGAACAGCTTCTTTGTAAGGAATAGTGACATTTAGTCCTTTAATATCAGGATTGTTTTTGATGAGCTCAGTAAAATGATTGATATGAGGAATGTCAAAGTTTTCATATGAGTAGCCTTCAAAAACGGAATCGTTGAATTTTTCGGTAAAATGACCTTTTGAAAAAGAATAGCTAATGTTACGTCCTAATAAACCAAAACGCATCTTGAGGGAGTCAATCATTTTTTATTTGCTAAATTTAGATAAACAGTTTTCTACTACTTTTCGATCACGCAAGCCTGGAAATAAATTTTCAAACAAATTGAAGTTGGAAAAATTCAATTGTAATGCATTATTCAAGTGGATTTTAGCCTTGATTTCTTCTTGGATCATCAAATACAAACCCGCTAGTCGGTATTCGATTTCGTTTTCTTCAGGGAAAAATTCAGCCGCTTGCAATAAGGTTTGTATGGCAGTATCAAATTCGCCTAAAAATTGTAAAATATCAACCCAAAAGAGCCAAGTGTCTAATTGATAATCTCCGTATTCTACGGCTTTTCTATACCCGTATTCTGCCTCTTCAAAAAAATTCATTTGTTTGTTTATTGAAGCATAGCGTTTCCAATACAAACGATTTTGATGATCTATGGCTAAGGCTTTGTTGACAAAAAACAGCGCTTTTTGGTAATTTTTTTGACGTACATAAAAATCAGTTATTGCAATCCATCCTTTGTCTAGTAAGGGGTCTTCATGTACTGTTCTATTAAAGAATTTAAGAGCTAAAACGTTATTACCAAGTTTTTCATAGCATTTTCCAATGCGTAATAAAGCATAAGAAGTAGCGTCCTCTAATTCTATGGTTCGAGTGTAGCTTATAATAGCTTCTTCGTATTTTTTTAATCTTTCTAGCGCTTTGGCTTTTTCCATAAACGCTCCAACAAATTGTTCGTCAATTAAAGTAGCGTAATCAAAAGCGCGTATAGCATTTTCGTATTCTTTAACGCTGTAATGCAATCGGCCGATTTGATGCCAAGCTATTTCGCTATATGGATTTCTGTCAATATATTGATTTAAAAAGGTTATAGCTTCTTGGATTTGATCTAAAAATTCAAAACAATAAATTACATTATACAAGGCAGATTGGTCTTCTATGTCTTGTTCTAAACAAAGGATGAAGTTTTCCTTGGCTAGTTCGAAATTGTCCATAAAAAGGTATTCCATACCAATAAGGTTGTAAACATCTGCGAAATCGTCGGTATATTGTAATGCAATTTTAAGTTGTTCTACTGCTTTTTCGTGTTGGTCTCTCTTGGACCAAATATTGGCTCTTTGAATATAGATTTCTTCATTGGTTGGCTCAATAGCATACAACTCATGGAGCATTTTTTCGGCTACGTCCAATTTGTCTTCAAAAATTAGCATCTCCACTTGAACTAATTTTAAACCGGTTGATTTGGGATGTTGTTCAAGTGCTAATTTTAAAGCTTTTTTGGCAAGGTTAGATTTGCCCATGTCTAGGTAATGAAGTATTATTTCTTCAAATTCCTCCGAGTCAAAAAAGAATACCTTGTTGGTTTTCAACATTGACTCAAATTTGGATAATGACAAGCTATAGTCTTCTTCTTCGTTACTTAGTTGCATACTTTAATATTATTTGAATTGGGCCTAATAAAATTAGGAAATCGAATTTGCCGTCTATACCTTTTACAGATTTGTTGTGAACAAAATAATTAACAAGTGAATTGTTTGTACTGAAAAGTGATACTATTGATTATAATCAAACTTGTTTTCTGGATACAATTTCATCCATTACTTGTAATATTATCGCACAACCTTCTTTAATTTCTGCTTCAGAGATGGTTAAAGGAGGTGTGATTCTTATGGCACAACCTTCAAAAAGTAACCAAAACAAAATTAATCCACGTTCTTGGCAGGTTAGAATTACTTCATTAGTAATATCAGCATGATCTGTCATGGCTGCCAGCATTAATCCTTTTCCACGAATTTCTTTTATCAAAGGATGTACCAAAAGACGCCGAAATAGTTTTTCTTTTTCTAAAACATCACTCATTATTGAAGTCTCAGTAACTTCTTGCAAGGTGGCGAGGCTCGCTGCCGCAATGACAGGATGTCCGCCAAAGGTAGTAATATGGCCTAGTTTTGGATCATGTGTTAGTAAGTCCATCATTTCGGGCGAGGCTGTAAATGCGCCAACCGGCATACCACCGCCCATTCCTTTTCCCATAACGACAATGTCTGGTATTACATCGTAATTTTGAAAACCAAACAATTTACCGGTTCGCCCAAATCCGGGTTGAATTTCATCAACAATCATCATAGCACCCACCTCGGTACAGCGTTTTCTTACTTTTTGGAGAAAATTGTTTTCTGGTTCTATAAAACCAGCTCCACCTTGAATGGTTTCTAGAATAATTCCTGCTGTTTTGGTAGTGATTTTGTCTAGATCTTTCTCGTTGTTAAAAGTGATAAAATCAACATCTGGAATCAATGGTCGAAAAACTCTTTTGCGTTCTTCAAATCCCATCACACTCATAGAACCCATGGTGTTTCCGTGATAGGCATTGTGGCAAGAAATTAGTTGACTTCTGCCAGTTGTTCTTCGGGCCAATTTTAAAGCCCCTTCGATGGCTTCGGTTCCAGAATTTACTAAATAGGTTTTTTTTAAAGGCTCTGGTAGATGTGTTGCCAAAAGTTTACAAAAAGCAACCGATGGACTTTGAGAATACTCTCCATACACCATCACATGCGAATACTTATCCAATTGGTTTTTAATGGCATCGTTTACTCTTTTGTTTTGATGCCCCAATGTACAAGCAGATACACCGGCAACAAAATCTAAGTATTTTTTGTTGTTCGTGTCATAAATATATGACCCGATAGCATGAGAAACTTCCATACCTAAAGGGTGTGGTGATGTTTGAGCTTGGTATTTGATAAAATCTGAATTCATAATTGGTGTACTAAGTGGCTTAGTAATTATTTTTTAGCATTTCCTTTTTGCTTTTTTTTGTCGTAAAGCAAAGTTTCTTTTCTCGGTTTAATTGGAAGTTTTGCTTTGTCTTTGGCAAGCTTTGTTTGCTGTGCTATTTTTTCGTTATCTGCATTTTCTTCTGGAGGAAAAATATCATCTTTGGATTGGATTCTTTCGTCGCCACGCCAATTTAAACCTCTAAATTTCCGAGCGTTTTCAGGTAAATCTTTGTCAGGGAATAGATCTCCGTCTACATCTGTAAAAAATGTAATGGTTTCTATTTTATTATCATCAAACAGGATATTGATTTTACTGCTCTTGTTTTTGTTGATTCCAATCAGTTCATTGTCTTTGTCATTTCTCATGTAGTAAATGACTTCGGTGTTTTTGATGATATCTACATTACTTAATTTTCCATGTTTAAATTTTCCAAACAAATTTTGTCCTTTTACTTGGTTGAAACCTGTTCCTACGGTGTCTTTTGAAACAATAAACGTGTTGTTTAACACTTTTAAAGAATCAAGTTTTTCGGTTTGAGGGTTGCCAATTAAGTGCATAACATCACCCGTTATTTGATTTTCACCACTCCATAGTATAGGATTACCAATAAGTTGGGTGAGTGCTGTTTTGGTACTCGAATGGATAGAATCGCATTTGCCACTCATGTCGGATTTGAAAAAGCGAACATTATGAAACGCTCTGATAATTCGGTTGCCTTCTTTTCCAGTCAACATCAGTTTTTTTCCGTGTATGTAAACTGAATCATTTTCCACGAAATTGATTGCAACCGCTCTTTTGGTGACAAACATGGAATCTTTTTTCTTGTAAATTTCTGCGTAATGTCCTTTTACAATTCCTCGATTAATGGAATCGGTTATTTTTACATTTCGTGTGGCTGAAGCAAACTCCTTATTTCTGTCATAATAGATACTATCACCTTTTATAATCCGGTCGTCGTATTTTATATAAGATTTATTCAATAAGTGGGCAAGATTCCTTTTGGTATCATAAAAACCCTTTTCGGTATATATAAAATTGGTTTTGCTAGTGATTGTTGATGGTCCTAGGAGGTAGGAATGTCCAGAATTGCTGTAATAATCCAAATGGTTGGATTTGATAGTGTATGTTGGATTTGTAATGGTTACTGCAGTTAGAAATTGAAATTTCTTTTGTTTTACAAAGTAACGTCCCGATTTGCTTTTGAGGGTGTTTTCTTTGTTTATAATGGTCCCATTAGTGTTGTAAAAAACTTCTTGGGTATTTCTGTCAAAGTTGATGGTGTCGGTGGCCAAAGTTGCATCTGGTGAACTCATCACAGCATCTCCTGTGGCGAACGCTTTTTTTACGTTTCCACTGTATTCCGCATATTTACTGTTTAAGAAAAGAGTGTCGCCTTGTACCAGTTGAACATTTCCAAAAGCTTTAATGTAATTTTCTTTTTGAAAGTAATAGGCTTTATTACAAGTCATTATTACTCCATCATGACTCATCCTAACATTGCCACTAAGTAATGCAGCATCTGGGTTTTCTAATTGATTGACTGTAAAAAAATCAGATTGTTCAATTACTATTTTTTTAGGAGTCTGTGCCAAGAGGTGAGGAGTAATGCTAATTATCAAACAAAAACGGATAATAAATACTAGTTTCTTCAATGGGAAAAATTTTTGTCAAATTTATGAAAATCCTACATAGATTAGGATTATTCTACTTTATTTGTATTTGTTAAAATTAGTGTTAACAATTTTGTATGTCAATAGTAAAAATTACTAACAATTCTGCAAACTCATACGTTGTAGTTGTTTGTTTGAGTAGGTGATTCATGATAAAGACTTGTTAATGACATAATAAAAAAGGGTTTTTTTTGTAAATTTATCAAATTCATACACTTTCAATACTTGATTTTTATTAACTATTGGATTCGATAAATTTTTAACTATGATAAAAAAAATAACCCTAATTGTAAGTGTTTGTACACTTATATTTGTTGTCGGATGTAAATCAAAAGACATTAAAATGAATGCTGAGAAAAAAGAAGTAACTAGTCCTAGCAAAAAAGTAGTATACCAAGTATTTACTAGACTTTTTGGAAATACAAATACTACCAACAAGCCTTGGGGCACCATTGAAGAAAATGGGGTAGGTAAGTTTAATGATTTTACTGATAAGGCGTTAAGCGAAATAAAAGATTTGGGTGTAACCCATATTTGGTATACAGGTGTGCCTCATCATGCTTTAGTTAGAGATTATACAGCATACGGTATTTCTAATGACGACCCCGATGTAGTAAAAGGAAGAGCAGGTTCACCTTATGCGGTAAAAGATTATTACAATGTGAATCCCGATTTAGCTGTTAATCCGGCAAATAGACTGCAAGAATTTGAAGCGTTAATTGCTAGAACTCACAAAGCTGGTATGGCTGTAATTATTGATATTGTACCTAATCATATCGCTAGAAAATACGAAGGAAAAACCAATCCAAAAGGAGTGAAAGATTTTGGAGCTGATGACGATGTAACAGTTGAATACAAACGAGATAATAATTTTTATTACATTCCCAATACTGCATTTCAGGTTCCCGATGCGCCAAAACCTCTGAATGGAGAAGATCATCCTTTGTCTGATGGCAAATTTGATGAGTTTCCGGCAAAATGGACAGGAAATGGTTCTCGTTTGGCCAAACCTGATAAGAATGATTGGTACGAAACGGTAAAAGTAAATTATGGTATTCGTCCTGATGGAGGGAAAGATTTTCCTGAACTACCAGCTGGTTTTGATAAAAAAGATTACAAAGAGCATTTTGCATTTTGGGCTGATAAAGAAGTGCCTAATTCGTGGAAAAAGTTTAAAGATATCGCTTTGTATTGGATAGGTAAGGGAGTAGATGGCTTCCGTTATGATATGGCGGAAATGGTGCCTTATGAATTTTGGAGTTATATGAACTCGGCTATAAAAATGGCGAAACCCAATTCCTTTCTAATGGCAGAAGTATACAATCCTAAAGAATACAGAAATTATATTCATTTAGGAAAAATGGATTATTTGTATGATAAAGTAGAAACATACGATAAATTGAAAGATATTATTCAAGGGCGATCTTGGCCGGATGAACTTTCAGGAATTCAGTATAACATGATGGATATTGAGCACCATATGTTACACTTTTTGGATAATCATGACGAACAACGATTGGCAAGTCCTGAGTTTGCTAGAACCCCAGAAAGAGGTAAGCCATTAATGGTTGTTTCTACTACGTTAAGCACTTCGCCAACCATGATTTATTTTGGGCAAGAGGTTGGAGAACCAGGTAAAGAAGATGCGGGTTTTGGAACGCATTCTAGAACATCTATTTTTGATTATATCGGAGTGCCTCATCATCAGCGTTGGATGAATAATGGTAAATTCGATGGTGGTCAATTATCTTCGAGTGAAAAAGAATTACGAGATTTTTATAAAAGAATATTGAATTTTTCATTAAAAAGTTCAGCCTTAATGGGAGCTTATCAAGAAATTCAAGGGGCTAATAGAAATATTGTTCAAGGGTATGATAAAGATTTGTACACCTTTGCTCGTTGGTCGGAAACTGAAAAGTTATTGATTGTAGCTAATTTTTCTTCCGAAGTTTCTAGTGCATATGAAATGCGCATCCCAGCTGATTTGCTTCAAAAATGGAATGTAAAAGACGGAACCTATACACTTGTAGATCAATTGTATGGTCAATTTAAAACAGAATTGAAAGTGACAAATGGCGAAGGTAGAGCACAAATAAACATTGCTCCATCAGAATCATATATTTTAAAGCTTCAATAGCTATTTGTTTTCCGAGATTACAACAATGCACACCTCAAATGGCTTTTTGCTGTTTGGGGTGTTTTTTTATAGAGTAAATAGAATCTAATTGTAAGAATGGATAAACAGGATACTCTAGAAAACAAATCGCCTAATCCAGATTGGGTTAGGCGATTTGTTTTTATAGAAGATAAGGCTATTTTTTCTTAAAAGTAGCTTTGTAATTTTCGTTGACTACGTTCCAATTGATGATATCGAAAAAAGCATCAATGTAGTTTTTTCTTTTGTATTGATAGTCTAAATAATAAGCGTGTTCCCATAAATCTAAATTAAGTATAGGAGTTCCTCTATACCCTACAACAGGAACATTGGGCATGAGTGGATTGTCATGGTTTTGCGTTGTCGTAATTTGAAGTTTGCCTTCTCGGTCTACTACTAACCATATCCACCCCGATCCTACAAATTTTGAAGCTGTATTCTTAAATTGAGTGGTAAAGTTTTCAAAAGAACCAAAGTCTTGAATGATCTTACCTGAAAGTGTGTCTTTTGGTACGCCACCTCCTTTGGGTTGTATTTCTTTCCAGAAAAGGCTGTGGTTGTAATACGCTCCAGCATTATTTCGTAAGTCGGGATTGTTGATGTCAAGCTGCTTGATGACTTCTTCAATAGTTAAATTTTCTAATGGTGTGTCTTTGAGTGCTTTGTTTAAGTTATTGGTATAAGATAAATAGTGTTTGGAAAAATGCATTTCCATTGCTAATGAAGAAATTGAAGGGGCCAAAGCATCATATTTGTA
This sequence comes from Flavobacterium riviphilum, assembly GCF_055231795.1. Classification (NCBI taxonomy): domain Bacteria; kingdom Pseudomonadati; phylum Bacteroidota; class Flavobacteriia; order Flavobacteriales; family Flavobacteriaceae; genus Flavobacterium; species Flavobacterium riviphilum. The sequence goes on from NZ_JBUYSY010000002.1 coordinate 50,185, forward strand.
TGGGATAGGTTCAATTTGAAAAGAACCATCATCTGCTTTAACATCTTCAGGATTACCAATAGATATTTTTTCTTCTTTGGCAGGTAAGGGGACTTCAACTACTTCAACTAACTCCTTTTTTTGACAACTGAACAAGAATAATGAGCATAAAATTGGAGTAGCTAATACAAAATGAGTTTTCATAAATTAGCTGTTTTTTAAAATTTCATTAACTGTTTTTATGTAACATTTTTTGGCTTCTTTTTGCGATAAATGGCTAATTTGCATCCAAGCATTGGTTTTAAAAGCATCTCTTAGATCATAATTAGCTTTGGGGTTATAACTAGAAGTGCCAAAAGTAGCTTGTTTGTAATAAGCATACAACCGCAACATCACATCCTGTGGTAAAGGTTGTGACATGTTCGAAGCACGATCAAAAGCTTCTTGAAATTGTATTTCTAATTCCTCTTCGGTCATTCATTTTTAGGCTTTGGTTGCAATTATGGTTTTGTTTCCAACTGCTTTTTGGTTCAAAGTAACCTGAATAGGGGTACCCAAAGGTAAAAATAAATCAACTCTCGAACCAAATTTAATAAATCCAGCATCGGTTCCTTGAATTACTTGCATGCCTTCTTGAGCATAATTTACAATGCGTTTTGCTAAAGCTCCAGCAATTTGGCGATATAAAACTTCTCCAAACGTTTCGTTTTCGATTACTATAGTCGTACGTTCGTTTTCCTCACTTGCTTTTGGATGCCAAGCTACTAGAAATTTTCCTGGATGATATTTGCTGAATTTTACAAGCCCACTTAAACCATATCGAGTGACATGAACATTTATTGGCGACATAAAAATGGAAACTTGAATACGGTTGTCCTTAAAATATTCACCTTCGTATACTTCTTCAATAACCACAACTTTCCCGTCAACTGGGGCTAAAATGTGATTTTCGTTCAAAATTGCAGTACGTTTTGGGTTTCTAAAAAACTGCAAAATAATTAATAAGAAGACTAACATAGCAATTTGTATGCTCATTTTTATCCAATTGGTTGCAATTAAATAATCTGAAAGCAACAAAACAACAGCTGTGATAGTAGTACTTATTAAAATACTCGGGGTTCCTTCTTTATGAAACATAATTTAAAATTTGGTAAAATAAAAATATGATTGGTGCTACAAATATAGCACTATCTAATCGATCTAGAATGCCTCCGTGACCCGGCATGATGTTTCCGCTATCTTTTACACCAGCTATTCTTTTGAATTTTGATTCAATTAAATCGCCAATAGTGCCAATAATCCCAACGATTAAAGCAATTGTTACCCAAATTAAGATGGATGTTTTGCTGAATTCTGGTTTGGGTTCAATATAGAGTTTTGAAATTAAAAACCCTGCAAAACAAGCAAATGCGATACCGCCAAGAAATCCTTCGATGGTTTTTTTAGGAGAAATTTTTTCGAACAATTTGTGTTTTCCTATCGATTTTCCAACCAAATAGGCAAAAGTGTCATTGGTCCAAATCAATATGAATAACCCGATGATAATTTTGGGATTATAGTCATTGATTCCAAAAGATATTTTTGTGATGAAAACAAACGGTAATGTAATGTAACCTAATAAGTACAAATATTTCGAAGAAGTACTTATCTTATCGACTGAATCATAAAATAAAAAAATGATACACTTTAACGATATTACTAACGTTATGGCTAATAAAATTAGATCTAAAACTTGAATGTTTAGATTGAATTCTAAATCAGTATTTAAAATGTGATTGATTTGCGCTAAAGTTTGAGCTTTGTAATGACTCAATAAAGTTATTGAAGTGTAAATAATACAACTCATGAGCATAGGGAAAAATGCTTTGAATTGAATTAAACCACAAAATTCAAATGTTGTTATTAATAAAAATACTCCAAAGAGAATAAAAAAACTTTCAGTAGAATATAAGATTGAGGCAATTAATAAAAAAATATAAACTGCTCCAGATAAGGATCGTTTTAGCGTTTCATTCATTATTATAAATCCTCAAGAAGTAATAGATATAAATTTTTGGCAGCACTTCCGTATTGTGTGAAATCCTCTTCTTGTGCTTTTTCAAAATATTTAATAGTCGTAATGTTGCTTGGATATTCTTTTTGGTATTTCTTTTTAATGGCACTTAATACTTCGCTTCTTCCTGGAATAATTTGACTTGTCTTGGCAATTATTACCATGTTTACAGGAAGTTCATCAGGTTTTCTTTGTTTGATTTGGTTCGAAGAAAAGGAAATTGAACCTTCGTCAGAAATTAAATTTTCGCAACTTGCTAATAAAAACTTTGGTTTTTGAGTATTTTCAAAAATAATATTGTTTTCACTAAGCATGGGGAATAAGTGTGGTTCGAAACAAATAGCTTCACTCTCAAACCAATCATTTTCTTCTAAAATGTTTTCAAATTGCTCTTTGAGTTCACTTAATGATTCACAATACAAGAACTTACCTCCATTTCGTTTGAAATTAAAGATAAATTGTTCATCTACAGGAATGTTTTGTTCAAATAAAGGCCGACTAGAATTGTTATCTTCATCTGAATTTTCTTGACTAGAACCAAAAAGTTTTTTGAAAAGATTCATATTAAGGTGACGCTACTTTGTTTTACAGTTGAATTCGGTCAAAGATAAAAAAATCTTAATTCAAAATTAGATTTTGAATTAAGATTTTATTAAAAGGTTCTTAAGTTGAAAAAAAAACTAGGCTACAACTTCTTCAGAATTGTGATCAAATTGTCTTTTACCGAAAATATTTTCTAAATCGTCTTTAAAAATTACTTCTTTTTCAATTAGAATGTCGGCCAATTGATTGAGCTTTTCCTTGTTTTCTTCTAAGATTTTTATTGCTCTTTGGTATTGTCCTTCAATTAATTCGGATATTTCGGCATCAATAATTTTTGCGGTTTCGTCTGAGTAGGGTTTAGAAAAACTATACTCGCTTTGACCAGAAGAATCATAATACGTTACATTTCCAATTTTATCATTTAAACCGTAAATAGTAACCATTGCTCTAGCTTGTCGGGTTACTTTTTCTAAATCGCTCAAAGCACCTGTTGAAATTTTGTCAAATGTTACTTTTTCAGCAGCACGACCTCCCATAGTGGCACACATTTCGTCTAGCATTTGATCTGTTCTAACGATTTGTCTTTCTTCTGGTAAGTACCATGCAGCTCCTAAGCTTTGTCCTCGCGGAACAATGGTAACTTTTATTAGAGGTGCAGCATGTTCTAACATCCAACTTACAGTAGCGTGTCCGGCTTCGTGTATGGCAATGGCACGTTTTTCTTCTGGCGTAATGATTTTGTTTTTCTTTTCTAGACCACCAATGATACGATCGACTGCATCTAAAAAGTCTTGTCTGCCTACTGCTGTTTTGTTGTTTCTTGCTGCAATTAGTGCGGCTTCATTACAAACATTTGCAATATCTGCTCCAGAGAAACCTGGGGTTTGTTTGGCAAGGAAATCCAAGTCAAGACCTTCTTCTTTTTTAATTGGAGCCAAATGAACGGCAAAAATTTCGGCACGTTCTCTAATATCTGGTAAATCAACAAAGATTTGTCGGTCAAAACGTCCTGCACGCATTAATGCTTTGTCTAACACATCTGCACGGTTGGTTGCGGCTAAAACAATTACATTGGAGTTGGATCCAAACCCGTCCATTTCGGTTAAAAGCTGATTTAGTGTATTCTCACGTTCATCGTTTCCACCTGACATGTTGCTTTTTCCACGAGCACGTCCAACAGCATCGATCTCATCAATAAAGATAATGGCTGGTGCTTTTTCTTTGGCTTGCTTAAATAAATCTCGAACACGAGAAGCTCCAACACCTACAAACATTTCCACAAAATCAGATCCTGATAAGGAGAAAAACGGCACTTGTGCTTCGCCGGCAACAGCTTTTGCTAGTAATGTTTTACCTGTTCCTGGAGGGCCTACTAGTAAGGCTCCTTTTGGGATTTTACCTCCTAAATTGGTGTATTTTTCAGGGTTTTTCAAGAATTCAACGATTTCTTGAATTTCTTCTTTTGCTCCTTCTAAACCAGCCACATCTTTAAATGTGGTTTTGATGTCTGTTTTTTCGTCAAATAATTTTGCCTTAGATTTTCCAATGTTGAATATTTGACCGCCACCTCCTGCGCCTCCAGACATTTTACGCATGATAAAAATCCATACTCCTATTATAATGATAATTGGGAGTAAACTAATAAGAATATCAGACCAATTGTTTTTTTGAAGAAAGTTGAAATCTTTTAATTTACCTTCTTTAACTGCTTTCTCTAATTTAGTTTGAAAAATTTGATCATTTCCAATTTCTAGAGTGTAGTGTGGCCCTTTGTTGGGACGATCAAAAACATCTTTGGCTACTTTTTCATGAGTCTTTTCTTTGAGGGCAGCTGCATTCAAAAAAACTTCTGCTTCTGATTTGTTGTAAACAATAACTTTTTCAATTTGACCTTTCTCCAAATAATCATTGAATTTTGAAGAGGTTAATTGAGAAGCTTCTTGAAGGCTAGATCCACCCGTAGCAAAATTAATTAAAAGAAAAATGATTAATATCGCCGCGTAAATTAACCAGGGACTTATTTTAAAGTTATTAGAATTTGGATTGTTTTCTTTAGCCATATTATTTGTTTGGTTTTTTTAGTATTTGTTTTCTATGGTAGTTATTTTGGCATCTCCCCAAAGGCTTTCGATATTATAGTATTCTCGAATGTGTTTTTGAAATACATGAACAACAATGTTTACATAATCCATCAATACCCATTCGGCATTATCAGTTCCTTCCACATGCCAGGGTTTGTCTTTTAATTCTTTGGAAACTGTTTTTTGAATAGAATTTACAATAGCATTCACTTGCGTATTCGAAGTTCCATTGCAAATTACAAAATAGTCACAAACAGCGGTATCAATGTCTCTTAAGTCAAGAATATCAATATCATTCCCTTTTACTTCTTCAATTCCTTTTATGATGTTTGCTAGTAGCACATCATTATTAATAGTCTTTTTCGCCATGAATAAATTTTGTATAAGTTTGTAAAGTTACCATTTTTTGTGATTATTTTTGAACCTTAACATAATATTAAATTATGTTGTATAAAAAATAGTTTATGAAGTTAATCAAACTCGATGCCATAGATTCAACTAATGATTTTCTTAAAGCCATTTCTAATGATTCGAATACCCCAAATTTCACGGTTGTGACTGCTGAAGAACAAACCAAAGGGAAAGGACAAATGGGTCAAAAATGGGTTTCTGAAAAAGGTAAAAACCTTATAGCTAGTGCGTTGGTGAAGGGGTTTGTTTCGGATATTCGTTTTTTATTTCACCTAAATGTAGTGTTTTCTTTAGCTGTTGTAGAAGTTTTAGAAAACTATAAAGTTCCTGATTTATCTATCAAATGGCCAAACGACATTATGTCATACAATAAGAAAATTGGTGGAATATTGATTGAAAACAGTATTAAAAGTAATAGTACAATAGATTCTGTAGTCGGGTTAGGTTTAAACGTCAATCAACTAAATTTTGAGAATTTGCCTCGAGCCTCATCGATGGCTGTATTATGTGGGTGCGAATATGACAAAGAATTACTATTGTTTGATATAGTAGAGAAATTTAAAGAAAAAATTGTGCATTGGCAGGAAAATGCCAATGAGTTTTGGTCTGATTATACAAATTTGCTTTTCAAAAGAGGTATTCCAACTCCTTTTGTAACTCAAAACCAAAAGCCTTTTATGGGGATAATTCTTGGTGTCTCTCAAATTGGTAAATTGCTAGTGCTTTTAGAGGATGACACTACGATTGAATATGATGTAAAAGATGTTCAAATGTTATACTAAAAAAAAAGACACTTTATAGTAAGTGTCTTTTTTTGTGTATTACAATTTTGTCATGTTTGTTGCCAAGGTTTCGATGAATTTGCTGATAGGGCCTTTAATCATCATGGCCATCATTGGGTTGAATTCACCTTCGAAATCTAATTTTACTTCGCTAGAAGTGGCAGATGTTTCGTTGATATTTGCTGCTAAAGTAAAAGGAAGTTTGTCGCTTGCAGCGCCCAATATCACTTTATTGGGAGCAATTTTTTCTTTCATCTTTAATTTGATTTCAGGCATTCCTTTTAAGCCAAAAATAAAAGCATCATCTCCAATTATTTCAAATTTTGCGATTGAATCAGGCATCAATTTTTCAAAATTTTTGACGTCTGATAATAATTCATAGAGTTCTTGTGCTGATTTTGACACACTAACTTTAGGGCTTTCTAAATTCATTTTATCGGTTTAAATTATTTTGATACCCCCCAAGTAGAAGGTGAGGCATTCCATTCTCTTAATGTACTTTCTTCTTTTTCGGTGATGTATTGTTTAGCTACGGCTAGGTTGAGTAGATTTTGGTAATTACTCAAGGTGTACAAGTCTAGATTCGCTTTTTTGAAGTTTTCTTCGGCAACATCAAATCCATAAGTAAAAATGGCAGCCATACCTTTTACAACGGCACCTGCTTCTTTCAAAGCTTCATAGGCTTGTAAACTACTTCCGCCTGTACTAATCAGGTCTTCTACTATTACTACATTTTGTCCTTTTTGTAAAAAACCTTCAATTTGATTTTGTCTACCATGCTTTTTAGGCTCGGGTCTTACGTATACAAAAGGAAGTCCCATGCTTTCAGCTACAAGCATTCCAATACCAATAGCCCCCGTTGCAACACCTGCAATAACATCGGGTTTTCCAAATTGTTTTTCAATGTGTTTAGAAAATTGATCTCTCACATAATTTCTTATCACTGGAAATGAAAGAATTAGGCGATTATCACAATAAATAGGAGATTTCCAGCCAGAAGCCCATGTAAAAGGATTTCCGGGATTCAATTTAATTGCATTTATTTGCAAAAGCAATTCGGCTGTTTTTTCGGCAGTTTCTTTATTAAAAATCATAATACAAATGTATAAAGTTTTTGTAAACGACAAACCACTTTTTTTGACAAATCAGCTTTCAAAGGAAACTGATTTTGAGTTGTTTCTCTTGGAAAGTATTGATGTAGAGAGAATTATTGTTAAAATGTTTCAGAATAAAATTCAAAAGGCTTATCTGTATCATCCAGATGAGCGTGAAATAATGAAAACATTAAAATCTAAAATTCCGGTTTGCAAAGCTGGGGGAGGCTTGGTTTACAATAAAAAAGGGGAGGTTTTGTTTATTTTTAGAAATGGAAAATGGGATTTACCCAAAGGTGGTATCGAAAAAGGAGAAGATATTGAGGTGACCGCTATGCGAGAGGTGCAAGAAGAGACAGGAGTAAATAAATTGTCAATTTCTAAAAAATTGCAGAAAACGTACCATGTCTTTAAAAGGAATGGGAAATATAAATTAAAGGTTACTCATTGGTTTGAAATGCAGTCAAAGTTTGAGGGCATTCCTCAAGGACAACTAGAGGAAGGAATTGAAAAAGTAGCTTGGTTAAATCCCGAACAAATCAAAGAAGCCTTGACGAACTCGTATGAAAACATTAAATTATTGTTTGAAGAAGAAAAGCTCCTATAGAAGGAGCTTTTTTGTTGTTATAAAATCCTATAAATAGGGTAATTAAGGTGTGCTTTTTCATAATATGGCGAATGATTATATATCCAATCTAATTGTGCTTCAGGATTTTTATTGAAAGCAGCATCTTTTGTTTTCAAAGCTTCAAATTCGGATTTAAGTGTCGCGTTTTCTTTTAGTAGTTGAGCCGCAGTATCTTCAAAAACATATTCAGAATAGCCTTCTTTTTGTTGTAATAGCGTATCAAAGAAATTCCAATTGAAAAAGGAATCGACGCCCTCGGGTTCAAGGGTTTCTAATAGGTATTTTACCCCTTTTTGCTGGGTAGAGATTAAAAAATCTCCTTTTCTGAAGGCAACTTTTTCAGTCGTAGCTTTTACCGTGGTATTTCTGTGTAAATAATGCCCTTCGTAAGCATTAGCTGTGGTTTTAAAATCGGCAATGCGATAGCGTTCTACAGTAATTAGAGTGTCGTTTGCTATAGCTTTCATGTTGATTCCGTTGTGTTTTAATAAATCAACAACTGGCCAGAAGCCTTGTGGAATAACATAATACTTTGGAATTTCAATTTCTCTGACGGCTTTGAATTCTTTGATGAAAGGAACATCTTTTTTGTATGGTTTTGTTCGATCATAAAATAAACGATTGCCGGTGGTTGCATCGCTTTTTTTGTAACTTGCTTCAAAGCCTAAAAACGGGATAGTGGTTTTTTTTGTGGTATCCAATTCCCATTTGATAGCATATTTTTTGTTGGGTGCGTATTGTGCTTCATTCTCAACGCGAAGCCTTTTGATTTTTTGATAATTAGCATCCGTATAATCGATGGCTGAACGCATGTATTCATAAGTTACTTTTACTCTATCGGCATAATTTTTTAACATATGTGTTTCAACAACAAAACCTAAAGTGTTGAATAATGATGTATACCCAGTTGCATAACGTGGACTTTCAAAAAACTGACTAAATCCTTTATCGGGTGTGTCGGAAAAAGTATTGACATAGGGAGTGCTTTCTATTTTCTTTTTAAGTAAATCATCTACGATATTTGGCATCATTTCTTCGTTTAGAAAATTTCCCAAGACAGTTCCTAGTTTGTTGTGTTGGGTCATGATGTAGGTCAATTTATATTGATAATCGGCGCCATTGCTCACGTGATTGTCAATAAAAACATCAGGATTTGTCAAACGGAAAACTTCAATAAAACTTTTAGTGTTTTTGGTGTCTGATTTTATGAAATCGCGATTCAAATCATAGTTTCTGGCATTGCCTCTAAAACCATATTCTTCGGGACCGTTTTGATTAGCACGCGAACTTGAATTTCGGTTCAAGGCTCCGCCAATATTGTAAATAGGAATACATACCAAAACAGTGTTTTTGGGTGCTTTTATTTTACCTAAGGCCAAGTCACGATACAATTGCATGCTGGCATCAATACCGTCTGGTTCTCCTGCGTGAATGCCATTATTGAGTAATACAACCGCTTTATTGGTATTTATTTTTTTAAAATCAAACTCTTTTTCAGGATTGAAAATGACAATGTGTAAAGGTTTGCCGCTATCGGTTAAACCCATTTCTATGATTTTGATAGTTGCGAAATCATTGGCTAAAAGTTGGTAATATCGAATGGTTTCTTCGTAAGTAGCCGATTGGTTTCCATTTCCTTTTTCGAAAAAAGTATCGTATTTGCTGTTTTTTTGGGCCAAAATAGAAAATGAAAGTAGTAAAAGTAGGCTGGTAATAAACTTCATGTTTTTGTGTTTTGAGGAAAAATCAAATATACTTATTTCTATTTTATTTCGATTATTGCTTTGCCAACTGCTGAAAATAGGCACAGCCAACTATTTTAATTACTTTTGCAACATGAATATACCGCACAATTTTAAACCGATTCTTGATAGCTTTGGGATTTCAAACCTTAACGAAATGCAAGAAGTGTCGCATGATGCGATAATTAATGAAAACAATGTCTTGTTACTTTCGCCTACGGGATCAGGAAAAACATTGGCTTTTTTATTGCCTATTTTTGAGCTGTTGCAACCTGAAATTCTTTCGGTACAATGTTTAATCTTAGTTCCCTCACGTGAATTGGGTTTGCAAATTGAACAAGTTTGGAAAAAAATGAGCACAGGTTACAAAGTAAATGTGTGCTATGGAGGGCATTCTATTGACACCGAGATTAAAAATTTAAGTAATCCACCAGCTGTTTTAATTGGAACGCCAGGAAGAATTGCTGATCATATTGATAGAGGAACTTTTCGTTTGGACAAAATTCAGACGCTCGTTTTGGATGAATTTGATAAGTCCTTGCAACTCGGGTTTCATGAACAGATGTCTTTTGTGATAGGTAAATTGTCAAAACTTAATAAGCGTGTGTTGGTTTCGGCTACTTCTGGCATTGAGATTCCTAAATATACTCGAGTGGTCAATCCTTTGGTTTTGGATTTTATTCCAGAAGCCCAAGAGGAGAATAATCTTTCGTTACAAATGGTTATTTCTAAGGATAAAGATAAATTGATGACTTTGTTTCAATTGATTTGTTCTTTGAAATCTGAAGCCGCAATTGTTTTTTGTAACCATCGAGATGCTGCTGAGCGTATTAGTGATACCCTGAATGAAAAAGGGATTTATTCGACTTATTATCATGGTGGTATGGATCAGGAAGAACGAGAACGTGCTCTGATTCAGTTTAGAAACGGAAGTATGAGTTACTTAATCACTACCGATTTGGCTGCTCGCGGATTGGATATTCCGGAAATGAAACATGTAATTCATTATCATTTGCCTTTGAAGGAGGAAGAATTTACGCATAGAAACGGTAGAACTGCGCGTATGTTGGCTTCAGGAACCGCTTATGTCATAGTAAATGAAAGCGAAAAAAAACTAGATTATATGGATTATTCTATGCCTGTTTTAGAGTTAAGTTCAAATAGTACATTGCCAAAACCGCCCCAATTTCAAACTATTTACATTAGTGGGGGTAAAAAAAATAAACTCAATAAGATTGATATTGTTGGGTTCTTTTCTCAAAAAGGGAAGTTAGAAAAAGGTGATTTGGGATTAATTGAAGTGAAAGATTTTATCTCTTTTGCGGCTGTAAAATACAACAAAGTGAAGGATTTACTTCGCTTAGTGAAAGATGAAAAAATGAAAGGAAAGAAATTCAAAATTGAAGTAGCTAGAAAAGTAATCAAAAAAGTGGAGGAGTAGTGCTTTGTATCCAGATTTTGGAGATCATTTAAATGGTATAAAAAAAATCGTTAACACATTTAGGTTAACGATTTTTTTATTTGTGTCAATCACTGATCACGCTATAGTAAGACCACTGACGATTAAATTTTCTTTACATATTGCGTAATGATTACGATTTGTTGTCCATCTACTTTACCTTCAATGTACTCAGCATTTTCATGATCTAAGCGAATGTTTCTAACGGCGGTGCCTTGTTTGGCTACCATACTTGAGCCTTTTACTTTCAAATCTTTTATCAATACAACAGAGTCTCCGTGTTCCAAAATAACGCCATTACTGTCTCTATGGATGATTTTATTTTCATCATCTTCGCCTTCACCTGTAGCTTGAGCCCATGCTAAGGTGTCTTCGTCAAGATACATCATGTCCAATAAATCTTTTGGCCAACCAGCCGCTCTCATTCTGCTGAGCATTCTCCAAGCCACTACTTGCACTGGGATGTGCTCACTCCACATACAATCGTTTAAGCATCTCCAGTGGTTCAAATCTTCATTTCCTGGATTTTCAATTTGATCAATACAAGTAGTACATGCCAAGATGTTCTCGTCTAGACCTCCTTTTTGGGTAGGTAAAACGGTATATGTTTTTAAATTTTCTTCGGCGCCACAAAGTTCGCATTTGCCCCCGCTACGTTTGTTTAATTCTCTATCTAGACTCATTTTTCTGGTTTAAAGTTACAAAAGTACAATTTTGCAAGTAACGATAGTTTTTTTTGAGGCTTGTTATAATTTATTTATGAAGTTTTACTCTTACGGCATCTGGGACTAGCATTTCATATTCTCCGTGGTTTCGAATGACATCACGCACAATACTCGAACTAATATAAGAGGTGCGAGCTGCAGTTAATAAAAACACGGTTTCGATTTTGGAAAGTCGTCGATTGGTATGTGCAATGGCTTTTTCGAACTCAAAATCCGCAGGATTTCGTAAACCTCTAAGGATAAAACTAGCGTTGAGTTTTTGGCACAAATCAATGGTTAAGCCTTCGTAGGTGATTACAGAAATCTTGGGTTCATTTATAAAAGTCTCTTCGATGAAACGTTTTCTTTCATCGAGAGAAAACATGTATTTTTTTTCAGCATTGACCCCAATAGCAATTACAATTTCATCAAAGAGTGAGATGCCTCTTTTGATAATATCTTCATGTCCTAAAGTGATAGGGTCGAAGGATCCAGGAAATATGGCTTTTTTCATTTGTTTTAAGTTTAAAGATGCTAAGCAACTAAGTAATCTGTTGCTCTGTATCTTGGTGGCTTAGCTGCTTAATTTAGTGCCAGCTCTATAGCGTTAGAGAATAAATCTTCTAAAGAAATTCCAGCAGCATTGGCTTGTTGTGGAAGTAAACTCTCGGTGGTTAAACCCGGAATTGTGTTCATTTCTAGCATGTGTGGTTCGTCATCAACTATTATGAATTCGCTACGTGAAAATCCTTTCATTTTCAATACTTGATAGGCACGTTTGGCAATTTCGCCAACTTTTAGCGTCATTTCTTCGGAAAGACGAGCAGGGGTGATTTCTTGCGATTTGCCTTCGTATTTAGCTTCATAATCAAAGAAATCATTTTCAGAAACAATTTCAGTGATAGGTAAAACAGTAATTTTTCCTTGGTAATTGATTACACCAACAGACACTTCGGTACCATCTAAGAAACTTTCAATAATGATTTCGTTGTCTTCTTTATACGCAATTTCGATAGCGATAGGCAATTCGGCTTCGGTTTTGACTTTCGAAATCCCAAAACTAGAACCTGCTTTGTTGGGTTTTACAAAACAAGGCAATCCTACTTTGGCAACAATTTCTTTTGTGTTAATCAAGTCGCCTTTGTTAAGGTAATACGAAGCAGCCGTTTTAATGCCATAAGGTTTTAAAGTAGAGAGTAAATCTCTCTTGTTAAAAGTTAAGGCAGCTTGGTAATAATCGCATGCAGTTTGAGGAATTTGCAACAATTCAAAATAAGCTTGCATAAGTCCATCTTCTCCAGGAGAACCATGAATGGCATTGAAAACACAGTCGAATTGAATTTTTGTTCCATTGACCGTTACAGAAAAGTCGTTTTTATCGATTGGAAATTCAGTATCATTTTCATCTACGTACACCCATTTTTCTTTAAAAATATGGATGCGGTATGGGTTGTATTTGGTTTTGTCTAGCGTTTTATACACTACGTTTCCGCTGATTAAGGAGATTTTGTATTCGCTAGAATATCCACCCATGATAATGGCAATGTTTTTCATTTTAAAAGTTTAGTCGGTTAATTGGGTTTTTGTTTAATCAACAGAATCGATCAAACGGATTCAAAACAAAATTATCATTTTTTTTGAAACGAAATACCTTTATCTTTGTGCTTCTTAAAATTTAAAATATGAGTTTACGTAAGTATCTTACCAGTGGTGTGTTTTTTGGACAGCTATTTATTGCCTTGGGTATTATTGTTGCTATTGCCTACTTTTTTATGCATTGGTTAACCTATACCACAGATCATGGGCATGAAATCGCCGTTCCTAATTTAGCTAAGCTTACCGAAGATCAAGTAGAAGAAAAATTAGATGATTTGGATCTAGATTATGTGCTATTGGATAGTGTAGATTATAGAGATGATTACCCGAAATTTAGTGTGGTAGAACAAGATCCTTTGCCAGGAACTAAAGTAAAAGTAGGTAGAAAAGTATATATAAAAATTAATGCTTCAGGATTCTCATCCATTAAATTGCCCAATTTAATTGAGAAAACATATAGAGAAGCAGTGCCCACTTTAAAAGCATTAGGACTAGAACTTGGAACTGTTACCTATATTCCAAATATGGCCAAAGATATGGTTTTGGAAATGCGTTTTAAAGGCAGAAATATGAAAGCGGGCGATCGCGTTTTAAAATCATCTAAAATTGACTTGGTTTTAGGAGATGGAAAAGGGAGTTATGAAGAAGATCAACTTAATGATACCTTGCAGGTACCTGCAGTAGAAGAAACAGAAACGATTGCTGATGAACAATAATGAAGAGCCTTTAGAAATAGAAGATGAGTTGTTTGAGCATTATCGATTTGAAGTCCCCAAAGGACAAGCTTTTTTACGAATCGATAAGTATTTGATGAATTTGATTCAAAATGCTACGCGAAATAAAATTCAAAATGCGGCTAATGATGGAAATATCTTTGTAAATGATATACCTGTCAAATCCAATTACAAAGTAAAACCTTTTGATGTGATAACAGTTATGTTGTCGCATCCTCCTTATGAAAATCATATTCTTCCAGAAGATATTCCGTTGAATATCGTTTATGAAGATGATGCTTTGTTGTTAATTAATAAGGAGCCTGGGATGGTAGTACATCCTGGTCATGGCAACTACACAGGTACCATGGTGAATGCTTTGGCTCATCATTTTGATAATTTACCTATGAACAGTAGTGAGCGTCCGGGATTAGTACATCGAATAGATAAAGACACCTCGGGACTTTTGGTGGTTGCAAAAACCGAAGCCGCTATGACTCATTTGGCCAAACAATTTGAAGCCAAAACAACCGAACGCGAATATGTTGCATTGGTTTGGGGTAATGTTGTTGCTGATAGCGGAACTATAGAAGGAAATTTAGCCAGACATTTAAAAGATCGTATGCAAATGGCTGTTTTTGATGATCCCGAAATTGGAAAACCAGCTATAACTCATTATAAAGTGTTGGAGCGTTTTGGCTATGTTACTTTGATCTCTTGCCAACTTGAAACCGGACGTACTCATCAAATTAGAGCGCACATGAAACACATTGGCCATCCGTTGTTTAATGATGAACGTTATGGAGGGCATTTGATTTTAAAAGGTACAACGTTTACAAAATACAAGCAATTTATCGAAAATTGTTTTAAAGCTCTGCCGAGACAAGCTTTGCATGCTAAAACCTTAGGTTTTGTACATCCAACAACTGGTGAAATGATGCGTTTTGATACTGAAATCCCCGCTGATTTCCAGGATTGTATCGAAAGATGGCGCAATTATTGTAAAACCCATGTTACCGAAGAAGAATAAAAAAAAGGACTTGCATAGAATATGACAAGTCCTTTTTTGTATAAGAGTGTTAATTAAATTGGAATTTTCTCAATGAGTATACTATTTTGATTGGAGTCGAAATAGGTACAGGTTTTCTCAATAAGGTTTACGGCCCAACGTGCAATTCCGCATTGACTCGCTTGTTTGCAAAAAGTTAAGTAATCGCTTTGCCCTTCTTGATGTCTCCATAAGAATTCAATAAACAATTCTTTGTTGACAAAAGGGTTGATTTCAATTGGAGTGTAGGTTTCTGTAGCACTTGCTCTAAAATTGTCTACGCCAAAATATTCTACATGCCCGTCCGATACAAAAGTATCATAGCCTTGTACGCCTAATGCAATTAATTCTTGAATATAATTTGGAAAATCAGCACCAGATTTCACTTTGGCATGTGCTGCTTTAATTTGTTGTATCGTGAACATATTTTGATGTTAAAGTGAACTAAAATCAGTTGTTTTTGGAAAGGAATTTAGAGCGTTAACCACAATATCAGGCATAGGTTCAGCTAGTTTACGCAGTTTAGTATCCATCCAGGCGCCTTCAACAGTAATTACAGCGCATAATATATCCTCTCGGTAAAATTCGTGTACAATGGTGTAACGTGAAGCATCAGGTTTCATCCTAGCAATTTTGGTATGCATGACAATTGTATCTGAAAAATGGATTTCTCTTTTAAAAACACATTCTTCTCGGAATAAGACCGGTCCAATATGGGCTTTTTTCAATACCTTAAGAGATAGTCCTAGTTCTTCTAAAATTTCAACACGATGTTGTGCCCCAAAATCGTAATACACACTGTGACGCATATGAAAATTAGGATCCAAATCTGACCATCTAAAAGATAGTGTTTTTGTAATAGTTGGCATTTTGATTGAAATTAAAATTGGATGACAAATTTACAAATAAAGTTTTGTTTTATTCGAGTAGGAGAATAATCAAATAAAGTGTTTTATAAAACAATATTGAAATTGGATTTTTGTAATAAATCTTTAGAATTTGATTGAGGGGTTTTAGAGGTAAAATTGTGAATATCTATTTTAAAATTGTCTAGTTTGTTCTGCATTTAAAAGTATCTTTGGCTCCCTAAAAAAAATCAAGATGAGCACAATTTGGTACGAATGCAAAATAAAGTACAGAAAAACCGATGAAACTGGTGGACAAAAGATTACCACCGAACCTTATTTGGTAGATGCCTTATCCTACACAGAGGCTGAAAAACGAATCAATGAAGAAATGGCAGCTTACATTAGTGAAGAGTTCAAAATTACCAACATAAAAGTGGGGAACTATGCCGAGATTCATCCTTTTGAAAATGCTGATCGTTGGTTCAAAAGTAAAGTGTCTTTGTTGGCTTTTGATGAAGAAAGTGGTAAAGAGCGCAAGACCAATATGTATCTTTTAGTCCAAGCCAATGATGTAAAAGAGGCGTATGATAATACTACAATTGCTATGAAAAATACCATGGGCGAGTATACTATTCCAGCTATTTCTGAATCTCCTATTGTGGATGTTTTTCCTTATTTTAGTGGGGAAGAAGATGAAGTAGAGGCGCTAGAACGTTTTAATACTCTTAAAGCATCTACAGCACCAAAGTACGATACAGATACCTACGAAGCCGAAGCCTTAAAAGCGGAACTACTTGAAGAAATGGAATAATTTTTTCCTAATTTTATATAATCAAAAAGCCTGCAAAGACAACGTTTTTGCAGGCTTTTTGATATTGTATAAAACAGAACCTATTTATCGATTGATCCCAAGACACGTTTCATAAACGTATTCAAAGCTTCTTTCTTATCAGTGCCCGTTTTCACCATTTTATGTACTTCCAAAGCACCATACATATTCGAAATTAATTCGCCTATCACATCCAACTCTTCGTCTTTCAAAGAAGGAACTTCTGTAAGCGCTTCTAAAACTTCTATAGTTTCAATGATGTAATCTTGATCGTTTTCTTCTATAAATTGAGTCAGGTGTTTGATAACAGGTAATTTCATTGGAATAAATGTATATAGATTGGAAATAATTGTAAGTGGGAGTTACTCGTTTTCTTAAGCGATTTCTTTTACTAAATCGGCTAAAACTTCTGCTTTGTTCGTCTGTGTTTCGTTAACTAATTTTCCTCCAACAAACGTAGCAAAAGTGGGTAGGTTACTCACATTGGCTAACTTTCTAGATTCGGGTGAATTTTCGGCATCTACCAAAACAAACGTAATGTTTTCGTTTTCAGTAGCCATTTTTTTGAATTTTGGTTTCATAATTCTGCAATTACCACACCAAGAAGCCGAATATTGAACCACTACTTTTTCGTTTTGGGCTACCAAAGTCCCTAGCGTATCTTCGTTTAATTCGATTAACATAATTTAAATTTTAAAATTCAATTTTTAAAATCCCAAATTCCAATTTTTGATAGTGCTAAACGAATTACATTGGAATTTGGAATTTAAAATCTGGAACTTGTTATTAGTTTAAGCTTAAGTATTCAGCAGTACTTTTTCTGTCAGCAGTCATTGCTTCTTTACCAGCTTCCCAGTTAGCAGGACAAACTTCACCTTTTACTTGAATGTGCGTGTAAGCATCTACCAAACGTAAATATTCGTTTACGTTACGACCTAATGGCATATCGTTTACGCTTTCGTGGAAAATTTTACCTGTTTCATCAATCAAATAAGTAGCTCTGTAAGGTACATTTGATCCTTCGATGATTACTGAATCAGTTTCTTCGCTGTAGCTAGTAGATTCGATATCTAAAATACCAAGAATGTTAGCCAAGTTTCTGTTAGTATCAGCCAAGATTGGATACGTTACTCCCTCGATACCACCATTGTTTTTTGGTGTGTTCAACCAAGCAAAGTGTACTTCGTTAGTATCGCAAGAAGCACCAATTACGATTGTATTTCTTTTTTCAAATTCTGGTAAAGCGGCTTGAAAAGCGTGTAATTCTGTTGGACATACAAAAGTGAAATCTTTTGGGTACCAGAACAACAATACTTTTTTGTTGTTGTTTACTGCTTCTTCAAAAATGTTGATTTTCAAATTATCTCCCATTTCAGAGATAGCATCAACCGCAATACTTGGAAATTTTTTACCTACTAATGACATAGAATTATTATTTAAGATTTTGTTATTTTTTCTTTTGCAAAGATAAGCACAGTGTTTGGGGATCACTAAAGATTTTAATTATAATTCATTATTTGGTCATAAACTTTGATTATTGTTTATTTAAATTGTTGATTTTAACGAAAACGTTGTATTATTTTTAAAACTACTGAAAATCAAATACTTATGAAAATTATTGGGAAGACTGTGAAAATTAAGTGCCTTTCTTTTTTTAATTTTATTTAACTAAATTTTTACTATTGAAGTTCTAGGTTCTAAATTTTTATTAGAGTGTTCGATTGATTTTCTTTGAATAGTTTTGTTTGAGGAAGTTTTTATGTAAAAACCCTAAAGAGGTAAACTTTAGGGTTTTATATTTTAGGTTTATTCAAATCTTCTTATTGATAGATTATTTTAACCGGAAGGTTGCCCTCGTAGGGTAAATTTGCAGTTATTTTTTGAGCGGCTACTTCTTGAAATTCTTTTAAATCTTGATAAGCCACTACCAATGCTTTTGAATTTAGAATAGTAGGTAGTACTTGTAAAGCATATGGATTACCAAATAAATGGAAGATTACTTTTTTGCTTCCAACGCTATTTTCTAGCCATTGGATAATATGATCTTCAATTTCAAAATTCGCTAAAGGTTTTGCTTTTGGAACAAATAAAGCAATTACCAAAGTATCATACTTTTCGATTTCGGTCAATTTGTCATTGAAACTTGTATCATTTAATGCAATTGAAAACGAATCACCCTTTATATCATTTTTAAGTGCATTTAAAAAGGGATTGTCAATTGGGCGATAGATACTGATTTTCGCTACCGATTCACTCTGATTAATGAATGTTTTTATGGATTCCTTAGTGTCATTTTTGATGAGAGTGATTGCTTTTTCGGCACATTTTCGATTGAGTTGTTGTGTCGTATCCCAGTCAAAATGAGGTGCAGCATCGGAAGTAGTATCAAATAAACCAGCTTTTTGTTTGTACTTCAAAATCCTTTGATAACTAGCTTCTATTCTTTCTGGTTGGGCATTTTTCAGGATGGCTTCAATACCTTCGGGTACGTTTTCGGCAAAGCAAAGCACGTCATTTCCTGCATTAAATGCTTCCCATTCCAACTGTCCTTTGGTTTCGTAAAGTTTTGAAACACTATGCATGTTCAACGCATCCGAAATAATTAAACCTTGATAACCCAGTTTTTGGCGAAGTAAACCTTCTATGACCACTTTTGATAAAGTAGCCGATGTATTTTGTCCATCATTTAGTGAGGGTACGGCCAAATGTCCTATCATAATAGAATCCACATCGTTTTCTATGCCTTTGATAAAAGGAACCAATTCGTGTTCCATTAAATCATCTAAAGTTTCTTTCAATACGGGCAATCCCAGATGCGAATCTACATTGGTGTTGCCGTGACCAGGAAAATGTTTGAGGCATCCTAAAACACCTACTTCCGACATACCGTTTAAATATTCTACGGCAAGCGAAGCTACTTTGTCTTTATTTTCACCAAATGAGCGATATCCAATTACAGGATTGTTAGGATCAGTATTGATATCGGCTAAGGGGGATAAATTGTAATGGATGCCCGCAGCTTTTAGATCCAACCCAATTTGTTTTCCAATTTCATATACCAATTCTTTATCGGCTGTTGGAATAGCTCCAAGTGTAATGGCATATGGATATTGAGGTGTTTTTTCAACACGCATGGCCAAGCCCCATTCGGCATCAATACTCATTAACAAAGGGGTTTGGGCTGCTTTTTGATAACGAATGATTAAGGCTTTTAAACGTTCAAAGCTGTTATCGTTGAATTCAATTTTTTTATTGCTTTCGTAATTCGTTGCCGCACTAGCTCGACTGTGGAAAAAGGTTAGTCCACCAATGTTGTACTCTCTTATTAATTTTTCAGTGGCCTGAATGTTTTCTTCAGTATCATTGATGAAAACTGCTGGGAAAAAGAATTGTCCAATTTTTTGTACTGTAGTCATGAGAAATATTATTTATTTTCTGTTGATTTTTTTCCAAAATCGTATGGGAAAATTAAAAATCGAGATAAAATAATTCCAGGTATGGTGGCAATAAATACCCAAACAAAGAAATTACCATAGCCTAAGTATTCTTGAATATACCCACTAGCCATACCAGGAAGCATCATCCCTAAGGCCATAAAACCAGTGGCTAATGAGTAATGAGAAGTTTTGGAAGCGCCTTCGGCAACAAAGATTAAAAACATCATGAATGCTGCAAATCCAAAACCATAGCCAAACTGCTCAATAACTACTGCCAAATAGATATAAAGTTGAGAGCTTGGATGGAAATAGGCCAATAAGACGAATCCTAAAATAGGTAAATGCATCGTGAGGATCATCGGGAGCATCCATTTTCCTAAACCATCTTTAGAGATGACAATTCCTCCGATGATTCCTCCAATCACCAAAGCGGCTACTCCAAACGTACCATAGATAATTCCAACATCTTCGGTGCTTAATCCCATGCCTCCTTTAGCAACGTCATCTACTAAAAAAGGAGCAAGCATTTTCATCAATTGTGCTTCGCCTAAGCGATACACTAAGATGAATGTTAGAATCAATCCTATTTGTTTTTTTTGGAAAAAAGAAATGAAAACTTCTGTAAAACTTGTTTTTTGTTCTTTATCAATAGTATTGGTAGTTGTTGATTCTTCAGAGTTTGGTGTCATGAAAAAGTTGTAAATGGTAATAAATATCATAACCAATGCAACAATAATCATAGTCCATGACCATGCTTTGCTATTGTCTCCAAATTTATTTTCCAAAAAGCCTCCCAACACCACGATAACACCATTGGCAGTTAACATGGATAGTCGGTAAAAGGTACTGCGTATGCCTAAGAAAAAAGATTGTTGGTCTTTGCTTAGTGCTAATAAATAAAATCCATCAATGGCCACGTCATTGGAAGCAGAGGCAAAAGCAGCTACCCAAAATAAAGCCAAACTCAAAAAGAAAAAATGATTGGTGGGGATTGAAAATCCTACAATTAAAAATGCGATGGCAATCAGCAATTGCATGGCCAAAAACCATTTGCGTTTTGTACTGTATAAGTCGATAAAGGGGCTCCAAAGTGGTTTAACTACCCAAGGGAGGTATAGTAAACTGGTGTATACACCAATATCTTCGTTGCTAATGCCTAGACTTTTGTACATTAATACCGAAACAGTAATGATAATTGCATAAGGAAAACCTGAAGCAAAGTTTAATAATGGTATCCAATACCATGGGTTTTTTTCAGAATTCATTTTTGGTGGGTTAATAGATGTAAAGATGATAGTTTAATTTTCTTGATTTTCTGGTAAGTCAACTATAGTTTCCTTGCTTTCATTACCATTACGATCAATAAAGGTTATGGCAGAGACTTTGTTTTTGTGAAGGTCTTTTTTCGGAATTTTAAAATAGATGATGTTCGCTTTTGGATCAATAAACTGTTTTTTGATGATTTGGCTAGGGTCTTCTAAATTGATTTTGGAAGCTTTTTTAGCACCATAAACCATTACAAAACGAACTTTAGTATTTAGTGGGTTTTGTAGGGTAAAGGCATAATTTTCAGCATCATCCTCTTCTTCAATGGTGTTGACAACAGGTGTGTCAACTACCACGTTTTTTAATCGGGGTGCTACAGGGGCAAGGGCGGGGTATTTGTATTGTTCGTTTTGCAACAATCTTGTAACTTCCTTGTTATTGTCTACAAATGCTTTGGCACTGAAATAAACATTACCATGTGCTTTGGGATTGGCTCGTGTTAAATCTATCTGATTTGGAATTTCCTTTGGATTGTTCCATTTTTTATCAGAATCTGCTTTGATTTTATACGAAGCATTACCCATGTACAAATTCACATCATGCGAGTTCTCAGACCACCATTGCAATAGCTTGGCATACGAAACTACCTTATGATCAATACTCCAATACAATTGAGGAACAAGGTAATCGATCCATTTATTATTCATCCAAAGGATTGGATCGGCAAATAGATCATCATAATTGGTTTGTCCAGAATTGGTATCAGATCCTTTGGGGTCTTTGGATTTGTTACGCCATACTCCAAAAGGGCTTATGCCAAATTGAACCCAAGGTTTTTTCTCTTTTATTAGTTCGTGTATTTTTTTGACAAAAGAAGTAATGTTGTATCTTCTCCAATCGTCTAAAGTTAATCCGTTTCCGAATTTTTTAAACGATGCAGCATCGTTAAATTCTTCGCCAGGAATTCTATAAGGATAAAAATAATCATCACAATGTATAGCGTCTACATCGTAATTTTCAACTACTTCCTCAAATATTTTTAACAAATGTTCTTGTACTTCCGGCAACGCAGGGTCATAATAATAGCGGGTCCCGTATTTTATCATCCATTCGGGATGTTTGTTTACATCATGATCTGGACTTAATTGTTCTTTATTTAAGTCAAAAGTGGCTCTATACGGATTTAACCAAGCGTGAAATTCAAAACCTCTCTCATGCGCTTCTTGAATCATCCATTCCAAGGTGTCAAAATAAGGTTCAGGTGCTTTACCTTCTTTTCCGGTCAAGAATCTTGACCAAGGGGCCAATTTGGAAGGGTAAAAAGCATCGCCTACACTTCGAATTTGCACAATAACAGCATTGAAGTTAAGTTTTTGGTAAGCATCAAGTGTGGCCAAATAGTCTTTTTTTTGTTTTTCCACTTCATCTTTGCCACTTTTTGGCCAGTCAATATTAACTACTGTGGCAATCCAGACTCCTCTAAATTCTTGTTTAGGATAAAATTCTTTTTCTTGAGAAAAACTAAGGCAAGATGATAGGAATAGGATGAAAAGAAGAGAAAGTGATTGTTTTGTCATTTGATTTTGGATTTTAAAGCTCCCAAAAATAGGTTTTTAAAGGGATTTTTACTAAAAATGTTGGGTTAATTTGGGAAAGAAATTTTTCCCATACGAATCATCGGAATTTTACTTTGTTTGGCAGAATAATTCACGTGACCTGCAACGGTTTCATTAGCCAAAAGAGCAAACAAAATAGCTTCTTTGGCATCGCTATCAATCCCTAAGCTTGCGGTAGCCTTAAGGTCGAAAGGGAGTATTTCTTTGAGATGTTGCATCAATAAGGGGTTGTGTAATCCTCCGCCCGAAATATAGATTTTGGTTGAGGTATCCATGATGTCTCTTTCTTGGCAAACTTTTACAATAGCCTCAGCAATAGTTTCTGCTGTGAATCTAGTTAGAGTGGCCAGCACATCAGGAATCGAGAGAGAGGATAACTTGGTGGCTTCAATAGCTTTTTCTAAGTACTCTTTACTAAAAAGTTCAGGTCCGGTACTTTTAGGAAAAGGGGCCTCAAAAAAAGAATTGGATTTTAATTCATGTAATAAGGGGGTGTTGATTTTTCCTGAGCTAGCTATTTCTGCATCTTTATCATAACTTAGTTCCGGATAATGCAATCGCGTATAATAATCAATTAAGGTGTTGCCTGTTCCTGTATCGGTCACAAATACATTTTCGAAATCACCAGATTTTGGTAGTAAAGTGAAATTTGAAATACCGCCAATATTGAGTAAGATCCGGTTTTCTTCAGTAGAACCAAACAAGAAATAATCACCATATACGGCCAATGGTGCGCCTTCGCCACCGCCAGCTATGTGTTTTTGTCTAAAGTCCGAAACGGTTATACAACCTGTAGTGACAGCCAGGTGATCGCCATCGCCAATTTGTAAGGTAGCATTGGGGAATTTTTCTATTTGATGTAATATTTTTGGCGCATGCATCACGGTTTGCCCATGAGAAGCAATTAAATCTACTTCACTTACAGGGATGTTCCATTTTTTTAAACAATCCAATACCATATTGCCATGGAGTAGGGCAATCCATTCGTTTAAGATGGCCAAGTGTTGGAAATCAATGGTTTTTTGGGCAAAAACTTTTCTGATTTCTGTTTTAATTTCTTCCGAATATGATACGGTTTCGAATTGTAGTAGGGTAACTTTCGTCTCTAATCCAGCATTTGAAATCTTGCAATAAGCGATATCTAGTCCGTCTAATGAGGTCCCAGACATTAAACCGATTATGCATCGATTTTTTTTCTGGGCTATTTCAAATAATTTATTGATATTGGGGTTCATTATTAAAAAAAATTATTTAATTCAAAAATAATGTAAAAATAGGTAGGTAAGGTATTTTTTTTAATTAAAATGTTTCAATGATTTTTAAGGAAATGAACTGATATGGAATAACGTATCTCACAAATCGATAAAGGTATTCTAAATTTGTGTCAGTTCTTGAAAAAGTATGACACAAAAAAAACAGTTCTTAGTTTTGTAAGAACTGTTTTAATGAGTTTGGGCGAAATGTAATCTTTAAGCGAGGTATTTTATTATAAAAATCTTTAATCTTCTAAATATGAATCGGCAATTTCTAACGCTTGAGATATAATAGCAAGTCCCTCATCTATTTCGGATTCCGTGATGCACAAAGGTGGAGCGATAAAAATATATCCCCATCTTACGAAGGTGTATAATCCAGCCGATCTAAGTTTTGCTGCAATTAGATTGGTTACCTTTAAATCGTCTCCAGAAGCATTATATGGAGCAATTAATTCGCCACTTTTTTTGTTTTTTAGCACGTCTAAACAGCCCAATAAGCCTGTGTTTCTAAATTCTCCCATGCTGGGATGTTTTTGGCGTAGTTCGTTTATGTTTTGTTCTAAATAGAGGCTTTTTTGACGAGTGTTTTCTATTAAGTTGTCATCTTCGTATATCTTGATCACAGCCAAAGCAGCAGCTAAAGCCACGGGATGCGCATTGTAGGTTAGGCCAACCATCATGGGGGTATTTTCGAATTTTTGTGCAATTTTATCCGAAACCATAAGACAGCCAAGAGGAAGATAAGAGGCAGTTAGTCCTTTTGCCATACACACCATATCGGGAATAATATCGTGGTTTTCAAATCCAAACCATTTGCCTGTTCTACCAAAACCCGACATCACTTCGTCGGCTATGAATAAGATTCCGTATTTTTCGCACAATGCTTTGATACCTTTAAGATAGCCTTTTGGATAATGAAGGCAACCAGAGGAACCGCTTTCTCCTTCAAAAATAAATGCAGCAATGTTAGATTTACCTTCAAAATGGATGATGCGTTCTACGTATTCTAAGCTTAGTTGAAGTTTGGTGGCTTCGTCTAAATTTTTCATGCCAAAAAAATGATACGGATCATCAATATGAATGGCGTTGGGCATTTGTTGGCTATCATTGGCTAATTTTCTTGGATCTCCACCCACCGACATTCCGCCGATAGAACCACCGTGAAAGGCACGATATCTTCCTATGATTTTGTGTCTTCCAGTGTAAAGGCGTGCAAGCTTGATGGCGTTATCAACCGATGAGGTGCCGCAAAGTGTAAAAAAAGCTTTGTTCAAATCGCCAGGGCAAATCTCGGCTAGTTTTTTGGCTAATTTAGCTCTGATTTCTGTAGTACAACTTGGGGTTACAAAGCTTACTTTTTCCATTTGTTCTACAACAGCTTTGGTAACTCTTTGATCCCCATGTCCAATATTTACCGACATTAAACCAGAGGAGAAGTCGATAATTTTATTGCCATCATAATCGTATAGATAGACCCCTTTGGCTTTTTCAATGGCAATTGGGTTGAGGTTGCTTTGTGCAGACCACGAAAACAAACTGTATTGTTTGCTGTCGTTAATTATTTGTTCTTTTGTTAACATGGTATTGCTAATAGATTTTGATACATACTAGGTTTTTTTGTTGACTAACTCATCCAATTGATGCCTGCTTCAGGATTCCATTTGGTTGTAGTTTTCTTTTCTTTAGTAAAAAATGATATGGCGCTTTTTCCAGTAATATCACCAGATCCAAAGCGAGATTCATTCCATCCGCCAAAACCAAAAGGTTCTCTTGGAACCGGAACGCCAATGTTTACGCCACACATACCAGCGGAAGCATTTTCGGTTACATAATTGGCATAACCCCCATTTTGTGTGAATACTGAACAGGCGTTACCATAAGGATTGTTGTTTTCTATGGCAAGTGCTTCATCAATTGTGTTCACTCTGATAATGGCAAGAACGGGACCGAAAATTTCTTCTTGTGCCACTTTCATGTCGGCAGTTACATGGTCAATTATAGTTGGACCTACATAATAGCCGTTTTCTTTGCCTGTAACTATGGTGTTTCTTCCGTCTAAAATGATTTTAGCTCCTTGTTGTTCCGCCTCAGTAATGTAGTTTTCAATTCTTTCTTTGGCAGCTTTGGAAATGACAGCGCCTAAGGTTGTGCCACATTGAACTTTTTGCGCTTCAGCTACAAGTTTATCGAGAATGGCATCGCATTTTCCAACGGCAATTAGCGTAGCGGCTGCCATACATCTTTGGCCAGCGCACCCGCTCATGGATGCAACTATATTGGATGCGGCCATATCAGGATGTGCATCTGGTAATAATAGGATGTGATTTTTGGCACCACCTAAAGCAAGTACTTGTTTTAAGTTTTGACTGGCTCTTTGGAATACAATTTTAGCTACTCTGGTAGAGCCAACAAAGGTAAGTGCCGTGATTTCTGGGTGGTCACAAAGGGCTTCTACTGTACTTTGTGTTCCGTTGATGATATTGAATAATCCATCGGGTAAACCGGCTTGTTTGAGTAACCTCGCAGTATATTGACTGCTTACAGGTACAGCTTCTGAGGGTTTCAAAATAAATGCATTCCCAAGTGCTAATGCGTTTACTATGGTCCAATGCGGTACCATTGTCGGGAAGTTAAAGGGTACTATAGAAGCAACAATGCCCACAGGTACCCTTGTAGAAGAGCAATATACCCCTTTGCTCACTTCCATGTTTTCACCGTTTACAAATTGAGGTAATGAACAAGCAAACTCAGTAAGTTCAATGGCTTTGTCAATCTCGGCTTTAGCTTCGCTGTGTATTTTACCGTTTTCACGGTGAATGATTTCGGTTAACTCATCAATATTTTGTTCTAAAAGTTGTTTGTATTTATAGAATACTTGAGCTCGTTCTTTTAACGTAACTTTTTGCCATTTTTTTTGAGCCAATTTAGCGTGTTCAATAATAGCATTTAAATCTTCTTTGGTAGATTCTTTAAAAGTAGTAAGTAGGCTTCCGTCTAAAGGGGAGAATACATTGTGAGTAATGTTGGAACTTGCCGAAACAAATTCGCCGTTGCTGAAATTTTTTACTTCTTGATACATTGGTTTTTTGGTTTGTTATTTTTTCAAAAATACAAAAATACTTAAAATATTAAAATATTTTTTTGATAAATTAAAATATATTGTTAGATTTACAAAATAAACTCATAGAGGTTAATTTATTTACAAGATGGGTTTTTGTGTATAACACGATAAATTGTAACTAACCAAACCATTTATATTAACTTAAACCACATTTACAAAGAATGAAATCCATTTCAATTATCATTGGGGTAGCTTTATTGTTTTTAGCTAGCTTGTTTTATTTTAACGATTCCTATGCGTTGGTACCCGCATTTGTTGTTCTCGGTATTGCTATCATTTCAAGAAAGGCCTTGGAGCCACTTATTATAGGTTGTGCAGTAGGTTTTGGACTTTTGACAAAAGTTGGAGGTTCGAAGGAGTATTTTCCAGAGGGAGAAGGGTTGATCTTTCCTTTAAACATGTTTGATGGAATGTTTTCTTCTATCGCTAGAGATGCGCATGATCAAGGATTAATATGGGTCATCTTGGTCTGTATTCTTTATGGTGCTTTTGTACAATTGTTAAGTGCCTCTGGAGGAATTAAAGCTGTAGCTGCCTATTCACAAAAGCACGTAACCACTAAAAAAGGTTCCTTGATTATGGCTTATTTTTTAAGTTTTTTCTTCTTTTTAGATGATTATTTGAGTGCCTTGTCTGTGGGGAATACCATGCGTCCTATTACGGATAAATTTGGGGTGTCTAGAGAAAAATTAGCTTTAGTATTAAGTTTTGTTTGTGTGCCTTTTACTATCATTTTCCCTATTTCAACTTGGACTATTTTTTATGGTTCTCAACTAGTTAATGTGAAAGGGCTAGTTGGGGCTGATGGAAAACCTTATGATGGAGCAATTGAGGCTTTTGTAAATACGATTCCGTATAATTTTTCAGCTTGGATTTCTTTGATTTTAGGAGCATTAGTGGTTTTTCACTTGGTGCCTGATTTGAAATTAATTCGTCAAGCCGAAAGCGAAGTGGTTATACCAGAGGTAAATTTGGAGTTGCCAAGAAAAAATGGTAAGAAAGGAAAATTAAGTTATTTTATTCTTCCTTTGAGTGTCTTGGTTTGGTGTACCATTTTCCCTTATCCTTGGGATATGGAGTATTGGGGATCCTTAGATTTTTCGACTCAAACAATTTTTGGTAGCATCGATGCATTGCGAGGAATTGTAACCGCGGTAGTGTTTACCTATTGTTACTTCCTGATTTTTAAGGTTAATAAATTTAATAAAATTTCTAAAAACTTTGTCATAGGGCTAGAAACGATCACTTTTGTGTTAACCGTTTTAGGATTCACTTACTTGTTGAAAGATGTGCAAAATGCCCTAGGATTTAATGAATTTGTAGCTGAGAATTTACAAGGAATTTCATGGTTGAATGGTGCAACCTTACCAGTTATTGTATTTGGCTTAGTTGCATGGATTTGTTGGGCAACAGGGTCTAACTGGGGTATTTATGCCATTTTAGTACCAACTACAGCCTTGTTGTCCCAAAAACTTGGAGCTGATTTTTGGTTAACACAGGGAGCATTGGCATCGGGTACCGTTTGGGGAGCTGCCGCTTGTTTCTTTTCGGATAATAGAGTGCTTACTGCACAGTCTTGTAAAGTAGATATGATGAAACACGGAATTTCTCAATTCCCATATCAATTAATTATTTTTTCAATTTCTATAGTAATGTATTTAGTAGCAGGATTTGTATTGTAATTAATTATAAAAAGTGAGTGTCATGATTTGTAAGTCAATACATAACAATGAATTTGTTATTCGAAATGCCACTGTGGACGATGCTTTAGCCATGGAATATGTGCAATCTCGATGCTATCCTACATTACATCCTTCTGAAATTTTGACTCAAGAACATTTTGCTAATCATGTTAAAGTTTTTCCAGAGGGACAGTTAGTGATAGAAAAAGAGGGCGAAATTATTGCCTCTGCAAGCACATTTAGATGCAATTTCCCGGAACATGATAGTACTTTTTTGGAAGAAACGGATAATCTATGGATAACCAACGTACAAATTCCGGATGGCGATTGGATGTATGGTATAGACATGGGCGTTTTACCAGAATATAGAGGAATAGGACTATCGAGAGAATTGTATCAAGCCCGTCATGAAATCTGTAAACAATTAGGTCTTAAAGGACAAATCATTGCTGGAATGACAATTGGTTTTGGCAATTTTAAAGATAAGATGACCATAGAGGAGTATTGCTATGCTTTGGAAATTAGAAAATACAACGATCCAACCATAACGCCTCAAATGAAAGCAGGGTTTAGATGGATTAGGCCAATGTATAATTACATCAATGATCCTCAATCAGGATATGCAAGTATCTTAATGTATTATCCAGTTGACGAAAATTTTAAGCTAAAAATTAAAGAACAATAAAAAAAAAAAAAAATAGAAACAATGGGAAATCAAATAAAAAAAGTAACCGAAATTCCTGGTCCAAAAAGTAAGGAAATTTTAGCAAGAAGAGCTGCTGCACTTCCTGCAGGTCTTGGAAAGTCTACAGAAGTGGTTGTTGAAAAAGCCGAAGGCGCACTAGTTTGGGATGTTGATGGCAATCAACTGGTTGATTTTGCTGGCGGTATTGGTATGGTCAATTTAGGCCACAGACCACAAGTAGTTATTGATGCAGTAAAAGCGCAATTGGATAGCTATATCCATCCTGGAGCCTTGGTAACTACTTTTGAACCCTACTTAGAATTTGCTGAATTACTAAATGCATTAACTCCAGGTAGTTTTCCTAAAAAAACTTTGTTGGCCAATTCAGGGTCCGAAGCCGTAGAAAATGCCGTAGCAATTGCTAGATATTATACAAAAAGACCAGCGGTTATTTGTTTTGAAGGGGCTTACCATGGAAGAACGATGTTGACTTTGAGCTTAACAAGTAAGTATGGTTTGTTTAAGAAAGGTTTTGGAAGTTATGCACAAGACATTTATAGATTTCATTCTCCTAATGTGTATAGAAAACCAGATAGCATGACAGAAGAAGAATACATTGATTTTTGTATTGAGCGTTTTGATCAAAATCTTATATCGCATGTAGATCCTTCGGCTGTTGCAGCCATTATCATAGAGCCAGTTCAAGGGGAAGGAGGGTTTATACCGGTACCTAAAAAATTCTTAGAAAAAATACGTCAAGTGTGCGATGATCATGGTATTGTTTTTATTGCAGACGAAGTTCAAGCTGGAGCAGGACGCACCGGAAAATTTCTTTCTATAGAACATTCAGGGGTAGTACCAGATATAGTTACCATGGCCAAATCTATTGGTTCTGGTTTGCCAATTTCAGCCATTACTGGTAAAGCAGAAATTATGGATGCACCCCATTTAGGTGGAATTGGAGGAACGTATAGTGGAAGCCCTATTGCTGTTGCTGGAGCATTGGCAACAGTAAAAGAAATTGCAAAACCAGAGTTTTTAAATAGAGCAACACATGTTGGGAAGATCATTACGGATCGCATTAATGCCATGAAAGAAAAGTTTCCTGCAATTGCTGAAGTTAGAGGATTAGGAGCAATGTTGGTAGTTGAATTCGTAAAAGATAGAAGTACTAAAGAACCCGATATGGATTTTGCAATGTCGGTAATTAAGAAGGCCGTAGCCAATGGCGTAATATTAATTAGAGCCGGTCTGTATACCAACTGCATTCGATTTTTGCCTCCAATTGTAATTACAGACGAACAATTACATGAAGGTTTAGATGTTATAGAAAATGCCATACAAGAAGTAATGCACGAAAGAGCGTTGACTGAAGCAACCATCTAGGGTTTGAAAAAACCGATTGCCCTGCAATAGAATTACAGTACAAAATTGTGGGGCAATTTATTGAAATACAAATGAATTTGACACTTTTGAATGGAGCATTCGTCTTTACTAATAAGTTTGCCTTTGCCTTTGAAAATATAGCTTCACAATAAAAGAAAGTGAAGTAAACCCCAATGAAGAATTTTGAAAAAAACCAAATTCCATCAATTGAACATTGAAAAATAATAATTGTCTACTTATGAAAAAAATACCTATAATTCTATTATTGTTTATTGCTTTTGGATGGGTTTCTTGTAAGAAAGAAACGGCGTCCAATATTGAAAAAGAAACTATTTCAGGAGTTCGTTTTCCAGCTGAATTTGAACCTCAAGAATCGGTTTGGATGGGATGGCCCACCTACGAAAATAAAGCCGGTTGGTCCGTAGAAGAGTTGCATGTTCAAATTTGGGCAGCACTCGCTCCAAATGTTTATTTAGATATTGCCGTAAATCCAGATAATCCAGAAAAAGGATATGTTTACGAGGATCAAATCAAAAGGATAAAAGCTTTAATGGACAAATACAAGGTGCCAGCTCATAAAGTTAGGTTTCATAAAATAGCACACGATGATGTTTGGTGGCGAGATATGGGACCAATTTTTGTAGTAAACGCAAAAAAACAACTCGAAATTGCCGATTTTTCATTCAATGGTTGGGGATACGAAGCAAATGATTCTGAATATTCTCTAGCTGAAGAAAAGATTGATGAAAATGTTGCAAAAGAGGCTAAGATCAAAGTAAATTCTTCTGCTATGATTAGTGAGGGTGGAAACCGTGAATTTAATGGCAAAGGAACTATGATAGTAGTAGAAGCTGTTGAAAAGCAAAGAAATCCTAAAATGACAAAAGCGCAAATGCAAGCAGAATACAAGCGATTGTTAGGGGTTACTAACGTTATTTGGATTCCTTACGGTCGCTATGATGATGATTTAACTTTCAAATCAAAGTTACCAAACGAAAAAGGTGTCAAAGAAATTTACACCGTTATCACCACTGGTGGACATATAGACGAACATACTCGTTTTGCCAATGCCAACACGATTTTGTACACTTCAATATCAGCAGAGGAAGCTCAAAAGGATCCCATAGCAGCTGAAAACAAACGTCGAATGGATGCTAATTTACAGGTTTTGAAAAAAGCAAAAGATCAAGATGGTAAACCCTTCGTATTAGTACCAATGCCATCTGCACCTGCCATTTACGAAACCTTGCAACCAGGCGATGGGGTTTATGATTACTTAGCCTCGAATGATAGTGTAATGAAACAAAACCCAATTCCAACAGGAAAACCTATCAAAGTAATTTTGGCTTCAAGTTATTTGAATTTCTTAATCTCAAACAAAGTGGTGGTGGCCCAAAAATTTTGGAAACCCGGTGCGCCAGCTCATTGGAAAGAATTAGATAGTAAGGCTCAAAGTATTTTACAAAAAGCTTTTCCAGATCGCAAAATAATCACTCTAGATCCTCGAGCTATTAATATTGGTGGTGGTGGTATTCATTGCAATACACAACAAAAACCCTTACTCAATTAATTAATCTTTTAAATCGATTTGTAAATGAAATCTAATGTTACTGTTGCGTTGATACAATCGGCTTGTGTTGAAAACGTAGAAAAAAACATACAAAAAAGTTTGAATAGTGTGCGCGAAGCTGCACAAAACGGAGCGCAAATTGTTTGTCTGCAAGAATTATTTAATACACTCTATATCGGTCAGGATGTAGAAGTTTCTTATTATGATTATGCCGAAGTACTACCTGGACCTACTTCGGATCGATTTGGGGCGCTTGCCAAAGAACTAGGCATTGTTGTTATAGTGCCAATGTATGAATATGTGCGCCCTGGAGTTTACTTTAATAGTGTTGTAGTGTATGATGCTGATGGTGCGTACTTAGGGAAGTATCGTAAAAATCATATACCCGATGGCCCGCAATATCTTGAGAAGTACTATTTCACTCCTGGAAATACAGGCTATCCTATTTTCAATACTCAGTTTGGTAAAATTGCAGTTGGAATTTGTTGGGACGAATGGTTTCCAGAGGTAGCTAGAATTTTTGCCTTACAAGGAGCTCAAATTATTTTTTATCCCTCAGCAATTGGATCAGAACCCGATCAGCCTGAATTTAGTACAGCTCATGCTTGGGAAAAAGTAATAAGTGCTCACGGTATTTGTAATTCCACTTTTATTGCAGCG
Organism: Flavobacterium riviphilum; assembly: GCF_055231795.1. Classification (NCBI taxonomy): domain Bacteria; kingdom Pseudomonadati; phylum Bacteroidota; class Flavobacteriia; order Flavobacteriales; family Flavobacteriaceae; genus Flavobacterium; species Flavobacterium riviphilum. Next base: position 83,374 of record NZ_JBUYSY010000002.1, read on the forward strand.
GTGAATCGTGTGGGAACGGAACAGGGCAAAAATTCTGAAATGACGTTTTACGGCTCCAGTTTTGTAAGTAATCCATTGGGCGAAATAATTGCCAAAGGTGGAAGCGAAGAACAAATTGTGTATGCTACTATTGATTATAGTCAATGTAAAAAAGCGGCCGATTTGTTACAATTTCATCGAGATAGACGAGTAGATACCTACGCTCCTTTGTTGCAAATGGTTATTGAATAATATTTTAACTCCAAAAATGAAAAATACACTTTTATACAATGCTCAAATTTACACACTAGATAAAAAAAATAGTGTGGCAAATGCTATGATAATAGGTGAGGATGGCAAAATTGTAGCTATTGGAAAAGAAAAAAAAGTGCGAGCTGAGTGGCATTCTTTTGAAAAAGAAATTGATTTAGAAGGCCAAACTATTGTCCCAGGATTGAACGATGCTCATATTCATGTGTGGAAAATTGGACATTTACGTACGTTTATGTTGGATGTGAGAGGGGTAACCTCTATTGTTGAGTTCAAACAACTATTGAAAGAATTTGCAACCAAAAATCCAAAGGCCAAATGGATAATGGCCCGTGGTATTAATGAAATGGTAGTAGAGGAAAACCGTTTGCCTACCAAAGAAGATTTAGATGAAGTCGTAAATGATAGGCCCGTTTTTGTCATAAGAACTTGTGCGCATATTGGTATTGCTAATTCTAAAGCAATCGAAATTGCAGGAGTAAATGAAGCAACTCCAGTACCTTTTGGAGGCGAAATACGCAAAAATGAGGACGGAAGTTTACAAGGGATTTTTACCGAAAGGGCTTTGGGTTTGATAATGAATGCTATTCCTTCCTTTACTTTCGAAGAATATAAAGCCATGATTCTCGAAGCGCATCAGTATTTATTGAGTCTCGGAATAACAAGCGCTACAGATCCTGCCGCCAATGAGGAATTGCTTCAAGCTTACATTCAACTTGATAAAGAAGGATTGTTAAAAGTGCGAATGAATGTATTTCCATTGCGTATTCCTGATGGTAGCGATGAGGTGCAAATTCTTCCCGAACCCTACGAATCTGATTTTTTACAAATCAAAACTGTAAAGTTTTTTTCTGATGGGGGATTGAGTTCGGCTACAGCGGCATTAAATGTTGCTTACAAAAATACCGATAACTACAAGGGAGTGCTTAGATTGGATTATGACCGATTTTATCACACCGCAAAAGAAGCTGTAGAAAGAGGTTTTTCTGTAGCTACCCATGCTATTGGACACATGGCTATCGATTTAACATTGAAAGTGTATAGCGATTTATTTGCCATTAATTCCAAATTAAGACATAGAATTGAGCATGTAGGTTTTTTGTCTGAAAGTAATATTCAAGATTTTAAAAGGATGAATATGACAGCGGCCATGCAACCGGTTTTTATTTATGAGTTGGCCAATAATTTCGAAAAAACTTTGCCTGATTTTTTACTAGAGGAAGTTTATCCTTGTAAAACAGTATTGGATAATGGCATCAATTTGGCTTTGTCAACGGATGGTCCTGTAGTAAAAGAAATAAATCCATGGGTGAATATGCAAACGGCAGTAACTAGAACTTCTAAAGATGGATTTACCATTGGTCCTAACCAAAAAATCACCTTTAATCAAGCGCTGTTTGCTTATACACAAGGCAGTGCAATAGCAGATAATTTGGAAGCGACAAAAGGAAGCTTAGAAGTAAACAAGGTTGCCGATTTTATTGTTTTGGATGCAGATCCATATACACTAGAGGATGTGTCAGCTGTTCAAACTAGGCAAACATGGGTAAAGGGTAAGTTGTTTTTTGAAAAACCTTTAAATTTGTAAAAAAAAGTAAATTGAAATTATATTTTTGTAAAAAAATTAATTTATATTTTAAAATAACTAAATAATACAAAAGAAACAATGGGAAGTATACTTGATGATGATTTAGATTTTCAGATTTTGACATTGCTCCAAAAAGACGGAAGAATGTCTTTTACAGAAATTTCAAAAGAGATAAATGTTGCTGTAAGTACCATTAGACACCGGTTTATCAATTTAGTAGAAGATGGTACTTTGAAAATTATTGGCCGTGTAGATCCTAATAAGATTGGTTTAAATGCATATGCGAGTGTTTTAATTTCAGTAAAACCTAAATCGCATCTTACGCAAGTTTTAGAAGAATTGACAAAGCTGCCAGAAATTAGTTTTCTCGCTTCGGTTTCTGGAAATTATGATATCGAAGCCAACATTATGTGTCGAGATATGGATCATCTCAATGAATTATTAGGACAAAAAATCCACGTTTTAGATGGTGTTTTTGATACTAAAACCAATATGTATATGAAAATATACAAATTTGCCCAACCCGATTTAGAATTAGCAAAATTATCAAGCAAACCAAATGAATAATACAGATAAATTATACGAAAGAAGAAAAAAGAGTGTGCCAAATGCTTTAGGGATTTTTAATCCATCAAGTATTCAATCTGCCAAAGGGGCTCTAATTATTGATGCTGATGGCAACGAATTAATAGACTTTGCAGGAGGTATTGGAGTGAATAATGCAGGACATGGCGTACCCGAAATTATAAAAGCCATTCAAAAACAAGCAGATAAATTCATACACGCTTCCTTTAATGTGTCGGTCTATGAACAATACTTGGATTTGACAGAAAAATTATGCGAACTGTTGCCACATGGCGAGGCTACCAAAGCAATGCTTACATTGTCTGGAGCTGAATCGGTAGAGAATGCTATCAAAATTGCAAGAGCGGTAACCGGAAAAGCAGGTATTGTGTGTTTTGACGGTTCTTTTCATGGACGTACTATGATGGCCATGACATTGACTTCAAATGTAAAATACAAAGAAGGTGCTGGACCTTATGCTCCTGAAGTGTATAGGATAGAATATCCTTATTACAAGCCAAGTATGTCTTCTAGAATGACACAAGAAGAGTTTGATGATTTGATGATAATGAAGCTGCATAAAACCTTTTCTTCTACCGTTTCAGCAACACAAACGGCAGCAATTATTCTGGAATTAGTACAAGGTGAAGGCGGATTTACCGTAGCCTCAAAAAAATATGTACAATACCTCCGAAAATTTTGTACCGATAACAACATCCTCTTGATTTTTGATGAGGTGCAGTCTGGTTTTGGTCGTACCGGAAAATGGGCAGCCTATGAGCATTATGATGTGGTTCCTGATTTATCTACTTGGGCAAAATCAATGGGAGGTGGAATGCCTATTGGTGCTGTTATTGGAAAACAAGAGATTATGGATAAAATTAAACCAGGACTAATAGGAGGTACGTATTTGGGAGGGCCTTTGAGTTGTGTGGCTTCCTTGGCTAGTATCAATTACATGCAAAAAAATGACATCAATACTGCTGCCGAAAGAGTGGGAAAAAAGGTGAAAGAAAAGTTCTTACACTGGCAAAGTTTGTATCCAACAAAAATTACCGATGTTCGAGGTTTAGGTGCTATGTTGGCTATTGAATTTACGGATCCCATTACAGGTATGCCGGATGGTTCTTCAACAAAAGCTATTGTGGATAAGTGTCTTCAAAAAGGGGTAATTGTTATTACTTCGGGTACTTATTCTAATTGCATACGTATTCTTAGCCCATTATTTATCGAAGAAGAAATTTTAGATCGTGGGTTGGCTATTTTGGAAGAGTCAATACAAGAGGTTTTATAAAGCAAGTTTGACTTTAGTAATCTATTAAATATCCCGTAAATTAATGAAAAAACTATATATAAATGGCCAATGGCAGGACGCTTTGGCTGGTACTACTTGGGATTTGCAAAGTCCTTCAACCGAAGCTGTCTTGGAAAAAGTACCCTACGGGAATCAAGAGGACTGTAGCTTAGCTATAGACGCAGCAGCTATAGCTTTTGACGAGTGGAAACGATCAACACCATACTTTCGTGCTGAGTTTTTAAAAAAAACAGCCGAATATATCCGCAAGAATTGTGAAGCTTTTGCCATCGAAACAGCTCTAGAAACTGGGAAGCCAATGCTAGAAGGTAGAGGAGAATGGCAAGTAGCTGCCAATTTGTTCGAATGGTATGCCGAAGAAGGTAAACGAAGTTATGGTAAAGTGATTCCGACCAATAGAATTGATAAACGTTCAATGGTTATTTTTCAACCAATTGGTGTAGTTGGAGTGATTACCGCTTGGAATTTCCCGGCTTACAATCCTGCAAGATCTGTAGCAGCAGCATTGGCTGCAGGTTGTACCGTTGTTTTGAGAGGGTCGGAGTATACCCCTTTGTCTAGTTTCAATTTAGCCCTAGCCTTGCATGAATCTGGAATTCCAAAGGGAGTTTTCAATCTTATCAATACTGAACCCGTGAGTAGTGGTTTGGAAATGATAGAAAACAAGAAGGTTAAGAAAATTAGTTTTACAGGAAGTACCCGCGTAGGAAAGATATTGATGGATGGCGCTTCCAAAACAGCTACTAAACTTTCGTTGGAATTGGGAGGAAATGCCCCAGTTATAATTGACAAAGATGTAGATGTAGCCGCCGTAGCTCATCAAGCGGTTGTTGCCAAATTGCGCAATTGTGGTCAAGTATGTGTTGCGCCTCAACGATTCTATGTTCATGAAAGTATTTTTGAACAATTTATGTCGGTAGCCAAAGCCGATATGGAACTTTTGAAAACCGGAGTCAATGGTGGAGCGGTCGATTTTGTAGGGCCTCTTATTAATAAAACGCAACAAAACCATGTTGTGTCCTTGCTTGATCAAGCCCAAAAAGAAGGCGCTGTTATTCATGTAGGTGGTAAGAAAACTGAAAAAGGCTTCTTTGTTCAACCTGCATTGGTCGAAGCAAAACAAACACATTCTTTTATTAAAACAGAGGTTTTTGGCCCCGTTATGATTGTGATTCCGTTTACCAATCAAATGGAAGTGATACAATGGGCTAATGAAACCGAGTACGGTTTGGCTTCTTATGTATTTACCAATCATGTAAAGAATGCTAATGTTTATGCTGAAAATTTAGAGTTTGGCATGGTCGGTATTAATGAATGGGCTGCTCATGGAACTGAACTGCCTTTTGTAGGCATAAAAAGTAGCGGTATTGGTCACGAATCAGGTGCCGAAGGGTTGAAAGAATATTTAGAAATGAAGTTAATAAGTTACGGTAATATGTGCTAAAATCATTTTTAGTAGTTACTAAAGGTTCAAAAATTGAATTCCATGAAAAAAGAAATATTAGGTAAATATATATTGCAAACGCCATTGCCTGAACACGCCAAGCAGCAAGCGGAATTACAAAAAATTGTGTTTCCGACACTATCTGACGAAGAGTTGATTACAGAAGAGAAGTATAAAAAACATTTGGAAATCTTTCCAGAAGGACAATTCATTGTACTGGATGGGGATAAAGTTGTAGCATCTTGTACGACTTTGAGGCAAAATTATCACAAAGGACACCATACTTTTTTAGAGATTTCAGATAATTTATGGATTGGGACACACGATCCTCAGGCCGATTGGATTTATGGTTTAGATGTATCTGTTCATCCTGAATATCAAGGTAAAGGTATTGGTAGAGAAATTTATAATGCACGTCAAGAAGTGGCCAAAGCATTAGGATGTAAGGGGCAAATGACCGCTGGAATGCCCATTGGTTATGATAAAGTTAGGTATCAAATGTCTATTGCAGAATACTGTGACAAGTTGATAAAAGGAGAAATTATTGATCCTACAGTTACCGCGCAAACCAAATGTGGCTTTATTTTGGTAGAACCTTTGTTTGATTATTTAGACGATCCTCGTAGCGGCAATTGTTCGGTTTTGATGTATTGGCCGTTAGACCCTAAAACAACTTTAGCATAACTATGAATACGGTTGCCATTTGTCCCTCTTTTACAGAAAGAGAAGCATTAGATAGTATTCAAGAATATTGGAATATTTCTGGTAAATCTCGTCCACTTGATAGCTATCTAGATCAAAATTTTTTGATTACTAAGGATAATGGCGAAAAATTTGTTTTAAAAATAGCCAACGAAGATACGCCTTCAGATTGGATTGATCTTCAAAACAAAGTCTTGCAGCATCTAGCCTCAGATACCATTCCTTCAATTGTATTGACTTCCTCAGGTGAGTCAATGTTGTTTATTCAAAATCATTGGTGGCGTGTTTTACAATTTTTAGAGGGCAATATGCTTTCTAATGAGGTGTATCGTTCACCAAAATTATTGGAGAATATTGGTTCTTTTGCGGGACAACTTACTCGAAAAATGGCAAGTTTTTCTCATGAAGCAGCTCAAAGAACACTGCAATGGGACTTACAGCAAGCTCCATCTTTAATCAAAGAATGGAAATGTTATGTGAAAGAAAAAGAGATCGCTGATAAACTAGATCAAGTTTTACAGCTATGGGATGCTAATGCAGCAACAATTCAACAGTTGCGAAAAAGTGTTATTCATGCCGATTTGACTCGATTTAATTTATTAGTGGATGCATTTAGTGAAAAGATCAATGGATTAATTGATTTTGGAGACGTTTGTTTTTCTTGGACAGTGGGTGAACTAGCAGTATTGCTGTTAGAATCTGTAATGACTGGGAGCCACTATCCGTTGAATGAAGCAGCATTAGTATTGGCATCGTATCACAAAGTTTTTCCATTACAAGATATTGAAATCAAAAGTTTGTATCATTTGATTTTGTTGCGATCGGCATTGATTGTTTGTGCATCTGCAAGGCAACTTTCTTTGGAGCCCAACAATGTTTATATTCAAAAACAAGCTGTTGAAGATCAAAAAATGTTTCTAACCATCGGTATTGAAAAGGAAAAGTTGGCTACCACACTATTTCTTAATGCTTGTGAATATTGCACAACCAAAACATCAAATCCTTTTTTGAGCAATCAAAAACCATACATTTTTAAAGATCATCATAATTTAAAGCGTATTGATATTCGGCCTGATGCTGCTATATTTAACGATGGTGCTTGGTTACAGGCAGAACAAGTGGAACAAAATATTGCCAATGAGTTAATTGACGGTTTCGGTTATGCCCCTTTCAAAAGCACGATAATTGTACCCCATCAGGAGGGCATTATAGAGTCGGAAACAATTGCTTTGGGACTATTTTTATTTGCGCCCGAAAACACTAAAGTTGTTGCTCCATTAGATTTAGTTTTCGTAAATAAGGATCAAGTAAAATCGGTTTTCAAATCTCAAGAAGGTACGATTTGTATTTATGGGATTGATCATGAGCTTTTTATAGGGCAGCAATTAGAAAGAGGGAATGATTTAGGGTGTGTGACGAATAAAAAGATAGTATCGGGTTTTCCAAGTGGTATCTATTTACAAATGGATGATTCGCTTACTGCGCCTTTGTTTTGTAAACCAAGCGAATTGCAAGGATGGGAGCTTTTAGTGAAGGACCCTTCATCATTGATAGGCCTACCTTCAGAAATTCAATTGGATAACGTTGCTTCATTAGCAGAACGTAGGGCTAAAAATATACAACAGGCTCAAGAGTATTATTACCAAAATCCAATGAACCTTGTTCGGGGGTGGAAACAGTATCTCATAGATAGTAATGGTCAAGTATATCTTGATTTGATTAATAACGTAGCTCATATTGGTCATAGTCATCCAAAAGTGGCTCAAGCGGCTACCTCACAATTACAATTGCTGAATACCAATGCTAGATTTTTGTATGAAGACAATGTGGTTTATGCAGAGCATTTACTGTCTTTATTTTCAGACGATTTGCAAGTTGTGTTTTTTACTTGTACCGGGAGCGAAGCTAATGATTTAGCCTTACGATTGGCTCGGTCTTATACCAATCAACAAGATGTAATAGTAATAGATGGTGAATATCATGGTAATACTACTGCAGTGGATGAAATTAGTACTTGCCTGATGGATAATCCGACAGCCTCCAAAAGTAAAAGAACCTATACCCATCCCTTGATTCAGCCGAATACTTTTAGGGGAAAGTATACAGATACTACCGTGGATGTTGCAATGAAGTATGCTCAAGATGTGCATCATAAAATTGCCGAAATTCAATCCAAAGGTCGAGGGGTTGCGGCTTTTATATCCGAATCATTATTAGGATCTGGAGGAGGAGTAGAATTGCCTAAAGGATATTTGAAAGAAGTATACCGAGCAGTACATAATGCGGGAGGGGTTTGTATAGCCGATGAGGTTCAAATAGGATTTGGTCGTATGGGAAGCCATTTTTGGGGCTTTGAAAAAGAAGGTGTGCGTCCAGATATAGTTACTTTGGGCAAACCTATGGGGAATGGGTATCCAATCTCTGCAGTTGTAACAACTAAAGCAATTGCTGCGGCTTATCAAAAAAAATATACCTATTTCAATACCTATGCCGGAAGCCCTGTAGCTTGCCAAGTGGCAAATTCTGTTTTAGATACTATAGTTTCTGAAAAACTTCAAGAAAATGCGGCTTTAGTTGGCGAATTTTTGAAAAAGGAGTTAATCCAATTGATTGCAGCGTTTGACTGTGTGGGAGCGGTATATGGACATGCCATGTATTTAGGAGTTGATTTGGTTATAAATAAACAAAGCCGAAAACCAGATCCCATCAAAGCTATGAAGGTATGCGAAGCCATGAAGCAAAGGGGATTTATTATTTATCCAACGGGTGATTATTATAATATTTTGAAAATTAAACCACCATTGTGTTTTACTAAAGAAAATGCAATGAATTTTATACAGCATTTAAGAAAAGTCCTTTTTCATATAGAAAACGGATAACATTTTAATAACCAATTTTTTAATTATTTTTTATTAACCAAACCAATTTAAACCAAATGAAAAAAATTGCATTATCATGTTTAGTAATGATAGGCTTGATGTCTAGTTGTACTAAGAAAAAAGAAGAGGTGTCCAATGAATTAGATTTGAATGCTTTAAAAGGTTCTACGTTAAATATTTTAGCATGGGAAGGCTATGCAGACGCTTCCTTTACAAAGGCTTTTGAAGAAAAGTATGGAGTGACGGTAAAAGGCACGTATTTTGGTTCTTCAGACGAATTAGTATCTAAATTACAAAGTGGTGGAGGGGAGAGCTACGATATTATTACCCCTTCTTCAGATGTGGCAGGCTATATCGTTGAATCTGGATTAGTGGAGCCTATTGATACTGAAAAATTATCAGCGTGGAAATCCCTTTCATCGGTATTAAAAGACATGAAAGATGTTCAAAAAGAGGGAAAAGTATATGGTATGCCTTTTACTTGGGGGCCTGATTATCTTGTTTATGATGCCGATGTTATAAAAGAAGCTCCAACATCATGGAATGTTTTCTTAAGCCCTGAAAATAAAGGAAAAGTGGCGCTGTATGATGATATTTCTTCAATTTATTTAGCCGCACAAATGTTGGGGTATGATAAAAAAGATCCTTCTGTTTTATATAATTTAACGGAAGAACAATTAGCAGCTTGTAAAGCCAAATTGGTCGAAATGAAACCACAAGTTCGTAAAAACTGGACCTCTGCCGGTGAATTGGATAACCTTTTTAAAAACAAAGAAATTGTTGTAGCCGTGGGTTGGCCAATGACTCCAGCCAATTTGAATAAACAAGGGATGAACATCAAATCGGTTGTTCCTAAAGAAGGGGCTACAGGATGGATAGACCGTTTGATGATAGTGAAAGACGCCAAAAACAAACAATTAGCACAATTGTGGCTAGAATATGTTTCGCAACCAAGTGTGATGGCTCAAATCGCTGAGTTTACTCAATATTATGTGGCTAATCCGGAATCTAATGCCTTATTGAAACCGGAAACTCAAAAATTAATGGATGTAGCCAGTATGGATCAAATGTTTAAAACTTTGAATTTCTGGCAACCTGTGAAAAACAGAAAACGTTACAACGAAATTTGGAACGAAGTTAAAAATCAATAAGAAAATAGAAAATGGCCCGCAAGGGAGATGTACCATTGTGGGTCATTGTTTGATTTTAACCTTTCTTGAATCATTTATCCTTAATTTTTTGAATGAAAAATAATAATAAATATTTATTACTATTTCCATTATTGCTATGGTTATTGTTATTCTTGGTGTTGCCTTATCTTTATATTCTAACGCAGAGTGTATTAGCTACAGATGATTTTGGAAAAGTAATTGTTGATTTTAATCTTGATTCTTATTTCAAGATTTTCACTAATCCGCTGTATTACGAAACTCTTTTTAGAACTTTTTGGTATGCTATCCTTGTTGCAATTTCATGTGTTGTATTAAGTTTACCTGTAGCATATTTCATTGCATTTAAAGTAAAAAATAATAAATCATTCTATTACACATTAATCGTATTGCCTTTTTGGATGTCCTATATCGTTCGTGCTTATGCATGGAAAATTATTTTAGGGCAAGAAGGAATTTTGAATACATCGCTACTCAACATGGGAATCATAGATGAACCGTTACGTTTTGTTTTGTATTCCGACTTTTCAGTGATTTTATGTTTGATATATATTTTTTTGCCATTTGTGTGTATTCCTATTTATACCGCATTTGAACACATCTCCAAATCCTTACTAGAAGCAAGTCAAGATTTAGGGGCCAATTCATGGAAAACCTTTTGGAAAGTGATTTTTCCACTGGTTTTACCCGGTGTAATTTCTGGAGGTACTTTAGCCTTGGTTTTAACCTTAGGGGACTTTTTGGCAGCCACGCTTTTAGGAGGGCCCAACACCTTGTTTATATCCAGTATCGTTCAGAATTTATTTGGAACTTCCAATGATAAACCTTTGGGGTCAGCAGTTGGAGTAGTATTGTTAATTCTGGTTTTTATTTTGCTCGAATTCTCATCGAGGTATGAGAAAAAACATCAAACACACTAGTCATGAAAAAAGTTAAATCCTTTATAGTTTCATTTTCAGCTTTCTCCGTGCTATGGTTTTTGTATTTCCCAATTATTATAATTGTTTGGTTTTCGTTTAATAAAGACTCTGTAAGTGCGTTTCCGATTCAAGAGTATTCTTTGCATTGGTATGCCAAATTATTCGAAAATGAATCTATGATTGCTGCGGTAAAAATAAGCTTCTTGATTGCGATAGTAAGTACAATTTTAGCTTTAATAATAGGTGTTCCCTCGGCTTATGCCTTGCATAAATACAATTATTGGGGCAAAGAATTCTTGCTTAAAATTATTTTGTTGCCAATTACTTTACCAGGAATTGTAACCGGTGTAGCCATGTTGAGTTTTTTTCCACTTTTGGGAATTTCTCTTTCATTAAATGCGGTTTTAATTGGACATACTACTTTTTTAATTGCAATAATGATTACTCAGTTATTAGCTCGATTCAAAAAATTAGATCCTTATTTGGAATATGCCGCTTTTGATTTGGGAGCCAACCCGATAGAAGCTTTTTTTAAAGTGATTCTTCCTAATATCAAAACGACCATAATAGGTGCGGTATTACTTTCATTAGTGCTTTCTATGGACGAAATTCCAGTGACGTTCTTTTTAATTTCTAGAGAAAATACACTTCCTATTGAAATCTATGGTATGATGAGAAGAGGTATAACACCAGAGGTAAATGCAGTGGCAAGTTTGGTGTTTTTGATATCATCGATAGCCATTTTTATTTCATTAAAATTCAATAAGGATAATTAAACAAAATCTTTAATGTAGGTATCGCATCATTGCTATCGATCAACAAATAACAATGCAAATGAATAAGTTAGAATTAAAAAGTATAAATAAATATTTTGGTGATGCTCTGATCGTAAATCAATTGGATTTACAGATTGAAGCAGGAGAGTTTTTAACCATACTTGGGCCGAGTGGATGTGGAAAAACGACAACTCTGCGAATGATAGCTGGTTTTGAAACCCCAAATACGGGACAAATAGTACTTAATGGGCAAGATATTACCCAATTGCCACCCTATAAAAGAAATGTAAATACGGTTTTTCAAAACTATGCATTATTTCCCCATTTAAATGTTTATGAAAATATTGCCTTTGGGTTACGTCAAAAAAAGATGTCTAAAATAGCTATAGAAAAACGGGTCGACCAAATGCTGGAATTGGTTCAAATGCAAGCTTTTAAAACAAGAAAACCTTTTGAAATGTCGGGAGGTCAACAACAAAGAGTTGCCATCGCTAGAGCAATTGCCCCAGATCCCGATATTTTACTTTTAGACGAGCCTCTAGGAGCTTTGGATCTTAAACTAAGAAAGCAAATGCAGTTTGAACTCAAATCATTGCATAGCGAATTGAAGAAGACGTTTATTTATGTGACTCATGATCAAGAAGAAGCGCTTACCATGTCGGATCGTATTGCTGTGATGAACCATGGCGTGATTGAGCAATTATCAGATAGTCAATCGCTTTACAATTTGCCTTCAACCAAGTTTGTAGCAGGGTTTATCGGTGAGGCCAACTTGCTTTCTGTAGCGATTGAAAATCAAGATTCCTTTTCGTTTGATGGGGTAACTTTTGGGTTTGAACATTCCATTAAAAAGAAAAAAGGGGTGCTATTTGTTAGGCCGGAAAATGTTTCTTTTGAGAAAAAATCCAACATCGCTATTGAAGCTATAATTAAAGATATCATTTTTGTTGGAAATCACCGCAAATACAAACTGCTTACCTCTTCTGGTCAAGAAATAATTAAAACAGAAGATGCTTCTATTGCTTTGTCAAAACAAATAGGTCAATTGGTGACGGTGTATTTCTCAAAACAGCTCATTCAACTTTATGAGTAACCCAACCAGTACAATTATTGAAAATTTAAAAAAAAAATCGCTTATTATGTATAAAATGTATATAAATGGAGAATTTGTAGATTCTCTTTCTCAAAATACTAGAGAGATTATAAACCCAGCCACCAAAGCAGTTATTACTCATGTTCCCGACGCTACAGTAGCTGATGTAAATAAAGCGGTAGAAGCCGCCAGAGTGGCCTTTGATGGTGAGGAATGGCAAAGCAAAACTGCTCAAGACCGACAAAGAATTTTGTTTGCCATCGCATCAAAAATTCGCGAAAACTTTGAAACTTTTGTAAAACTTGAAGTGGAGAATAATGGAAAACCTATTCGCGAAGCTGAGTTTGATATAGACGATGCAGCCTCTTGTTTTGAGTTTTATGCCGGCTTGGCCACCAAGATTCACGGAGAAACAATGAGTGTACCGGGCAATTCATTTAGTTATGTAACCCGTGAGGCAATTGGAGTATGTGCACAAATCATTCCTTGGAACTTTCCTTTCTTGATGTGTGCTTGGAAATTGGCTCCCGCGATTGCCGCAGGAAATACTGTCGTCCTAAAACCTTCAGAAATTACTCCAATAACAGCCCTATATTTAGCTCAAGTAATTGCCGATTTAGATATTCCGAAAGGGGTAATAAACATTATTACGGGCGATGGTGCAATTGCAGGAAACGCTTTAATTAGTAATTCTAAAATTGATAAAATTGCATTTACAGGAGGAACTGCTACAGGGAAAAATATTGCGAAAATTGCAGCTGAAAACTTGAAAAAAGTAACCTTAGAATTGGGAGGAAAAAACCCTGTTATCATTTTTGATGATGCTAAAATGGATTTGGCCATAGATTGGGGATTGTTTGCTGCTTTTGCTAATAGTGGGCAAGTCTGTACGGCAGGTTCACGCATTTTGATTCATGAAGCTATTTATGATGATTATGTAGCAAAATTTATTGCAAGCGCACAAAAAATCATTGTGGGTGATGGAAGTGATGTGGCTACTACAATGGGACCTGTTGTTTCGCAATCTCATTTCAATAAAATTAAATCATACATCGAAGTGGGGAAAACCGAAGCCACTTTAGCTTTTGGAGGGAATACCAATGACGAAAAAGGGTATTTTATTGAACCAACGGTGTTTGTAGATGTTGATCCAAGTATGCGAATTGCAAGAGAAGAAATTTTTGGACCAGTAGTAGCACTCATGAAATTTTCTACTGAAGAAGAAGCTATTGCCATCGCCAATGATAGCGAATATGGTTTGGGATATGGTTTGTTTACCCAAGATGTAACGCGTGTTCATCGCTTCATGCCAAAAGTTAAAGCAGGTATTGGATGGGTAAATTTCTACCATCCCACTTTTAATGAAATGCCATGGGGAGGCTATAAACAATCGGGAACCGGACGAGAATTAGGGCTTTATGGCATCGAAAATTACCTCGAAGTGAAACAAGTAAATATCAATTTAGATACAGACCCTGTAGGTTGGTACTAAATCAAGCACAATGCTACTGTCAATACAATCAACTTTACTCATACATTAATTATACAGAATCTTATGATATTCAAGTCTATCAATCCTTTTACGCGAGAAATTATTGCAGAACATGAAGTGTTGTCCAATGCGCAATTGAACGACAAACTCAATGTTGCCGAAAAAGCTTTTAAAAGTTGGAAGGTTACTTCTTTTCAAGAAAGGGCTGACAAAATGAAAAAACTAGCGACTATCCTTCGTGACCATAAAGAATCATTGGGATTACTCATAACTAATGAGATGGGTAAAATTCTATCAGAAAGCATTGCCGAGGTAGAAAAATCAGCTGCAAATTGTGATTTCTACGCCGAAAATGCCGAGAACATGTTGGCAGATCATTCTTATACTACTCCTTTTGTAAGTAAATCCGTTTATGATCCTATGGGAGCAGTATTTGCTATCATGCCATGGAATTATCCTTTTTGGCAAGTGTTACGCTATGCAGCACCCGCAATTATGGGAGGTAATGTTACTTTGTTAAAACACGCCCCTAATGTGGTTGGTTGTGCCAAAGCCATTGAAAATGCATTTTTAGAAGCGGGGTTCCCAGTTGGCGTTTTTCAACAAATTAGTATCGATGTGCCACAAGTAGAGTCCGTTATTGCTGCCGATATTGTTTCGGGGATTACGTTAACAGGAAGCGAAATGGCAGGGTCATCTGTGGCTGCATTGGCAGGTAAACACATTAAAAAGTCTGTTTTAGAATTAGGCGGATCCGATGCTTTTATCGTTCTTGATGATGCCAATCTTGATAAAGCTGCTACGGTTGCAACACAATCTAGAATGTTGAATGCAGGTCAAGCTTGCATTTGTGCCAAGCGTTTTATTGTAACAGAAAAAGTGGCCGATGCGTTTGTGGACTTGTTTGCGCAAAAAGTCAACGCTTTGCAGCAAGGAAATCCCTTGCAAAATGGAATACATATGGGACCATTGGCACGCTTAGATTTAGCTGAAAAGTTAAGCGACCAATTGGCGAAATCCCTTCAACAAGGAGCAAAAATGGTACAAGGTGGAGAACGTGAAGCTTGTAATTTTCAACCCACTCTAATTGACTTTGTCGATGCTCAAAATATTGCTTTTCAGGAAGAAACTTTCGGTCCTTTAGCCACTGTAATTAGAGCCAAAGATGAAAGGGATGCCATTGCTATTGCAAATCAGCATCGTTATGGTTTAGCGGCAGCCATCTGGACAGAAGACAGGGAAAGAGCCTATACCTTGGCTAGAAAAATTGAGGCTGGAAATGTGTTTGTAAATTCTTTAGTGCGTTCCGATTCTAGAATTCCTTTTGGAGGGATAAAAAAATCTGGGTATGGAAGGGAATTGTCAGAAATCGGCATCAAAGAATTTATGAATATGAAATCTGTCATCATCGAATAAATAGGAGGGTAGTTTCCCGATTTCACTTGCTTTTTAGAATATCAAATTAAAACAAATTAGGACTCAATTTTATTCATTCAAACTCAATAATTATGAGAAAACCAAAATCAACTATCTTAAAAAAGATTGTTTTTAATATAAAATTAGCTCAGTTTTCTAATGAGAATCCTGAAATTGAAATAGATAAAATTGTGGAATTTGGTAAGGCAGACCCTTACAGTCGCAGAAAATTTGTTTCTGATGTAGCAAAATTTGGGTTACTTTCTGGAGTAATCGGTTCAACAGTTTTGGCTTGTAAAAAAGAAGAAGAAACTCCCCAAAATAAAAATACTCCAGATACAAATCAATCACGTTTAAAAGAAGCTAAAATAGTAATTGTTGGTGCTGGAATAGCCGGGTTAAATGCAGCATATCAACTTAAAAAAATGGGTGCAAATCCAATCCTTTATGAAGGGAGTCATCGTTTAGGTGGAAGAATACTTACACATAAAGGTGATGCATTACAAATGGGAATTCATCCAGAATTTGGTGGAGATTTTATCGACTCTAATCATGCTGATATTTTGTCATTAGTAAAAGAATTTGATTTAGAGTTGACCGATATGTATCAAGAATCTCATGAGGCAAAGTTAAAACATGAAACGTTCTTTTTTGATAATCGACATCTTTCGGAGGAGGAAATAATAAAAGAGTTTAAAAAAATTGCATCAAAATTAAGCAAAGATGCAGAAAGCCTTGGAGAGGATTATGATACAAAAGAAGCTTTACTTCTTGATAAAATGTCTTTAGAACAATATATATCGTCATTAAGTTGCGCCAATTGGCTTAAAGAGATTTTGACGGCGGCATACCTTGCAGAATTTGGCTTAGACACATCCGAGCAGTCCGCAATTAATTTATTAGACATGATTGATACCGATACGAGTGAAGGTTTTAAGATCTTTGGCGAGAGTGATGAGAAATACAGAATAAAAGGTGGAAATTCTTTACTTATAGAGACTTTAGCAAGTAAAATGCAAGACGCAATTCATATGAATGCTATGCTTACTGCTATTGGTCAAAAGGATCGTAAGTACCTTCTAACTTTTAATCAAAATGAGATTGTTGAGGCAGACTATGTGGTATTGGCATTGCCATTTACTATGTTAAGAAAAGTCAAAATGGATTTACCAAATTTGAGTCAAGCCAAGAAAGAAGCAATTCAAGAGTTGGGTTATGGTCAGAACAATAAATTGTTTTTAGGATTTGAAAATAGACCTTGGAGAGATGGTAAGAATAAATTTTATGGATATTTATTTCATAAAGATATTCATGATGGTTGGGATTCTAGTGCGGTCAAAAGTATTTCGAGTAACAAAGGCGTTTATTGTTGTTTTTTTGGAGGGAAAGACTCTATTCATTTATCACGAGTAGCCATTAATAATCCATATGCCCCAAAAAGCCATGTTTGGAAAACCGATTTGCCTCAAAAAGAAATAAATAAATATTTAACAGAATTAAATATAGTTTTTCCAGGCTCCAAAGAAAAATACAACGGCAAGCATGTATTTGCTTGTTGGTCTTCCTACCCTTTTGTACAGGCAAGTTATACTTGCCCTAAACCTGGACAATGGAACGGGGCAATGCTTCACATAAGTGAGCCAATAGGGGATATTTATTTTGCAGGAGAGCATTGTAGTGTAGATTTTCAAGGATACATGAATGGAGCGGTCGAGACTGGCAGATTAGCTGCTGAGGCTATATATAAAAAGATAAAATAATTAATTTAAATAACTAACTAACCAACTATTAACTTTAAAAACCAAAAAAATGAAAAAAATTATTGTATTTGCTATGATTGCTTTATCAAGCATAACCTACGCACAGACTGTTGCTCCAGATTCAACTGCTACTTCTGATGAATCGATTAAAGGTACATGGGATTTGAACTTAGATCTGGCGGCAAGATATATCTGGCGTGGTCAATCTTGGGGAGGCAATTTTCCAGTAGCGCAACTTTATGGGAATTATAATATAACCGAAAAGTTATCGGCTGGATTTTGGACAACACATAATTTTAGAAAAGAATATTACGATATCAATGGTACAACCAAAGGCTATCAGGAATTGGATATTGTTTTAAATTATACTCTATCCGATTTTTTAACAGTGTCTTTACAAGATTATTATTGGCCTTCCACAAACCATCAAGAAGGGGTGTCGAATGATTTTTTCAACTTCGGGAATAATGGTTCTCAATCTGTCGATATGATGTTGATGTTTGACTTTTCGGAGTATGAGTTTCCTCTTTGGTTTACAAGTAGTACATTAGTAGCTGGAAATGATTACCGATATAGAGATGATAATGATACAAAAGGTAAGCAAAATTTTACTACCTATATGGAAGTAGGCTACAGCTTTGAAGCGCCTCTAGGATTTGGTGTAGCTCCTGTAGTTGGAGCGGTATTGAACAACAAAGCACAATACTATACTTATGGAGATTATGACAAGCCTTCTTTTGTGAATTTGGGTTGTAAACTAACCAAAGAGATTAAATTGACTGAACATCTTACTATGCCAATTTGGTTGAATTATACCTTCAATGCCGCAAGAGCAAAAGAAAATTTAGAACCCTTTGGTTCTCATCTTTTGGTGGCAGGTGCTACTTTTACATTGACCAATTAAAATGACCTAAGGCTGATTTTTGATTTTTGATTTTTTCGGTATTTTCAGTAATAAAAGTTTTACTTTATAAAATCCTTGATTTAGGAGTAAATGGTTATTGTAAAATTCAAAAATTAATTTAACTAATTTTATTTGTTTAAATTTCATATTTATGAATATATTTGACTTTTTAATATTACAAAATGAATTAATTTGTTTTTTGTATAATTGAAAAAAAATAAATTTTTTTATTTATGTATTAGTTTTAAGTTAACTAAAAAAGGTCTAAAAATCAAAAATCAGCAATTATTGCATTTATTTGCAAAAAAAACACCAAATTTCTCATTTCGATAAAATTCATAAAATGGCATTAAAAGGTTTATTTAGAAAGAAAACAGTTCAGGAAATTTTAAAACAAGTAGAAAAAAACAATTCAGACGGTCATGATGCTTTAGGAAAACACTTAACCGCAAGAGATTTGACCGCATTTGGTATTGCTGCAATTGTTGGGGCGGGTATTTTTAGTACTATCGGACAAGCAAGTTCCGATGGAGGGCCAGCAGTTATATTCTTGTTTATGTTTACTGCTATTGCTTGTAGTTTTGCAGCTTTTGCTTATGCTGAGTTTGCCTCAATGGTACCTGTTTCTGGAAGTGCTTATACTTATTCTTATGTTGCCTTTGGCGAAATTATTGCTTGGATTATTGGATGGGCATTGATTATGGAATATGCAGTAGGGAATATCACGGTTGCTATTTCTTGGAGTGATTATTTTACAGGTCTATTGGAAAGTGGAGGGATTACATTGCCTCAATGGGTGCAAATGGATTATCTAACCGCTTCTAAAGGTTATACAGAAGCAACGGCTTTAATGCAAGGCGGGAAATCGTTTGACAATATTCCTGTTACTATACAAGAAGCTTATACCGCTTGGACCACTGCACCAACGCTTGGAGGTTTTCATTTTGTGGCCGACTTACCAGCATTATTAATTATTGTGTTGATAACCGCTTTGGTTTATCGCGGAATGAAAGAGTCTCGAAACGCCAGTAATTTGATGGTTGCTGTAAAGGTTTGTGTGGTATTATTAGTAATAGCTGTAGGGATTTTTTATGTAGACACGGCCAATTGGTCTCCGTTTGCGCCTAACGGAATCACAGGGGTGTTAAAAGGAGTGTCTGCTGTTTTCTTTGCCTATATTGGTTTTGACGCCATTTCAACTACAGCCGAAGAATGCAAAGATCCGCAACGCGATTTGCCAAAAGGTATGATGTGGGCCATTATTTTATGTACCTTATTATATATTGCCATTGCCTTGGTTTTAACTGGAATGGTAAGTTACAATCAACTCAATGTTGGAGATCCATTGGCTTTTGTATTTGAAAAATTAAATTTAAAATGGTTGTCAGGGATTATTGCTGTTTCGGCAGTAGTGGCCATGGCAAGTGTATTATTGGTTTTTCAAATGGGGCAACCTCGTATTTGGATGAGTATGAGTCGAGACGGATTATTGCCTAAGAAGTTCTCAAAAGTACACCCTAAATTTAAAACCCCTTCTTTTGCTACCATAGTGACAGGTTTCGTAGTAGCTGTTCCTGCTTTGTTCTTGAATTTGACTATGGTAACAGATTTGTGTAGTATTGGGACACTCTTTGCCTTTGTTTTGGTGTGTGCTGGAGTATTGATTTTACAAAATCAACCCGATATTCCTAGAGGAAAGTTTAAAACTCCGTATATCAATTCCAAATACATTATGCCTTTGTTGTTGATTGTAGGACTTTTTATTGCTTTTGGTTTTAACAAGCAAAAAACAATGGATTTTTTAACCAACACTACTCAAATTAATGAACCAGCTGCAATTGTTACTTCTTTGAACGAAAAACAAGCCATGGAGGTTAAAACGTATTTGTTGGAAAAAGAAGGTATAAAAGACGAAGGAGCGTCTATTGATTTAGAAGAGCTTTTAAGCAAGCATTATGAAGATGAGGCACAATATGAAGCTATAATTTCTCAAATGCCTGTATCGGATGCAATCAAATACGAAAGTGGCTTTGATTTATTCAAACACAAAATACCAATGTGGATTTTCTTGTTTTCTTTGATTGGCTTGACTGTTTGGGCTTACAAACAAAATTTATCCTTGATACCTTTGTTAGGATTAATCTGTTGTTTGTATATGATGGCAGAGTTAAGCGTTTGGAATTGGATTTATTTCAGTGTTTGGTTGTTGATAGGTCTCGTTATCTACTTTAATTTTAGCTATAAAAACAGTAAACTGAATCAACAAGTTTAGTACTACGAATAACAATTTTAAACCCCAAAAAGATTTTTTCCTTTTTTGGGTTTTTTAGTTGTAAAGAATTTATTTAGAAATGGCAACGCTAATTTTTTCTTTCAATTTAAAATCAGGATTGATTTTTATCTGAGTGGAATTGAACAAGTTTGAAAGCGGAATGTTGGTAAATTCTAATCCCATGACATTGGGGTCGGGCCAATATTTTAATTTGTCATTAAAGTTGGAATCTTCACTTTTCAATCCCCCAATACAATTGTTGATGATATTGTTTTGAAGGGTGATTTTCGCAAGATTCTCTGGTAAGAGGCCAATTTTGTTTGACATTAATAAAAAGGGTTCAAAGCCCGAAACAACACTGTTTTTAAGGCTAAATTGTGTGTTTTCTTTTATATAAATGGCTTCTCTTACTAGACCTTGATTGTTTTCTTCAAGATTGACCAAAGTAATGTTTTGAGCTTGTATGACAGACAGTTTTTTTGTTGTGTCATAATTGTCGATTTTGTCGTATGAATCCATTTCAAAACAACGAGAGCCAGCAGCATCAGAAGAAAAAGGATGACGCAGAGCGATACTGTTGCTAATATGGGCTTGTACCCCTTGCGTAAAATCAAAATCATCGTCGGTGGTACGGTAGGAAATAAGATGATCCATTGTTAAATCTCCTCCATAACACTCGAAAGAGTCATCGTTTGAAAAACTAATTTGAATGTAACTTAATGTTGTTTTTTTTCCAACTCCCGCTAGCGATAAACCGTTAAGTTCTTTGAGTGCATTCAGTTTTCTGCCTGCGTACTCTATGCGGACGTATTTTAGGATTCCCGAATTACTTTCGGTATTGGATCCACCATAAGAACATTTGGAAGCATCTAAATTAAAATCTAGTAAGGCTTGTCCGTTAATACCTGCTTTGTTGATAGGGGCCTCTCCTAGTAAAAGTATTCCGCCCCAATCACCAGGTTTTCTAACTGTTGGTATTTTATTGGAAGTAAATACAATTGGGTTTTTTTCGTTGCCTTCGGCTATGATTTTGGCTCCTTTTGTTATCACAAGTGTGCCACAGGTTACTTCATCTCCTCTGATAATCGTACCGGGATCAATACTTAATGTGGCATTGTTGATGACATAAACAGTACCTTCTAGCAAATACGTTTTTGTGTTGCTTAAATGGGTGTCTTTGTCAATATATCCCGAGAGGATTTGATTGGGCACTTGATAATCAGTGGTAGCGGGTTTGAAATTTGTCCAATTGTCCATCCAATTTGATGGGCCATATATTCCTTTTGGTGCTTGAGCAGCTAAAGAAAAGGTATTCAAAATTAAAATGACAAGAATTGCTTTTAGTTTCATTTTTTGAATTGTTTTACTAAAAAATAATTTAGTGGTTAAACATTTCAAAAGTAGGAGGGGAATATTAAAACAAGACGCAAAAAAAGTTAAGGATTTATTATTAAATTGTACTGAATAGATCCAAATTGCTTATTTTGTTTACGTTATGTTAAACCCTTGAGTTGAGGTAAAAGTAGCCAGCTATTATTTGTATAAAAAAAATAGAGGCTGTCCATTGCTGAACAGCCTCTATTCGAAATTTTTGTCTAAAATTAGAATTTCAAACTCACTTTCAATTCAAATTCGTCATAGATTGCTTTGTCACCAATGCTTTCAAAAAATGATTTTGAACCGTATTTGATATCGTATTTAGTACGATCAATATTAAACGCTGTTGTAGCTGTGTTGCCATTAACAGTGATATCAAAAGTAACAGGCTTAGTAATTCCTTTGATAGTTAAGTCTGCAGTTACAGTATAAACATCTTTAGATTTGGCACCAATATTTTTGAAAACTAAAGTAGCAGTTGGAAATTTTGCAGTTCCAAAAAAGTCATCATTTTTCAAGTGACCATTTAATTTTCCTTGGTATTCACCTTTTAAGTCAGTAGCCGTTAGAGAGTTCATATCTACTGTAAAAGAACCACCTTTTAAGGCTTTTCCTTTAAATACTAAAGCTCCTTCTTTGAAATTAACAGTACCGTTGTGTTGACCTGTTACTTTTTTTCCTACCCATTCGATAGTACTTGCAGCAACATCAATTTTTTTGGTTTGTGCAGCTACTGATAATGAAGCAAATGCTACTAAAGCTAAAGCGATTGTTTTTAAATTTTTCATAATTAAATTGGTTTTTAAATTATTATTTGAGTTGTTATTAATTTACAAGGTTACGAATAAATCTTCATTTGATTTTCTAACTTTTATATAATGTTGGGTTTCGTCTTCTTCGTGACGATACCCTACTGCGGCAATCACAGCTGCATTTAAATTCATTTTGTCTAAACCTAAAATGGCATTGAACTGTGCAGGATCAAAACCTTCCATAGGAGTGGCGTCAATTTTCAATTCGGCTGCTGCGTTAAGTAAGTTTGCCAATGCTAAATAGGTTTGCTTGGCAGTCCAAACTTGTTTGGCATCTTCAGCTAAATTTGAAAGTGAACCTTTCATGAAATCACCATAACCATTAAGTGTACCTTCTGGAAGATTACGGGTTTGTTCAGCGTTTTTCAAATAACCTTCGATATCTTCGTTGCCCACTGTAGTTTGATTAGCAAAAACAAACAAATGCGATGCTTCTGTAATTTGCGTTTGTCCCCAAGCTGCTGGTTGCAATTTTGCTCTTAATTCAGGATTATCTACAATAAATACTTTGTACAATTGTAATCCATAAGACGAAGAACTCAATCGGATGGCTTCTTTTAAAGTAGCTAAATCTTCATTGGAGATTTTTTTTGTGGCGTCAAACTTTTTGGTTGCATATCTCCACTTTTGATGGTCTAAAAACGTATTCATTTTTTTGTCTGTATTTATTTAGTTCTATATTTTTCTAATAAGTAGTTAAGTTGTTTTAATTCTTCGAAAGTTAAATTGTTGGCAAAAGTTGTTTCATGTTCTTGTACTAATGGTTCTAATTGCTCTAATACTTTAATACCTTTTTCAGTGATCATAACTTCTATTTTTCTTCGGTTTTCTGGACAAACATTTCGAGTCACATAACCTTTTAATAAAAGTTTGTCTACTAATCGAGTCGTATTACTGGTTTTGGCTAACATGCGTTCTTGAATGTCGCACATATTGGCTGGTGCACCTTTTTGTCCTTTAAGAATTCGTAAGACATTATATTGTTCGCCCGAAATTTCATAGGGCTTAATAATTTCATTAAACTGTTCTGTAATTACAATTTGAGTGTACATCACATTCAAAACGGCACGGGTAGTTTCTCTATAATCGATAGTGCTTTTTAATACAGTTTCTATTTTCATGTTTGTAACAACTAAATTTGTAGGTACAAATGTAGTGTAAATTTTTAATGTATATACAAATATTGTAATTTTAACATTTGTATAGTGTAAAAAAAGCTATGATGGTCTAAATCATAGCTTTTATCTTATTGTTTTGAGGTGACACTTTAATCTTTCACGCCAAGTTTGGTTAAGATGCTTTCTATTAAAAAATATTTGGAAATAGATAATTGAAAAATGTAGAGTTTTGAATGGAATACTATTGAGCTTTTGGGTTGTAATACAGAATGTTAAAATGGTTAACTTATTATTTTTTATGATAAAAATGTATATATTCGTATTATTTTGTTAATTTAACAAAATGAAAATTGTTTAAAAATAAGATTTTTATTCAACACTTGCATATTCAATTCTAGAATAAAAATATGTAGTATGGAAACCCAAAGTAATACAAATGAATCCGAAAATGCAGTTCAAGCACTTGGATTGCTTTTACATAACGGTCTTAATACTATTATACAAAGTAGTGGTGATTTGTATTGTGTTTTATCTTCAAATGGAATTTTTAATTATATCAGTAATACATTCGAAAGTTTAGGGTATGATCTTCATTTACTCTTTGAAAGTTCCTTCTTTAATTTAATTTCCAATTTCCAACATTCAAAAGTTGAAGAGTGTTTGGGTAAAGCTAAAAGCGAAAAAGAGACTAAAAGTATAGTATTGAAGATGCTAAAGCAAACAGGTGGTTTTCATTACTATCAATGGCGTTTTTCATGGGATGCAACAGCAAATGTTTTCTGTGGAATTGCATTTGACATAAATGAATTTCAAATAATAAAAGAACAATTTGAGTCCACTCAAGAGTTACTCATAGAAGGGCAAAAAATTGCCAAAACGGGTAGTTATACTTTTCATTTAGATACTCAAGCCATGGTTTGGTCTGATGAGCTATATGTTATTTTTGAAATTGATAAAGCAACTCCTAACTTGTACCAAGAGTATTTGTTTCGTCTAGCATTTGCAGACCATGCATTGATACAAACTAAAATTGATCAAATTATAGAAAGCCGACACCCTTTTGAAATAGAACATCGAATTTATTTGCCAGATCATCGAATAAAATGGATTTATGGTACAGCAATTCCTATTATCGATCAAAATAATCAAGTAAAAGGCATAAAGGGAGTAGCTCAAGATATTACTCAAAAAAAAGAAAGGGAATTACAAAAGAAAAGAAAACAAAAAATAGACAAAGAAATTGAACTGCGTCAGCTTGAAGAAAAAAGCAATGCCAAGTTTAGGAATTATGTACAGAATGCTCCAGATGGTGTGTTTGTAACTGATGAGAAGGGACGTTTTATAGAAGTAAATCCTGCAGCTTCCAAGATTACTGGTTTTTCAAAAACAGAATTATTGTCTATGTCGGTAAATGATTTTTCAGATCCAGATACTCCCGAATTATTTTATCAAACCATTCAGAATATCAAAAATCATGGAAATGTAAAGTGTGATATGAAATTTGTTCACAAGAACAAAAGTGTCCGATGGTGGTCCCTTGAAGGAGTAAAGCTTTCAAAAGATTCTTATTTAGGTTTTGTCAAAGATATTACCGATAGAAAAAAAATAGAAAAAGAGATTATTGAAAGTGAGGAGCGATATAGAGTATTAGTAAATCAAATGATTGATGCTATTGTTATCTCTACAGTAGGAGGTCGCATTATTAGTGTCAATGAAAATGCCAGCTTATTGACAGGATATTCTGAAAGCGAATTGTTATCCAAATCAATTTTCGATTTTGTAGATGATGACGAATTACTTTTTAGACCCTTTCAGTTCGAAAAATTAAAAAAAGGTCTTGCTGTAAATTCCGAAAGGGAAATCATACTTAAAAACAACACTTTTCTCCATGTTGAATTAAGTTCAAAACTACTCTATGATGGAAATGTTTTGACCATTGCAAGAGATATCACGGAACGAAAAGCTGCCGAAGAATTGTTGATTGAAAATGATAAATTTTTAAATGAAACTCAACAAATTGCCAATATTGGGACTTATAGCATAATTTTAGAAAAAGATTTTTGGTCCCGTTCCAAACTTTTGGATACTATTTTTGGTATCAAGTCTACGGATGTTTTAAATTCAAGTTTGTGGTTATCTATAGTGCATCCAGATCATAGAGATATGATGTATAACTATGTTTCAGAAGATGTTTTGACTAAAGGAGAACCTTTTGATAAAATGTATAAAATCATTCGCCAAAATGATAACGAGACACGATGGGTACACGGAAAAGGATCTTTGAAGTTCGATGATAAAGGTAATCCATTTTCTCTTGTAGGGACAATAAGAGATGTAACCGAAATAAAATTATTGGAATATGAGTTAACTAAGGCTAAAGAAAAAGCAGAAGAAGCAAATCAGGCAAAATCTGAATTTTTAGCCAATATGAGTCATGAAATTCGGACACCATTAAACGGTATTATTGGTTTTTCAGATTTGTTGTCCGCCACAGCACTTGATAAGAATCAAACCGAATACTTGTCAATTATAAACTCATCTGCTGCGACGTTGTTAAATATTATCAATAACATTCTTGATTTTTCCAAGATTGAAGCCAGAAAATTAGAACTTAATATCGAGAAAGTTGATTTGTTCGAATTAGTCCATCAGAGTATTCACTTGTTTAAATTTCAAGTGAAGCAAAAGAATATAGAATTACAAGTAAACATTGATAATACAGTTCCAAAGTTTGTATGGGCCGATTCACTTCGTCTGAAGCAAGTTTTGATTAATTTAATTAATAATGCTATTAAATTTACCTCAAGAGGTATTGTTCAACTCCAACTTAACGTATTGCAAAGTAGAGAAAGTCAATTTTTCTTGATTCGATTTACAGTCAAAGACAATGGAATTGGGATTAAAGCTGAAAATCAGATGAAAATTTTCCAATCTTTTGTTCAAGAAGATGCCACTACTTCAAGACAATTTGGAGGTACAGGTTTAGGCTTAACGATTTCAAATCAATTATTAGGATTAATGAATAGTGAATTAAAGTTAAAAAGTAAACCGGGTGTAGGAAGTACATTCTTTTTTGATATTGAATTAGAAAAAGCTTTACCTTCAGAAAAAGTATTGCATACTTCGGCTGATAAGAAAAAATCCAACCCTGTTTTGTCTACTATTGACTGTAGTATTTTAATTGCCGACGATAATTTGGTCAATCGTTATCTAGCTGTTACTCTAGTAAAGAGATTGTTGCCTAACGCTTTAGTTATGGAAGTACAAAATGGAGAAGAAGCCATACAACTTGCACAAAAAAATGCCTTCTGTATGATATTTATGGATATTCAAATGCCTATTATCAATGGGTACGAGGCGGCTACCGCGATTAGAAAAATAAATAAATATCAATCAGTACCAATTATTGCTTTGACCGCTGGAATTTTGAATGGTGATAAAGAAAAGTGTTTAGCTATCGGAATGAATGATTACTTGTCTAAACCTATTTTAGTGAATGATTTAGAACAAATTATACTTAAATGGTTAATTGAGCCTTCAAAAGCAAAATCTTTTAATTAATAGCTGGTATCATCTAATTTTACTTTTCCATTGAACGTTTTGTACAAAAAGAAAAAATAAGCTGCTAGCAATGGGGCACCAATAGCTACTATGGTCAGCATTATTCCTAATGATTTTTGTGAAGAAGCCGCATTGTAAATTGTGATACTATATTCTGGGTTAATTGTCGATATGAGTAGGGTAGGGTACAAATGTAATGCTACCAATATCAACAACAACGACATGGTAATAGATGAAAATACTAAGGCTTTCATGTACAACTTTTTTGATACTAATCGTGGTACATTGGCCACAGCCAAAAAGGAGAAAACCGGAACAGTGAAATAAATCGGATTAGCTCGGAAATTTTCAGTAACACCTGGGATAAATATCAAGGTGTAAAGAGAAGTGATGCCAAAACAAACAATAAAGAAAATCATTCCTTTTCGTAGTAAAAATGTCAATCTTTTATGCAAAGTACCTTCTGTTTTGAGCAGCAAATAAATTGCTCCTTGTGTCATAAAAAGTGACAATGTAGTAAATCCTACCATGATGGCATATGGATTTAAAAACGAGAAAAAGATTCCTCCTTGATAAGTGTAATTGGGTCCGATTGGAAAACCTTGCAAGATGTTTCCTAAAACTACGCCCAATAAAAAAGCAATCATGATACATGATGTACTATAGATAATGTCCCAGGTTTTTCGCCACCAAAGCATTTCTTCGGCGCTTCTAAATTTGATTCCTGCAGCACGAAGTACATTAAAAAATAAAAAAATCATAAATGGAACATACATTGCCGAAAGCATAGTGGCATACATTACCGGAAAACCTGCAAATAACGCTCCTCCTCCGATAACTAACCATACTTGATTGGCATCCCAAACAGGACCAATAGCATTAATTGCGATCCTACGACTAATGTCTTTCCTAAAAAATAAGTGCCAGGCACCAGCTCCAAAATCAAATCCTTCTAAGATGGCATATCCTGAAAAGAGTAACCCAATAACTAAATACCAAAGTGTAGGATAGTCAATACCAAAAATAGTTTCCATTTAATTGTTTTTTTTCTAGTTTAATACTGCATCAGAGAGTTCGTAAGGGCCTTGTTTTATTTTTTTGTTTACCGAATAAATAAACAATGCCAATAGTAAAGAATATACAAGGGTGAATAATACTAAAGAAAATACGATTTGATTAGCAGATACTTCTTGAGAAAAGGCTTCGCTAGTTCGCAATTGACCGTATACAACCCAAGGTTGTCTGCCCATTTCGGCGGCAAACCACCCAACTTGATTGGCAATTTGTGGAAGTAGTACCGAATAGGAAAAGATAGCCAAAAGCCATTTGGTTTCAAATAGTTTTCCTTTAAACCAAAGGATGCAGGCATAAAATGTCAGTAGAATTAAAAACATTCCTATGGCAACCATGATATGATAAAATTGAAAAACAGCGTTAACTTGACCAGGACGATCCTTTTCATCAAATGAATTTAACCCTTTGATAGGAGTTTGAAAGTCTTGATGTACAAGAAAAGACAGCCCTCCTGGAATTTTAATACCCGAAACGGTTTGGTCTTTTTTGTTGACCCAACCCACTAGGTATAAATCAGCAGGTGCATTAGCTTCAAAATGGCCTTCCATGGCGGCTAATTTTGCAGGTTGGTTAACCGCAACTCCATCGGCAGAACTGTGTCCAGACAACAATTGTGAAAATGAAAAAACTGTTGCCACAGCCAAAGCAATAGGAAAGGCTTTCTTGGAAATTGCTTCAAATCGCCCACGTCTTAAGTAATAGGCGTGTACGCTTAATACCATAAAGGCACCAGCTAAAAAAGCTCCTTGCCAAGTATGTATGAGCCTGTCAATGCTTGAAGGATTGAAAACCATAGCCCAAAAATCAGTAACTTCTGCTCTTGCATGCATGCCTTCGCCTACGATATGATAGCCTGCTGGTGTTTGTTGCCATGAATTGGCTACAACAATCCAAACTGCAGAAAACATCGATCCTAGAAATACTCCGATAGCCGATACTAAATGAACCCATGGTTTTACTCGGTTCCAACCAAAAAGTAAAACTCCTAAAAAGGTGCTTTCTAAACCAAATGCAAATAAACCTTCAGCGGCTAAAGCACTTCCGAAAATATCACCAACGTAACGAGAATAAACCGCCCAATTGGTACCAAATTCAAATTCCATGATGATACCTGTGGCTACCCCAATTCCAAATGTTAAGGCGAAAATTTTAATCCAAAAACGAGTTAGAATTTCGTACTCTTTGTTTTTAGTTTTAATATATAGACTTTCGAAAAGTACGATTAGAAGCCCAATTCCAATACTAAGGGGAGGGTAGATATAGTGAAAAGCAACGGTAAAGGCAAACTGAATTCTTGCTAATATTTCAACATCCATCTTTTGAGTTTTTAATAACGCAAAGGTAAATCAGAATGAAGAAAAATCCGTGATTTTTTAAAGATTACTAAGAAAAATTTAAGAAAACGTTTGAAAAGTAGTTATTTTGTTTGTTTTTTCTCAAATAAGCTTCCAATTAAGCCTCCAATAAGTCCTCCGTATAAGGTGCTGTTTAATGGTTTTGAGGTGATGGCACAGCCACCTGAGGTACATCCTACGGAAGTGTAGTACCAATATCCTGCGAGTAATCCTAATCCAATTCCAATACCTGTTACAATAATTCCTTGTTTACTCATGAGTGGCTTTTTTCTAGTATTATTTTGATTAATTCATCTTTGTTGACTACCCCTGATTGTCTCCATAGTTGTTTTCCTTTTTGGAATAAAATCATTGTAGGTACCCCTCGAACTTGAAATTGTGAGGCAATGGATTGGTTTTTGTCTACATCAATTTTAATAATTGTCACACGTTCGCCTAGTGATTCTTTAACTTGTTTTAAAATGGGTGCCAACATTTGGCATGGACCACACCAAGTAGCAAAAAAATCTACTAATACGGGTTGGTCTGCTTGTATAAGTGCTTGAAAGGATTTCATCGTATTGATTATTTTTTAGGAATCGTACAGCCATTAGAGCCACATCCCCAGTTAAACAATGCTTGTAGTAAAAAAAAGGCTCCAAAAAGAAGGAAAAACCATTCTCTTGTTGCATAGGCTTCGCCAAAAAGGAAAAGTGCAAAAGCTAATCGAATCCAGCGCATCAAATGCCAATTGGTAAATACTATTGTTTTCAAGGTAAGTTGTATTAAATTTTAGTAATGGTGTAATGAGATTCGTATGCTAATACTTCCTGTAGCTGAATTAAGGATATTTCTTGGGTGCTAATCAAAAGTAAATCGGAAAAATTGCTATTGATTTGTGCCGAAAGAACCCCTGGTAATTCAAGTAATTTTTTGGATACGGTCTGTACACAATTGGAACAAGTAATTCCGGTTAGGCCATACAAATTCACCACAATCTCTTTTTTCTTTATGAAATTAAAAAACAATTCTGAATGCATTCTTGGTAAAACCGAATTGGTACACTCTTCCATTTTTTCGATTTCAAATGCATCAGAAAATAAGGATTGGTATTCTATTGTACTACCACCAAAAGGAGGATTGACATCAAAATGGCGATTGAATAGCAGCCCCGATAGTTTTCCATTTTCGGCTAATAATTGATGCATTTTCCATACATATCGTTGTCTCATAAATGGAGGTAATGCACAGAAAAAAGTTTGTTCAATAATCAAATCATACGCCCCTTCATGCTCAAAAAAATCGCCTTGAATAACTTTAATCTCAGGGTTGTTTATGAATTTTTTTTGTAAATTTTCAATCAGGGTGGGTGCAATATCAATAAGAGTAACATTGCTAAATCCTTTGGCTAAAAGGTATTCTGCTTCGTACGTATTGCCACAACCAGGAATCAAAATCGCAAGGGATTGGTCTGTCAAGCCATCAATTAGCGATTGTATGGGTGGTGAAATTGTGCCTAAATCCCAACCTATAGTATTCGATTCATATTGTTTATCCCAATAGGAGGCATCAAGTGAAGTATCACATTGTTTTACGCAACATTGAATGTCTTTCATTTGTAATGGTTTGAATTTGATGTATAAAAAAGTTTTGTTTTGAAAGTGTTTTTTATAACACTCTACTTTGACAAACAAAATCAGTTCTTGGTAAGTCGGTTTTTGCAATTGCATTAAATCCTCCTTCAATTTCAGTAAAATTTCTGTATCCTCTTGCTTGAAGGATAGAAGCCGCAATCATACTACGGTAACCACCTGCACAATGCATGTAAAAATGTTGCTTTGGATTTATAGTTTCTATCCATTCGTTTATAGCAGCAAGGGGTTTATTGAAGGCGTCAACTATGTGTTCGGCACGGTATTCACTTTCTTTTCTCACATCGATTACGATGTCTTTGGAGATATCAATTTTTTGTTCAAATTCTTTTGGCGTAATACGGTGAATGGTGTCAATTTCTTTTTTAGCATCTAACCAGGTATCAAATCCTCCTGCTAGATGACCTAGTATTTTATCAAATCCAACTCGGCTTAATCGGGTAACCGTTTCTTCTTCAAGACCTTTTTCGGTTACTAATAGTAGCGGCTGATTCACATCAGCGATTAAAGCTCCAACCCAAGGGGCAAAGTCGCCATTGACTCCAATGTTTATGGACTGTGGGATAAAACTTTTGTAAAACTCATTGCTATTTCGAGTGTCCAAAATAAGGGCTCCATACTCTTCTGCCATTTTTTCAAAATCATCTGCTGACCAAGCTTTCATTCCGTTTTGAAGTACTAGATTGAAACTTTCATACCCTTGTTTGTTCATAGCGACATTCATTCCAAAATAGGCTGGTGGTGGCAACAATCCCTCGGTTACTTCTTTTATAAATTCAGCTTCGGTCATGTTGGCTCTTAAGGCATAATTATTTGATTTTTGTTGCCCAATAGTCGAAACCGTTTCTTTGCTCATGTTTTTTCCGCAAGCACTTCCAGCGCCATGAGCGGGATAAACGATAACATCATCAGGAAGAGTCATGATTTTGTCTCTTAGCGAATGGTATAAAATTCCGGCCAACTGGTCTTGAGTCATATTGGCTGCTTTTTGGGCCAAATCAGGGCGTCCTACATCGCCAATGAATAGTGTGTCTCCAGAAAAAATTGCGTGTTCTTTTCCATTTTTATCAAGAAGTAGATACGTAGTACTTTCCATAGTATGACCTGGGGTATGTAAAACTTTTATTTTACAATTCCCTAATTCAAATAATTGATTATCAGTAGCAATAACCGCCTCAAAATTTGGTTGAGCGGTAGGACCATAAACGATAGGAGCGCCAGTGGCTTGACTTAAATCTAAGTGACCCGATACGAAGTCAGCGTGAAAGTGTGTTTCAAAAATGTATTTCAATTGCACATTATCTCGTTCTATACGATCCAAATAAGGTTGTACTTCTCTAAGTGGATCTATGATGGCGGCTTCTCCGTTCGATGTAATGTAATAGGCACCTTGTGCCAAACAACCGGTATAAATTTGTTCTATTTTCATGGTAGCTATTTTTAAGAATACAAAGGTATAATTGATTTATGATATGAAACGTGATTTTTGTTACACTTCAAAAATGATTACAAAAAGGTTTCTCTAATGATAATGTATATTCCCATAATTAATATAAACCATCCAAATGCAGGTTTTAACTTTGCTCCATCAATTCTTTTAGATAATTGCGTGCCAATGATTATTCCGAGTAATGCCATAGTGGAAATGGAGAGTAAAAAAGGATAGTTGATTTGGGTGCCAATCCATAAATCGCCAGCAAAACCAATGGCAGAATTTAAGAAGATTATTAGGAGTGAGGTCCCAACAGCTTGTTTCATAGGAAGTTTTGCGAAAAACAACAATGCAGGAATGATTAAAAAACCGCCGCCTGCTCCCAAAAATCCAGTAACAATACCAATAATAAATCCAATTATTCCCAATTGGAAATAATTTGTAGTTCCGTTTGTATCCAATTCTTTAGTAGGTTTTCGTATCATTGAAAAGGAGGCTGCAATCATTAATATGGAAAAAATTACCATAATCATGAATTCTCTGGAAACTTGAAAATTGGCAATTGAAAAAAGAGTAGAGGCAATCTGAGGGAAAATTACTTCGCGAATGATTAGAAGCGAAAGTATAGAGGGGAAAGCAAATACTAGGGCAGCTTTTAATTTTAAATTTCCCATTTTAAAATGAGTAAATCCTCCAAATAGAGCAGATAATCCTACTATAAATAAAGAATAACTTGTAGCTAATTTTGGGTCAATTTTGAATAAATACACCAAAATAGGTATTGTGAGTATGGATCCACCACCTCCGATTAACCCCAAAGAGATACCAATAATAATGGATGCAAAATAACCAAGGTATTCCATTGTTTTTCTTTTAGAATACAAAGGTGAGACTTTATCGATTTAGTTTTGGTAATTTTTGTCACATTATTTTTCAAAAAAAACTTTCGAAGCTTTTATATAATGAATTTTGAAAAAGGAGTGTAGGAATAGAATATTAGGTACTAATTTTTGGCTGTCAAATGGTACTTAAAATTACGCTTAAAATAAGACCTCAATGTGGTTTCTATGAAGTGTAACCAAACCTCTTTGTTCCATTTTTTTAAGTAAACGAGAAATTACTTCTCGGGAAGTATTCAAATCCATGCCAATTTCTTGATGCGATAATTTCAAATCGTTAGTTCCATTCGAAGCTACTTGCCTTTTCAAATAAAATTCGAGACGTTCGTCCATGGCTCTAAACGCTACACTGTCCAACACCTCTAATACTTCTTCAAAACGATTGCGGTATGTAGCCACAACAAATTCGTACCATGTGCGGTGTTCCATCATCCATCGGTCCATTAATTGTAATGGTACTGTAATTAACTCGGTATCTTCAACTGCTTTAGCCATAATTTGGCTTTTTTCGCTTCGAGTAGCGCAAACCATAGAAAGAGCACACGCTTGTCCCGGAAGTAAATAGTACATGAAGAATTCGCCTCCATCTTCGTCTTCACGATAAATTTTTATTTTCCCACTTATAACTAAAACAGTATTGCGAATGTATTGCCCCGTTCGCATGATTATGGTACCTGACGGAAAAAATTGCTCTTTGGCATTTTGATGAATGGCCTGAGTTAGTTCATTGGAAAAAGAAGGAAAAGAAGCTTGCAATGTAGTACTCATTATTGATATGCTTTTTTGATGTGGAATTCTCAAAGATAAGATAATTTAAAATAATATTTATTTAGGATAGTATTGCGGATCTGATTCTTCTAAGTGTATTGTTGTGTTTTATATTTGTTTCTTTTGTTAAAAAATAAAGATGTTGATTAATTTTTAAGAAAAATACGTTTATGTTGGTTTATTTTATTTACGATAACGATTTCTTTGAATTATTATCTATTTAACACTTTTGGGGTCAAATTTATAATCGAAACATTGTATTTTTACCAAAAACGAAAAAATTATGGACTTAACACAAGAAGATTGGATCTCACAATTTGAATCGGATAGCAATGCTGTAATGTTAGATGTTAGAACAGAAGAGGAATTTAATGATGGAGTAATTCCTACAGCAATAAACATTGATATTCGTCAAGAAGCAGAATTTATGGAAGCAATTGAAGCTTTAGATAAGACTAAAAGTTATTATGTTTATTGTCGTTCAGGAATGCGAAGTGCTAATGCCTGTGCCATTATGAATGAAATAGGTATTCCTAATACATTTAACTTAATTGGAGGGATTTTGGCTTGGAATGGAGAAATCGTGGCTCCAGATTAATAAAAGATTTTTTTAAAATAAAATAGATAAAGAATGGAAGTTATACCACAAGAATATCAAATTACAGACTTAATCAATCAAGATACATATTTAGTTAATGGTGAATTGCGTAAGTGGACTGGAAAAACCACTCCAGTGTATTCTACCATTTCTTCTACCGAAGAATATGCACCTACATTATTAGGTACTATTCCTTTTATGGGAGAAACCGAAGCATTAGAAGCTGTTGAAGCTGCTCAAGCCGCATATAACAAAGGTCAAGGTTTGTGGCCAACGATGAAGGTGGTGGATCGAATCAAGTGTATGGAAAACTTTGTGACTCAAATGAAAACAACGAGATCACTGGTTGTAAAAATGCTAATGTGGGAAATTGGTAAAACACTTGGAGATTCTGAAAAAGAATTTGATAGAACTGTGGAGTATATATATGACACGATTGAAAGTTTAAAAGAGTTGAACCGACAAAACTCTCACTTTACCAAAGTGCAAGGTATTCATGCCATGATACGCCGAGGACCTTTGGGAGTGGTACTTTGTTTAGGTCCTTATAACTATCCTTTAAATGAAACATTTTCACTGCTTATTCCTGCGCTTATCATGGGAAATCCTGTGATTTTTAAACCCGCAAAACATGGAGTTCTTTTGATTTCTCCTTTGTTAGAAGCTTTCAAAAATAGTTTTCCAAAAGGAGCCATTAATATTGTATATGGTAGAGGTCGCGAAGTGGCCACCCCAATAATGCGTTCTGGAAAAGTGGATATGTTGGCTTTGATTGGTAATAGTAAATCTGCAATTGCCTTACAAGATCAACACCCAAATAAAAACCGTTTGCGTTTAATCTTAGGTCTAGAAGCTAAAAATCCTGCTATTATTTTGCCTGATGCCGATTTAGATTTAACCATTCAAGAATGTATAACGGGTTCGTTGTCATTTAACGGACAGCGCTGTACAGCACTAAAATTGATTTACGTGCACGAATCTATTGCAGCAGAATTCAATGCAAGATTCGCAGCCAAAGTAGATGAACTAAAATTGGCTAATCCTTGGGAAAAAGGCGCGATGCTAACCCCTTTACCCGAAGTAGAAAAGCCAAATTATATTCAGGAGTTAATTCAAGATGCAACCGCAAAAGGCGCCAAAGTGATAAATGCAAAAGGAGGACAAAGAACTGAAAATGCAATTTTTCCTGCTGTTGTTTTTCCAGTTAATAAAGAAATGCGTGTCTATCACGAAGAACAATTTGGACCTATTGTACCTATTCTTACTTTCAAAGACATCCAAGAACCTTTGAATGATATGGCAGAATCCAATTATGGCCAACAAGTGAGTTTGTTTGGTAAAGACAGTCAAACAATTGCCCCTTTAATTGATACTTTAGTAAATTTAGTTTGTCGTGTAAATTTGAATAGCTCTTGTCAAAGAGGTCCAGATGTATTTCCTTTTACCGGACGAAAAGATTCGGCAGTAGCCACTCTAAGTATTCATGATGCCTTGCGTTCTTTCTCTATTAGAACTTTTGTAGCTTCAAAAGATAATACCTATAATAATGAAATTTTACAAAATTTGTTAAATAGTAAAGAATCCAATTTCATTAATACAGATTATATATTATAACCTCTATTTTCCTACATTTAAACACCTTCTTTTAACAATTGAAGGTGTTTTTTTTTGCAAGCAAAAATAAGTATTTAACATTTTTTTTGTAAAAAATGATATTTGTCATTCCACAAACAGAGTATATATTGTAAATTTGATTAACAAACTAAATCGATTTCGATATGAAAACTAACTATGCTAAGCCTTTTGTTTTTTGGTTGTGTATTGTACTAAGTCCCATCGCCTTTGCTCAAAAGTCAGATTGGAAAGCACCAATTGAATCCAAAACTTTGAAAAATCCATTCAAAGGCAATGCTAAATCAACCGCTGAAGGAAAAAAAATATATGATCAAATGTGCGTGATTTGTCACGGTGAAAAAGGTAAAGGGAATGGCCTAGCCGGATTAACCTTGGATAAAAAGCCTGCCAATTTTTTGGCTTTCAAAGTGCAAAGAGAAACTGATGGTGAAATTTATTGGAAATTAACCAACGGAAGACCACCAATGGCATCTTATGAAGAATTGTTAACCGAAGACCAACGATGGAAATTGGTTAATTATATTAGATCACTAGAACAATAATTAAAAATTTAAAACCATTCGTAAAAAAGTTAAAATAGTCAGCAAGAAAATTCAAGATCAATTGCATCGTGAGCCTTATTATATACCTGTTCGATGGCGCATTTTTCCTAATATTGTAATTAACTTAATCAGTTTTTTGTTTTCTGGAATGGTGATTTTTGTTTTGGTGTTTTGGATCTGTAAGTTCGTTCTTAAATTGTTTTATCATTTGAATTAGTATCATAAATTAAAAGGCGTTTCTGGGTTCAATTTATTAACCACTTCAAGATTTTTTTGGAGTGGTTTTTAAGTTTTTATCTATTTTCAACTCATGATCAAATAGGCAAATGCTTGCTTTGAATCAATTTTTTGTATTTTAGCTCAAAATCTGAATAAATGTTATCACAAAAAACAAAATACGCACTCAAAGCTTTACTTTATTTGGCGCAAATGCCTGAGGGGGAAATTGCAAAAACCATTGCAATTTCTGAAGGTGCTAATATTCCTAAAAAATTTTTAGAGCAAATTCTGTTGGATTTAAAAAGAGGACATTTTGTTGGAAGTAAACAAGGAAAGATGGGAGGGTATTATCTTCTAAAATCGAAAGAAACTATTACATTAGCGGATGTTCACAGATTGTTTGATGGAGCAATTGCCTTATTGCC
This sequence comes from Flavobacterium riviphilum, assembly GCF_055231795.1. NCBI lineage: Bacteria > Pseudomonadati > Bacteroidota > Flavobacteriia > Flavobacteriales > Flavobacteriaceae > Flavobacterium > Flavobacterium riviphilum. The sequence goes on from NZ_JBUYSY010000002.1 coordinate 121,363, forward strand.
TTGTGCATCGCTAAATTTTTACGAGCGATGTTCAGATTGTACCAATGAAGAAGAATGTCATTTACGCCAAGGTTTGATTTCGGTTCGTGATGAAACTTTAAAATCGATGCAAAAAATTACCTTAGCCTCATTGTTAATTAACCTTTCAGAGTAAAAATCACTGCAAATTATTTTTCGAATTCTATATAGTTCTAAAAAAAGCATCCCAAAAAGCACTAGTTCGAAAGTGGTTTTTGGGATGTTTTTTTGTGTGTAAAAATTTAGTTTTCTGCTATGATTGTGTCTGTCTTTCGATTGGTCCACTGTATGAGTATTGAAAGGAAAATAGTCAATAAAGCACCAATAAAGTTAAGCCATAAATACCCAAGTTTTTCTTCGCCACTTGGATAAATATATATGGCGAAATAGTAGATGATAAAAATAGCCATTTGACTAACTACAGCACTATAAAAAACGGCATTTGCTCCTACTTTTTTAAAATAGAAGCCCACCAAAAACACCCCCAATACAGTGCCATAAAAAATAGACCCGATAATGTTTACCAATTGAATTAAGTTTTCAAACATTGTACCGATACAAGCAAAAAGGATAGCAATGATACCCCACATAATAGTGAAAAATTTGGTAGCGTTGAGGTAGTGTTTGTCTGATTTTTCGCCTTTTTGATTGCGTTTATAAATATCGATAGCCGTGGTTGATGCTAATGCATTTAGCCCCGAAGCTGTAGAAGACATGGCTGCGGATAAAATTACAGCTAACAAAAGTCCAATCAGTCCTTTAGGAAGATAATGCAATACAAAATGGAAAAAAACATAATCTTTGTCGTTTGTCTCACTTTCAGGGTCTGCTTTGGCAATTAGTTCTTTGGCACGATCTCTCAAATCTTTTTCTTTATTCGATAAAACGACCAATTCTTTGCGCAAGGTTGGATTATCAAAATCTTGATTCAATTGATCAATGTATAATAAATTGATGACTTTTTTATCTTCCGATAAGGCGCTGAGTTGTTTTTCCAGAGCATGATATTCCGTTTTGTAAGCCGATTTTTCAATCAAAACTTTATTGTTCGGATTGAAATTCAAGGGTACAGGGTTAAATTGGAAAAATACAAATACCATGACCCCGGTTAGTAAAATGAAAAACTGCATCGGGACTTTTAATAAACCATTCATGATAAGTCCCATTTGACTTTCTCGTACGGATTTACCAGAGAGATAACGGCCTACTTGCGATTGATCAGTTCCAAAATAGGCCAAAGCAAGAAAAAATCCACCGGTTATTCCGCTCCAAAAAGTATATTTTTGTTCAGGATTGTAAGAAAAATTTACGATATTCATTTTGTCATTAGCGCCTGCAATATGCAAAGCGCTAGAGAAAGTCATATCGTTAGGTAAATAATGTAAGATCAAGAAAAAAGTGATAAACATGCCTGACATGATAACAAACATTTGTTGTTTTTGCGTCACATTTACTGCTTTGGTACCACCCGAAAAAGTATAAATAATCACCGAAATACCGATAAAGATATTCATGTAAGTAATATTCCAGCCCAAAATAGCCGATAAAATTATTGCAGGAGCATAAATAGTAATTCCGGTACCAAGGCCGCGTTGTACTAAAAACAGAATAGCGGCTAAGGAACGCGTTTTGAGGTCAAATCGTTTTTCTAGGTATTCGTAAGCGGTATAGACTTTAAACTTATGATAAATAGGAATAAAGGTTACACAAATCATAATCATAGCTATGGGTAAGCCGAAGTAGAATTGTACAAACCCCATTCCATCATGATAAGCTTGACCCGGAGTAGATAAAAAAGTGATGGCGCTAGCTTGTGTAGCCATGACTGACAAGCCAACCACCCACCATGGGGTCTCGTGATTGCCTAAAATAAATTCTTCAACATTTTTACTGCCTTTGGTTTTCCAAACGCCATAGAAAACGATGAATAAAAGTGTAAGTAACAGGATAATCCAATCAAATAATTCCATAGATTAAGCAAATAGTTTCATGATGACAGTAAAAATAAAGACATATATAATGTTAGCTATGAGTACTATGGTGTAGTCTCGTTTCCAAATTTCTTTCTGTGGTGGCTTCATTTTGAGTCGTTTAGTCTTAATTTTTGATAGTAGGGTGAGGTACTTTTGGTGTGTTTTTTAACGAAATCGTGTTGGCCAAAAGTTTAAAGGCGCCGATAACTCCTTCGGGTAATTCTCTAAAAAAGCTTAAACCGGTATAAATGTAATTTCCTTTGCCGTAGGGGGCTACCAATAAAGCTCCTTTTTTGTCTGTTTCGCCTTGGTCATGAGCCGATAAAATAGGGGTAAATGCAGGGTCAAAAGTATTGGGATAGTACAATCCTTGTTCTTGTTTCCAGCCTTTGAAATCATCAGGGGTTATTTTGTTTGGTGTGGTCAAGATGGGATGAGTTGGTGCCAAAAATTGTACTTCGGCATTTTCCTCGGTCACTCGATCTCTTGATATTTTTAAAGGATACGGGGCAATATTTGGTGTTACCAAGTCGTCTGTAGTATTGTATTGTACGATCATGGTTTTGCCTTCTTTTACAAAATCAAACAAAATAGATTGTTTGTTGGCCAATGCCGGCAGTGTGTTATACGCGCGTACCCCAGTCATTACAACATCAAATGAAGACAATTTTTCGGGAGTAATTTCTTCTGCTTTAATTAGACTTACTTGATACCCTAATTGCTTTAAACTTTCTGGAACCTCGTCTCCAGCACCCATAATGTAGGCAATCCTTTCGTTGTAGGTTTTGATGTCGGTTTTTAAGAATTTGGCTTCGGCAGCTTGTAAGATTTGTTGTTTGGTAATGTGGTTGTACTCTATAAGTATTTGGCTCTTGTCTAATCGTTTGTCTCCAATAATTACGATACTTTTAGCAATGCTTTCTTGATTGTTTTTTGGAGGTGTAACTGTGAAATATACAGTTTTTTCCTCTCCTTTTTGCTGTAGTTCAAATTCAATAAAAGCAGGGGTAACTTTCCAATCTTTATTCATTTCTAATTGGACAATTCCCTTAATACCTTCTTTACCTGCTCTTACTTTTACCCCAATTGTTTTAGTTTTTTCACTTTGAAACAATACTACTTTTTCGTTAAATGTTGAGGTAGCTTCGGGTACAATGTCTAAATAATTGTACATTTCTCCTTTTACATCATCGTTGTATTTGTATACCACAGTACGCTCCATAGGGATGCTTACTCCTTGGATAACTAGGTTGAAAATTACTTTGATTTCTCTTTCTTTTTCTGGCAATCCGATGGAAAGTGGGTCGCTAACTTTGTACATTCCTTCTGTTGCTTTTTCTACTAACCAATAAGGTTGTGTGTAGGAAAGCTGATCAGAAAGCTTTTGTTCTATGTTAAAAGTGAACTGTTGGTTGTTTTTCAAGCTAGTGTTTTTTTCAAAAGTTGTGGAATCCGGCAATGTGGTTACACTTTTTAATACCATTGGAATTTCAGAACGATTGATGGCTTCAAGCTTTAAATTGATGGAACTTCCAGGGGTAATTTCTTGAGTAGAAGCAACGGCTTCCAAGTACAAACCACTACAAGCTGCAATGATTTTTTTGGTAGCTTCTGCTTTAATTTTTGACCAATGATTTTCTTTCAAATCAAGCATCATTTGGTAGGCTCTTACTAAATCGGGAATACTGGCGGCGGGATGATTGTAATCAAATGTGTTGGCTATGGAAGTAAGTAATTCTCCAATAGGTTTTCCTCCTTTAACGCGATTCCAAGAAGTATCAATTCCGTCAAACAATGAGCCATTGGCTGATATTTTATCGCCATTTAAGAATTCTAAATATTCGGTTTCTTCACCTCTTGTACCTGTTGATCCAAATCCTTGAGATTGATGACAACTACGGCTCAAAGCGGCAATTTCTTGATTTGATTTACCAATATTGGCATAGTAAACGCCTGTTTGTAGTGCAATTAAATTGGATTTATCTGCCGCGTCGAATTTTTCCTTGGAACCATAAAACCACCAAGACGTATTGAAAAATTGTCGTTTAGGTTGCCAAGGTTGTACATAGGCTAATTGTTCAGGAAATACATTTGGATTGTTAGCCATTGAAAAACTTTCGACACTTAGCATGGCTGATGAGGTATGATGTCCGTGGGTAGTTCCTGGCGAACGATGATCAAATCGATTGATGATAATATCAGGTTGGAATTTTCGTATAGCCCAAACCACATCAGCAAGGACCTTATCTTTTTCCCAAATATTCAAAGTTTCGGTTGGATTTTTTGAAAAGCCAAAGTCATTGGCACGAGAAAAAAGTTGTTCTCCACCATCAATTTTTCTAGCTTCTATCAGCTCTTGAGTTCGAATTACTCCTAATTGTTCACGCAATTGAGGACCAATCAAATTTTGTCCTCCGTCGCCTCGAGTAAGCGATAAATAGGCAGTACGTGCTTTAGTGTCATTGGCTAAATACGAGATAAGTCGGGTGTTTTCGTCGTCTGGATGTGCGGCGATATACAAGACCGACCCTAAGAAATTTAATTTTTGTATTTGGTTGTAAATTTCGGCCGCGTTTAGTTTTGATGGTTTTTGGGCAAATGAAGGAGTAGCAGTTACAATAAATAAGAGACTAAAGTAAATTGTAAATTGTCGCATGTAATTTAGGTTTCAAAATATAAACAAAAACTCAAGAAAAGCGCATTTTCCGCTTTCTTATTCCAAAAAATTGTTCACGAAGATAGTATAAAAACCATACGAAAATTCAAAAAATGTAATAGGTTTTTGCATTAGTTTATTGGATTTACAAGGAAAAGCTTTTTTTGCTTATTTTATAACATACAATTAAAGGCTGAGCTTATTTTGGACTTTGTGTCATGTAGTAGTCCCAAGTTGTTTTGGCAATCTCGGCGATGATTTTTTCATTTGTAGCTTCATTTTCTTTGGATTGACTGACCAAGACACAAATGGCTACATAATTTCCGTTAGGAAAAAAAACAATTCCAATATCATTAACTGCAGCGGTAATGCCTTCTTTGTTTGTGCCAGAGGTACCTGTTTTATGTGCTACTTCAACTCCTTTAGGTAATAAGCCTTTCAGTCTGTTTTTTCCGGTTTGAGTGGCTTTCATCGTGTTCCACAAAAATGTGTGATTCGATTTTGAAAGTAATTTGGGGGAGTTTTTATAAAAAAGCTGCAAAGTTTGTACAGCGGCTTTGGGTGTGGTCCAGTTTTTAAATTGGTAATCCCAATTGGATTGCATTACTTCTTCGTTGTATGTAATTGCAAAATTCGAAATGCCTTTAGATTTTAAAAAATGTTCCACCTGCTGCGGACCACCCACCCATTGCAACAAGGCATCACAAGCTACATTATCGCTGCTTGTCACGGCGTAAGTAAGTAGTTTTGAAATAGGAAAAGTACCTCCTTTGGGGAATTCATCTTTTAGTGGACTCCAAAAATTAGGTAAAAGCGCTTGTTTAGAAATAGTGATAGGGGTATCTAGTGACAGTTTTCTTTGATCCACTTGGTCCAAGACGGCCAAGGCAATATGAAATTTGAAAACACTTTGTAATGGGAAATGCTTATCATTATTTATAGATAGTGTGTCCTTAGGATTTTTGCCACTGATTGCCACACCCACTACAGCATTTTTGGAGTTGATAATTGTAGTGATTTTGTGTCGAAGCTCCTCAAGGTTTTGACCCCAAGACATTGCGTTGGCTAAAAGTAAAAGAATCCAACAAAAATATTGAATTGATCTCATAAACTTGGATAGATAAATCAGGATTAGTTGAATAGCAATGGTCTAAAGTTTTGAAACAAATGTATTAAAAAGTCCGAGTTTTTCGGATCTAATTTGTTAATCCACTACTTAAGGTTTAAGTTATTACTTTGTTTGGTTTTAATACCGCACATCGCAATATGCGATATCGTTCGTATAGGTTATATCTGTTTTCAATAATTCTATAACTTACTATGAAAATTTATTGGTAACTATATTCGCTTTGCAAGATTAAGATGGAATGTCAGTTGTTGTAATATTCGAAACAACTACAGCGCTTAATAAAATAGGATGATAGATGTTGTGATCATTACTTAAAGTTAATCTATTGATTAGTTTGAATATACTTGCAATCTGTTTTTACTGTAATAACGGTAATATGAATGTGGTTTAATTATTTAAAAGACTAAACGAATATAAACATTATTATTTACTGTTATAGCGGTAAAAAAAGATATTTGTATTGTGTTTCTTTGTTTTGTCTAATAAAAAACATAAATTTACTGCTTAAGCGGTAAAAAATGAATGGTTTTAATCTTGGTGAATTCGTAAAAGAGCATCGTAAACAAGCTGGTTTAACACAGTTGGAACTGGCTAATCTAGCTGGAGTAGGTAAGACTACGGTTTTTGATATAGAAAAAAATAAGGAATCTGTGCGATGGAATAATCTTAGTGCTGTGCTGAAAGTTTTAAATATTGAAATTGTTTTTAAAAGTCCATTAAATAGACAATTATGAGAAAAGCAATAGTGTTTGTGCATGGAAAACGAGCTGGAATATTGTGTGAAGAGAGTGCTCAGATATACTCGTTTACTTATGATGACGATTATCAGGGGGAAGTCGTGTCTTTGACGATGTCTTTGCAACAAAAAAAACATTCATTTCCTCATTTTCCTCCTTTCTTTGATGGTTTATTACCTGAAGGTGTACTGTTGGAAGGTATGCTGCGTATTGGAAAAATAGATAAGAAAGACTATATGTCTCAATTGATAGCAACAGGAAACGATTTGGTTGGATCAGTAACCGTAAAGGGAATGGAAGATGAATAGATGTCCGATAACTTACGAATTATGTGGTTCTGAAAAGTATAGTAATAAAGGGCTCCGTTTACTGTCACCTAAAATGACGCATGTTAACGATTTGCCTTTTACTGCTGCCGAACTGCGACAAGAAGCAGCAAACAGAGCCAAAAAAATATCCATTCAAGGTGTTCAACCCAAGTTAAGCGCTATTGTTTCTGTAGTAAATCAAGGTTTTGAAATAGTAGATCAATTTGGAAACTATATTATCAAACCGCAAAATGATTTGTTTCCAGAGTTACCAGAAAACGAAGATGTAACCATGCGTATGGCTAAAAAATACGGACTGGACGTTCCTTTTCACGGAATGGTTTATGCTAAAGATGGTAGTTTGTCGTATTTTATAAAGCGTTTTGATCGCTACGGAAAAGGTAAAAAAGTTGCCACGGAAGATTTTGCGCAGTTAACTGGAAATACAAGAGATACCAAATACCGCTTTACTATGGAAAAGATAGTAAATGTTATGGATGAGTTCTGCACATTTCCAGCTATCGAAAAAGCCGATTTTTTTAAAAGAGTTGTGTTTTGTTTCATCACTGGAAATGAAGACATGCATCTTAAAAACTTTTCATTAATCACCAAAGGAGGTAAAACGACATTGACACCCGTTTACGATTTTTTGAATTCCTCAATAGCTATTAAAAAACCTGAAGAGGAAATGGCACTTACTTTAAATGGAAAGAAAAGTAATTTAAAAAAAGCGGATTTCATAAATTACTATGCTAAAGAACGTTTAGGCCTTTCGGATAAAACTGTTGATTCGATTTTGACAAATATGATTAAATGTCTTTCAGAATGGAATGAATTGATTGAAATTTCTTTTTTGTCCGATGACATGAAAGAAAAATATCTGAAACTTTTATCAGAGAGAATAAGCAGGTTTTAAGACATAAATATCACTTGATTTAGTGATTGTTTTTAGTGTGTTTTTATGGTTATGTTTGGGGAAATTAAGAACTCTCTTCGCTTCGGGATAGGTTATTAGCTATGTTAATGGATGGGCAAGTGAGTTTGGGCGGTTATGAGGTTGAGGATAGCGAGTTGAGGATAACGAGTTGAGGATGGTTGCGAAGGAAGGAGAAAATTATAAAAAGAAAAAAAATGGAAATATTAAATAGAAGCGCTATTACCATTACGCCAAAACAACCTTTTGTAGATTGGGCGAATGGCTTAACACCAGAATTCCCTTTGGAGATAAATGTTGTAGGCGAATCACATGCCTATCTTACCAATCCAGATTTTGAAGATGCCGAAAAACACTTAAAAAAATATTTCAAGCAAATTTTTATAGAAGAATTAGATAGTATTTGGACAGAGGAACAGGATTGGCCACAAAAAAGAGATTTCAAAACCTTTTGCGAATGGTTTAGTTTTGAAATTTCTGATTGGGTACAAGATTTGAGTACTAAACATCTCTTCGATGATGATCATTAAATAAAAAAAAGATGTCAAATCGCGATGAATTACAGCAAATGCCTTTATACCAAAAAGCAGAGCAAATTTTAAAAATAACCATGGGATTAGTGGCAATTGTACCCGCTGAAAATGAGTTTTTACAGGAAACCACCGTGCGCTACATGATGGAAAATGCCTTGTTACTACCTGCTAAAATCGCGGGTGTACAGGGCATTGATTTGTACGATTTGAAAATGGAAAATGCAACGTTAATCCGCAAAGCGGCAAGAGAATTGTATGTGCAAGCCGGTAGTTTGCGATTCGACGACTCAATTATGGATAAAGATTATATCGAATTGCTACGAAATACAATCGAAGAATTTCGGTTGTTGTTCATTGACTGGGTAGAAAATTTTGACCCATGGAATTATATTAAGGACGATTGGGGCTTGTTTAACCCTCCAGGAGTAAGCGCACATGATAAAGACCCGGATGAAGATATTCCCTTTGATCCCAATGATTTTTTTGGTGATGAGGAATAATCTTCATTTTAGTTTATTGCCTAAAATCTGTGTGCTTACAGTGAATGGCCTGCCCGTAAATCCTTGTCATTAATTTAAAATTTCATGAGCATTTATTCTTAGACAACGTTCGCTGCCTAAATAGAGTGGGTCACCGTGTTTTTCAGACCAAAAACCATCCAAAACATCTTTGGTAATGCATTGATAGACCGCAACGCCTTTGTAGGTGACTTTATCGGCTCCCTTGTATTTAAAATTGATGACTAAAATATTGTTTTTGAAAAATCCAGAACCCGTTTGTACTTGCTCATCGTTTATCAACCAGTGGGCTTGGATTCGATGGTGCTCGTCTAATGTTAGCGTTAAAACACCATGATAAGTAATAGCATTGTTCGCTTCCTGATTGCTTCCTGAAATGGAGTAAGTTCCGATTAAGTCTTGTGGAGTCATTTACTTCCCGATACAGAATTTAGAAATCTTTATTTTACAGTACTTAAGAGGTTATGAGGTACAGTTTGGGTACATCAAATTATATTTTTATTGTAAAATTAGTTATTTTTTTGATAAAAACACATCAATTGTTATCTATCTTGTAATTAATCCTAATTTTATGTCTTGTAGTTCAAGGTTTTAAGAAGTTGTTAATACAATAATTCTTTCTCTTTTAAAATTTTTGAGGTTTTTGGTTACATCTAGAAAAGTAATTTTTTTAGGCTAATTTTTGTGCTAATTTTTGTTTGGGAAAGTAAGATCCTAGTGTTTATAGGGGTTTGTTCGTTTTTGAGGTGTATTTTGTAAATATATTCTGTTTTTTATGTCTTTAAATGAAGTTCGATGTACTTTCTCTTAGCCAGACTATTTAATAGTTAAATATTCTGATTTGTTATGTCTGGAGTGAGTTTGAAAACTTTTTATTTGATAACGCATATCGCGATATGCGATATGGTCTCTCTGGGGGTTATCTTTTTTTAATAATTCTATAAAATTACTATGAAAATTTAATTGTAATTATATTCGCTGTGTAAGAATTGGATACAATAGTAGTTATTGTACAATTTACTACAACTACTACTAGGCCAAATTTTAAAGCTTTTTTGTACTATGAAAATTTTAGTCGTTTATAAGGTTAGTATCCTTCATTTGAATTTTACTCAATTTTATACTGTTTTACCGGTTGAAAATGTATCTTTATTTTAATGGGTTGTTTTTTGGGTTTGTTAGACATTTGAATTTAGTTTAAATTTTCAGGAAAGAGAATAGTCAGATTATTATAACAGTAACATCACTAAATTTAGTGATTGTTTAAGTGTTTTTTTATCTTTATGTTTGAGAAATTTAAGCTAACTCTGCCCCGATAAATGAAATTCAACGAAGATTCCAGGGTAAAAATCCCTACCATACTGCATTTAATGCGATTAGGTTATGAATATATTTCATTACCTTCTCAAAAATGGGATGAATCCACTAATATTTTTACCGATATTTTTCATGATGCAGTGAAACGATTAAACCCGGAGTTGAGTGATGGTGATTTAGATCGGGTGTATGACGATGTGGCTTTGTGTTTAGAAAATGAAGATTTAGGAAAAGCTTTTTATGAAAAAGTCATAGATCAGTCTGGAATTCGTTTGATAGATTTTGAAGATTTCAATAATAACTCTTTTCATGTTGTTACAGAACTGACGTATAAAAAAGATGATGAGGAATTCCGACCGGATATTGTTTTACTCATTAACGGGATGCCTTTGGTTTTTATTGAAGTTAAAAAACCAAACAATCAAGACGGTATTTTAGCAGAACACAAGCGTATACAAACCCGATTCCAAAATAAGAAATTCCGACCGTTTGTAAATATTACCCAATTAATGGTTTTTTCCAATAACATGGAATATGACAATAGTTCTCCATTGCCAATTGAAGGAGCTTTTTATGCTACGACTTCATATTACAAACCGATTTTTAATTATTTCAGAGAAGAGGCAACTTTCGATTTGAATCAGATCCTTTCAGAAGTTGACGATTCTGTTGAAACAACGGTTTTAAAAGATAATAACTTAGTTGGGATTAAACATTCGGATGAATTTATAACCAATAAAAATCCGAATACTCCAACCAATCGAATTTGTACTTCCTTGTTTCAAAAAGAGCGATTGGCATTTGTTTTACAATATGGAATTGCCTACGTAAAAGAATCAAGCGGTTTGCAAAAACACATCATGCGTTATCCGCAGCTCTTTGCTACTAAAGCTATTGAAGCTAAACTTGATGCCGGCGAAAAAAATGGAATTATTTGGCATACACAAGGAAGTGGAAAAACAGCCCTTACGTATTACAATGTAAAATATTTGACGAACTATTTTCGGGAGAAAAATATCGTACCAAAGTTTTACTTTATTGTGGATCGTTTGGATTTATTAATTCAGGCCGGAAAAGAGTTTAAAAGCCGTGGGTTGGTCGTTCATAATATCAATTCGCGCGAAGAATTCTCAAAGGACATAAAATCGACGAGTGTTATTCATAACAATTCCGGAAAGCCTGAAATTACGGTGGTAAATATCCAAAAATTTCAAGATGATCCGAATGTAGTTCGTAATACCGATTATAACCTGAATGTTCAGCGCGTGTATTTTATGGATGAAGTACACAGAAGTTATAATCCGAAAGGAAGTTTTTTAGCCAACCTGAACGAATCGGATAGGAACGCGATTAAAATCGGACTTACTGGAACCCCTTTATTGGGTACAGATTACAACTCGAAATCACTTTTTGGCGGTTATATTCACAAGTATTATTACAATTCATCTATTGCTGATGGTTATACCTTGCGTTTAATTCGCGAAGAAATTGAAACCAATTACCGTTTGGCTTTAAAGCAAACGCTAGAGGAAATTGATATTTTAAAAGGGAATGCCGACAAAAAACTGGTGTACGCCCATCCGAAGTTTGTAGAGCCAATGCTGGATTACATCGTACAGGATTTTAAAAAAGCCCGAATTACTATGAATGACAATACGATTGGTGGTATGGTGGTTTGTGATTCTTCGGAACAGGCTAAAATGTTGTATGAAATTTTTCAGACAAAATATGCGGAGCAAAAGAATGGAACGGAAGGTCTTTTAATGGCCGCAGAACCAAAACAAAGCTATGGCGACAATAAGAAAAATGAAAGTCGTGTAACGAAGGCTGCTGTTATTTTGCATGATATAGGAACCAAAGATGATCGTAAAAACGAAGTAGATCAATTTAAGGATGGCCATATCGATTTATTGTTTGTGTATAACATGCTTTTAACCGGTTTTGACGCTCCTAGATTGAAGAAATTATACATTGGGCGCGTCATTAAAGCACACAATCTGTTGCAAACCTTAACCCGTGTTAACCGAACCTATAAAGATTTTCGTTATGGTTATGTAGTAGATTTTGCTGATATTCAGAAAGAGTTTGATAAAACCAATCAGGATTACTTTAACGAACTGCAATCGGAGTTGGGCGATGAGATGCAGCACTACTCGGATTTGTTTAAATCTCAGGAAGAAATCAATCAGGAAATTCAGGAAATAAAAGACGTCCTGTTTCATTATAATATTCAGAATGCCGAGATCTTTTCGCAGCAAATCTCACAGATTAAAGACCGTGGCATTATGTTGCAAATTACCAAAGCTTTAAACAATGCCAAGAATTTGTATAATCTGATTCGCTTATCAGGAAATTATGAATTACTGGAACAATTGGATTTTCATAAACTTACAGTATTAGCAAGAGAAGCCAACAATCATTTGACGTTAATTAACACCAAAGAAGCGTTAGAAAGTAATGTCGATACTTCCAATTTGCTTAACATTGCACTCGAAGACGTTTTGTTTGCTTTTGTAAAAGTGAAAGAAGAAGAAATGGTTTTGGCCGATGAACTCAAAACCACTTTGCAAAAGACCAGAGAAATGCTCGGTGGTAATTTTGATCAAAAAGATCCGATGTTTATTTCATTGAAAGAAGAATTGGAACGATTGTTTAAAAAGAAAAATTTGAGCGAAGTTTCCAAAGAAGAAATGGAAGCCAATATTAAAGCCTTGGAAGCCATATACCACCAAGCCAAAGAACTGGAACGCAAAAACCAATTGTTGCGTGCCAAATATGATAATGACGAAAAATATGCCCGACTGCATAAACGCCTGATGGAAAAAGACCCGTTAACGGATAGCGAAAGTAGGTTGTTTGAAGCTTTGCAAGGGTTGAAAAAAGAAGTCGACCAACAAATTCTTCAAAATTCAAAAATGTTGGAAAACGAAAGTTTTGTAGAACGCATGATGATGCGCTTGGTGATCGATCAGTTTAAAAACAAACAGCACATTCCATTGGATGCCGCTACTTCTAAGCGTATCAACGGAATGATTGTGAAAGAATATATGAATGAATTTTACGGCAGAGTAGTATAATGGAGCAACAAATAGAAATTTTTAAAACTAAAGATAATCAAACAGAAGTAAAAGTACGGTTTGAACAAGATACTGTTTGGCTAGATGCCCATACCATTGCTTCATTGTTTACAGTAAATAGGCCGGCAATTGTAAAGCATATTCAAAATATCTATAAAGCAGAAGAATTACAAGAAACTGCAACCTGTTCCATTTTGGAACAGGTTGCAGCTGATGGTAAATTAAGAAAGATGAAACTCTATAATCTCGATATGATATTATCAGTTGGATATAGAGTAAATTCTAAAAGCGCAACCCAATTTCGACAATGGGCAACCCAACGGCTTAAAGATTATTTGGTACAAGGTTATGCGCTAAATGAAAAAAGATTAAAAGAACTCAATTACAAATATTCCGATTTGCAACAAGCTATACAACTAGCCGCAAATGCAGGGAATATTGAAACCTTAACCTCTTCGGAAGCTAAAGGAATCTTACGCGTAATCGAACAATACGCCTATGCGCTTGAAACCTTAGACAAATACGACCATCAAAAATTAACCATCGATAGCGACACTTCGGAAAAAGTAACTACAAGACTTTCTTATGAAGAAGCCATCAGGCAAATAAGTATTTGGAGAGATTTTCAAAATAGCGGAAAGCTGTTTGGAAACGAAAAAGACCAATCGTTTAAAAGTTCTTTGGAAACGATTTACCAAACCTTTGACGGTATTGATTTATATCCTTCACTCGAAGAAAAAGCAGCAAACCTCCTGTATTTTGTGGTGAAAAACCATTCGTTTTCCGATGGCAACAAACGTATAGCAGCTGGTTTGTTTATCTACTTTCTGGATATAAACAACAAATTACTTAACGAAAATGGCAACAAACGTATTGGTGATAATGCTTTAGTAGCGATTACCATTATGATTGCCGAAAGCAAATCAGACGAAAAAGACATCATGATTAAATTAGTGGTGAATTTGATTAACAATAAAAATTAAACACGAATACATATAGAATGACTACAGCATTACAATTTGAAAAGCAAACCAAAGCCTTAATTGACGACCTGAAAAGCGTTTGTGCCAATTACGGATTGGGAAATGACGGCAATGAATTTAAGATTATCACCCAAGTCTTTTTATATAAATTTCTGAACGATAAATTTGTTCACGAAGTAAAACAACTGGATCCCAAAATTGCCGAAACCAAAGATTGGGAAAAAGCCTTACGCGCTTATAGCCCAGACGACTACGAGATGCTAACGATGCAAATGAGCGAAAGCACCGCAAACCTGCATCCGGATCAGTTGATTTCGAGCTTATTTGACCGACAAAACGAACCAAAATTTGCCGATATATTTGATGCTACTTTATTGGATATCGCCAAACAAAACAGCAGCATTTTCTCGGTAGTAACCGAAGGCGGCGAAAAGATTGTCTTGTTTGAAAACATCAGTAAATATGTAACCGATAAACGAGATGAGTTTTGCAAAGCCATAATCAACAAACTGGTGCATTTTAGTTTTGAAAACATCTTTCATCAGAAGTTTGATTTTTACGCCACCATCTTCGAATATTTAATTAAAGATTACAACACCAACAGTGGCGGAAAATATGCCGAATACTTTACCCCACATGCTGTAGCCAAAATCATGGCGCGTTGTTTGGTACATGGCGAAGTAAGCAATGTTACCTGTTATGATCCTTCGGCCGGATCGGGAACCTTGTTGATGAATTTGGCCCACGAAATTGGCGAAGACAAGTGTACGGTTTATTCGCAGGATATTTCGCAAAAATCATCCAACTTGTTGCGACTGAATTTAATCTTGAACGATTTGGTGCACTCGATTCCGAATATTGTAAAAGGAAACACCATATTAGAACCGTACCACAAAGACAAAAACGGACGTTTACAGCAGTTTGATTACATTGTGAGTAATCCGCCGTTTAAGTTGGATTTCTCCGATTATGTGGCCGATTTGGACAGTAAAGAAAACCACGAACGCTTTTTTGCAGGATTACCCAATGTACCCAAAGCCAAAAAAGAAGGCATGGCCATTTATCCCTTATTTGTACAGCACATTATGTATTCGCTAACCGCCAAAGGAAAAGCGGCTATTGTAGTACCTACGGGATTTATCACGGCACAAAGCGGTATTGAACGCAAAATACGCGAGCAAATGGTGGAACGCAAAATGTTGCGCGGGGTGGTAAGTATGCCCTCTAATATTTTTGCCACTACAGGAACCAACGTTTCTATTTTGTTTTTGGATAAGGAAAACAGCAAAGGCGATATTGTGTTGATGGACGCTTCTAAATTGGGAACTACCGTAAAAGAGGGTAAAAATCAAAAAACAGTATTGTCACCCGAGGAAGAAGATGATATTATTGATACATTCAACAAGCACGAAGCCAAGGAAGATTTCTCGGTGGTGGTTTCGTATGACGATATCAAAGCCAAAAACTACTCCCTAAGTGCTGGACAATATTTTGAAGTAAAAATTGAATATACCGATATCACTCCAAAGGAATTTGAGGACAAAATGAAAGCCTTTGAAAGTAATTTAGCGCATTTGTTTGCCGAAAGTAAAACCTTGGAAACGGAAATTCAAAATAATTTGAAAGGGCTAAAGTATGAGTGATAGTATCGATAAAACAAATAACGACCGTTTATTTAACGAACTCTCATCATTAATTGAGCAAAGTAAACAGCGCATTACTGCTACAGCAAACAGCACGCTTACCCTCTTGTTTTGGCAGGTTGGCAAACGAATAAATGACGAAATATTACATAATGAGCGCGCAGCTTATGGAAAAGCAATTGTTGCTTCAGTTTCGGCACAATTAGAAAAACATTATGGTAGAAATTTTGAACAACGAAATATAAGGAGAATGATTCAGTTTTCTGAACAATTTCCAGATTTTGAAATTGTCGTGCCACTGGCACGACAATTAACTTGGTCTCATTTTTTGATTCTAATCCCTTTAAAATCTTTAGAAGCAAAATTGTATTATGCTCAAAAAGTAGTTGAGGAAGCTTGGGGAAAAAGAGAACTTCGCCAACAAATTTCTAGAAAAGCCTTTGAACGAAAAGAAATTGCCAACATACAACTATCGAAATTTCCTTCTGAATTGCAAAATACGTTTAAAGATCCCTATTTATTAGACTTTCTGAATTTAAACAACACCTATTTAGAAAATGATTTAGAACGTGCTATTTTGCAAGAATTGGAAAGTTTTATATTAGAGTTAGGTAAAGGTTTTGCCTTTATGGAACGCCAAAAACGAATGATAATAGACGGGGACGATTTTTATTTAGACCTTTTGTTTTATAATCGAAAACTTAAACGATTGGTTGCTATAGAATTAAAGCTAGGCAAGTTTGAAGCATCACATAAAGGTCAAATGGACTTGTACCTGAAATGGCTCAATAAATACGAAAAGCAAGATGGCGAGAACGAACCCATTGGAGTTATACTTTGTGCTGAAAGTAATAATGAGCAAGTAGAATTACTAGAAATGCATAAAGACGGAATTATGGTAGCAGAATATTGGACCGTATTACCTCCAAAAGCTGAGTTGGAAGCTAAAATACACCAACTGTTAATAGAAGCCAAAGAACGAATTGAACGAAACAGAATTGAGTAGAGTGAAAATGAACATGAAAAAGAAGCTACAAAATAATTTGAAAGGGTTGCGATATGAGTAAAAAAATAACCAAAACAGATTCAGAGCATTCATTTACCGAGTTTTTACTGTACAGCACCCCAAACGGAGGTGTTAAAGTGGAAATTTTTCTAAAAGATGAAAATATTTGGCTCACTCAGGATAAAATGGCGCAGTTGTTTGGAGTACAACGACCAGCGGTAACAAAGCACCTTAAAAATATTTTTGAGTCGGGTGAATTACAAGAAAATGTGGTGAGTTCCATTTTGGAACATACCACTTCACACGGGGCAATAGAGGGAAAAACTCAAGAAATAAAAGTTAAATAGTACAACCTCGACGCCATTATTTCGGTTGGATAACGGGAAACCAACATGGTATTTCTTTCAAAATCATTACTATATGCAGCAAGATGATCAACTAATTTCACAGCAAGAAGTAGAAAATCGCATTTTTACATTTCGAGGACTTCAGGTAATGATAGATCGTGATTTAGCAGAAATGTATGGTGTAGAAAACAAAAGGTTGAACGAGCAAGTGAAAAGAAACAGTGAACGCTTTCCCGACACTTTTCGATTTCAATTGAACGATAACGAATTTATTGAACTGGTCGCAAATTGCGACCGGTTCAAGACCCTAAAACATTCATCAACATTGCCTTATGCTTTTACCGAACAAGGAATAGCGATGCTCTCGGCAGTGATTCGTAGCAGTGTGGCCATCAAAATAAGTATCAATATAATGAATGCCTTTGTAGCGATGCGAAAAACTATGGCACAAAACAGTCTTTCCGATTTACGCATTAAAAAACTCGAACACAAACAACTGGAAACAGATGAAAAGTTTGAACGTATTTTCAAAGCTTTAGAAAGTAAAGATACCATTCCAGAAAAAGGAATCTTCTTTGAAGGACAAGTTTTTGATGCCTATCATTTTGTATCCGATTTGATTCGCAAAGCCACTAAAAATATTGTATTGATAGATAATTATGTAGACGATACCACGCTCACACTGTTACTCAAAAGAAATGAAAACGTTACCGTTACCCTTTATACTAAAAACATAAGCAAGGAACTGAAATTAGATTTGGAGAAACACAACTTCCAATATAGCCCCATCATACTAAAAGAACTGAATACCGCACACGATCGCTTCTTGATTATAGACGATAGTATGACGTACCACATTGGTGCTTCTCTAAAAGATTTGGGCAAAAAATGGTTTGCTTTTTCTAAAATGGATACCCATAGCCTTGCCATACTTAACAAACTAAACGATGAACAGAAATAAAATAACAACAAATAGCAGGATGACTATTTCGAGAATAGTGGGAGTTCAGAATAATTTGAAAACTACAAAAATATGAATGAATACTTTTTAGAAGAATTGCTTCAAATAAAAAATGGTAGAGACCATAAACATTTACCCAACGGTAATATTCCTGTTTTTGGGAGTGGTGGATTAATGCGTTATGTTAATCAAGCAATCTATAATGATGAAAGTATTTTATTACCAAGAAAAGGAACATTAAGTAATATTCAATTTACAAATAAACCCTTTTGGACTGTTGACACAATTTATTACACTATAATTAATAAAAATAAAGCAAATCCATTATACTTATATCATTATTTAAAGCAATTAGATTTAAGCTATTTAAATTCTGGAACAGGTGTGCCAAGTATGACTTTTGGTGTGTATTACAGTATTAAAGTAAAATTACCTTCATTATCTACCCAAAAAAAAATCTCCAAAGTCCTTTCTGATTTAGATGCCAAAATCGAGTTGAACAACAAAATCAACGCCGAGTTAGAAGCGATGGCCAAAACGCTGTATGACTATTGGTTTGTACAGTTTGATTTTCCAACTCCCTCTCCTTCGGGGAGGGCTGGGGTGGGGAAGCCATATAAATCTTCCGGCGGTAAAATGGTTTGGAATGAAGCATTGAAAAGAGAGATTCCTGAAGGGTGGGAGGTTGATACCTTATCTTATTGGATAAAAAATGATAAAAGCGGTGATTGGGGAAAAGAACAACTAGAAGGAAATTACAATCAAAAAGTATATTGCATTAGAGGTGCGGATATAAACGGATTAAATGGAAAAGGAGAAGTAAAATCACCTGAACGTTATATTTTAGAAAAGAACTTACATAAAGTTTTGGATCCTCATGATTTGGTTGTTGAGATATCTGGTGGTAGTCCTACACAATCTACAGGTAGATTAGCTTATATAACAGAGTGTACGTTAGATCGTTTTGATGCTCCAATTATATGTTCTAATTTCTGTAAAGCGGTTACTTTAAAAGACTATAAATATTTTTACAACTTCGTGTATCAGTGGAACAGTATTTATGATGCAGGAGTCTTATTTGGTTATGAAGGAAAAACAAGTGGTATTAAAAATTTATTGTTTGAATCATTTGTAAGTTCACATTATGCTGTAATTCCACCTAGTGAATTAGCAGAGAAATTCTACGATTTTATGAAGCCAATTCAAATCAAAAAAGAAAAGAATCTCAAAGAAAACCAAGAACTTGCTTCGCTTCGCGATTGGTTGTTGCCTATGTTGATGAATGGGCAGGTGAGTGTGGGTGGTTATGAGGTTGAGGATAGCGAGTTGAGGATGGTTGCGGAGGAAGTAGAAAAGTATAAAAACTAAAAAAAGCACATCGGCATTGGATTTTAAGCTAACCATACAACAAGGAGGAATGTTTGAGTTTGAAAAAACCGGAAAATATCCTCAATATTTAGTTTTTACTGCACCGGAACTTGGCAGAACATGGCGTTTAAAACTGAAAGAAGACATACAAAACGGCGTTTTAAAAGTAAACGGTCAAGTGGCCTTTTATTACTTTTTTGATGGTTTGGGCTGCAAAATACAAAATGTCGCTTCTGGAGTCATTACCTCAGAATGGGAAATTGAAGAGATTACGATGGTGATGAGGGATTGAGTGTGATTTGCAAAACCCAATAGCTTAGCGATTTGTTATTGCCTATGATGATGAATTGGCGGGTAAGTGTGGGTGAGATTGAGGAACAGTTGGAGATGGTTGTGGATGAAGGAGAAAATTATAAAAAGAATTAAGAATGAGATATATAGATATAATTGGAGATTTCACAAAAGAAGAAATTTTATACACCTATCGTAAAGTTAAAAGAGAACTTTATAATGAAAAGGAATATATTATACTAGAAGATATAGTTTATTTTGAAGAAAATTTATACGAAAATATTGATTATTTATTGGATTTACTGAATGGAAATTCAAAAGGATTAATAGACATTTTTTTAAACAATATTGAGCATATTGGCTCTTCAAATTTTATTTTCAAAAAAGTAAAATTTAAACCAACAGGTAAATTCAAAGTAAAGAAAACAATTGAAAATTTAAATAGGAAACTTTTTGAATTTAATTCTGATAAAAAATCTGAAAGTGTTGAATTTAGATACATTAGTAATATCTCCATTTATTTTCAGATTATTGGAGGATTATGGATCAATAGAATTGGATATAAATTAGATAAACATTTTCCTGATAACGTTTATGGTTGTAGATTGAAAAAGTTTGATGAAGAACTCGATTTACCATACTTCAAACAAAATCATTCACTATACAAACCGTACTTTAATGATTATAAGAAATGGCAAAATGATTTATTCGATAAAATTGAAACTTTTGAAAATAAAGATATAGTTGTTATTACTTCAGATTTAAAAAAATACTATCATTTAATTGAAATTAATTGTTTAAAAAAGAAAGTCGACAATCTTATTAAAGAATACATAAATGACTTGAATAAACAAGATAAGTTTTTGAATGATTTGGTATTTATAATGTTGAATAAGTTTAATGAAACCAACAATGCTGATTATAAGGATTTTTATGATGGTGAAACAATTGACTCAAAAAATTTTGGATTACCGCTGACTCTTAATGTCTCAAGGGTTTTAGCTAATATTTATTTGTTAGATTTCGATAAAGATATTATTCAAAACGTAAGACCAATTTTCTATGGTCGTTATGTTGACGATTTGATTATTGCTGTTGAATATAATAGTGATAAAGACAAACTTGAATTTGAAAAAGTATTAGGTAATTTAAAAGAGTTTGAGATAGCGAAAGGCGGTGAATTAAAAAATATAAAAGACCAAAGTTTTAAACTTTCTTTTAATTCAGATAAAGAAAATATTTTCCTTTTTAATAATAGTAAAGATAAGGCAGAGCTAAATCATATTAGGAAATCTATCAACAAGAGTTCTAGTGAATGGAAACTTTTACCAGACACATCGGAATATGATGACAATAAAGATTTAGATTTATTTCAAAGTATAAACAAAGAGACAGAGGAAGTAAACAGTTTAAGGAAATCTGATGGTCTAATTCTAAAGAGAAATAAATTCGTAAAAGAAATTTTAAGTTTTGAAAGTGATATTAAGATTTATGATAAAACAGTTTGGCAAAGCAGACTTAATAATTTTCTAAGTATCACTTATGATTTTATTTACGATATTCAAAATTTTATTGATTTAAATAAGTACGTACCCAGGTTATTTGGATTAATTATTCACTCAGGTGATGACGAGCTAATTAAAAAATATTTTGATGAGATTGCCAATGTATTTAATGTTTTAGAAAAAAATATAGAAACGGAAAATAAAGGTAAATTTCAAAAGGCAAAAAGTTTTATTTACAGCAAGATTTACGAGAATTTTATTTGTTCAAATAGCTTAAATGGAATTAATTCAGAATATGCATTAGATTTACTAGATTCTAAAATTCTAAATTTTAGTGATTTTAAGAATGACGTAAAAAGGTATTTTAATACAGATTTGCATAGTATACCATTTAAAAATTGCTATTTCAAGTATGAGGAGTATTTTAAATATATTTCAAGTAATTTACCAGAAGATGACATTGAAGATTTAACTAAAACTTTTTTTAGTCCAAATTTAAAAGATTTTATTAGTAACAATATTCAATCTACAAAATGTGATTGTGAAGAAGAGAATTGTGATAATTATTGTCATAAAATTTTTGAATCGTCAGGTTTCTATTTCTTTACAAGAAGAATTACTCTATTAGAACTATCTGTTGCTTTTAAAAATAAGGTGATAACAGAGCAGAAAAGTTTTTTAGAATTAGCAAGACAATATTATCACAAGTTTGTAATAAATGTTGGTTTAAAGGATTATCAGAAAGGACCAATGGACAAACAATATAAATTTGTTGATTTCGTTGAATCGAAAAGTCAAAATAATCCAAAAGTATGTAATACTCATTTTCTAACTAGTGATGAATCTTTTGACGCAATGGTTCGTCAATTAAATGAACCGGATAAAAGTAGATTTGATAGGCTAAAAAGAATTGTTAATGATCTAATTCGTAATAGTAAAGATATAGATTATGCTGTTTTCCACGAATTAGCTCTCCCTAGACATTTGTATGTTCAAATTGCAGAAAAGTTAGCTTTTGTGGGTATAAATCTAATTGCGGGACTTGAATATAAAATTGACAGAAGCAAAGATAAAGCTGATAATCAATTAATTTATGTATTGAATACAGGGAATAAAACAAAAGGAAGCATAGCTCTTTATCAATCAAAAATTATTGGAGCAGTCCACGAAAGTAGTGAGATTTTTAATCGGTCAAATCTGAAAATTTATCCAAAATTTAAAGAGAAATTAATTATAAAACATAATAATTTTGTCTTTAGTGGTTTAATTTGTAATGACTTATTAGATATAAATAACAGATGTAATTTGAGAGGTGAAATAGATGCATTATTTGTAATTGCATGGAATCCAGATATAGAAACTTATCAACATTTGGTAAAATCTGCAACTTTAGATATTCATTGTTTTGTTTCATTATGTAACAATAAAATATACGGAGATACGAGGATAAGAGCAGCTTTTAAAGATGAATGGAAAAGAGACATGCAAAAAATACATGGTGGTGAACTTGATAATTTTATGATATCAAAATTACCTATTAAAGAGCTTAGAGACTATCAATCTAATAATATACCACCAAGTAAGCCTTTTAAGCCTTTTCCAACAGGGTTTAAAATTTCAGATAAAAGAGAAAAGAAATAAATATGCAATCAGAATACTTAAAATTTAAAGAATTACTAGAATATTTTGTATCTCATTTAGAATGGATTGGAAATAAAGAGGATGCTTTTATAGGGTATGAAAAATATATAAAACCTTTAATAGCCGATGGTAGTTTCAAAATGACTGGTCAAGGTTGGGATGGTGCAGGAATACAAAATCAAATAAATGAATGGGAATCTTATTCATGTGGAAAAATTTGCATTAATATACAAGGGAATTACGGGTCTTATACCTCTGTAAAATGCTATTTAAATTGGCAACATACCGGAATAAATGTTTTAGCCAAATGGAAAAATAGTAAAATAATAGGTTTATATCAAGATGAGTTTATTTACTGGGAAAATCCTACTCGTAGAATTAATTCAGGGAAAGAGTATTCCTTAACAGAATTAAAACTGTTTGAATCTGATGAAATTTCGGCAGAATTAATTGATTTTTTTACAACTTTCAAGCTAAGATTTGAAACATTCCAAAAAAATGAAAAAATAGAAAAGCTAATGTCGAGTATCTACAAAAATAGGGATCTATTAAAATACAAAAAACAAATTATTTTACAAGGCCCACCGGGAACCGGAAAAACCCGTGAAGCAAAATTAACTGCAAAAGAGCTCATTACGTTAACTCCTGAAATTATTTATAAGAATCTTAAGGTTGGAGATAAAATAGATAATGTGAGTGGTACTGTAAATTATTATACCATAAAATCGATAGATACGGCAACTGTTTCATTGGTTTCTGATAGAACAACGCAAGACTGGAGCCCAACTTTTACCGAAATCATCGAAAAATACAATCAATTAAAAAGCGGAATAGAGCCTTTAAATAGAAGTGGTATGGATCCCTATTCTATTGCTGTTGCTAAACATTTATTTACAAGAAAATTAGAAGTATTGCTAGAAGAACAATGTAAACTAATTCAGTTTCATCCAAGTTATACCTATGAAGATTTTGTTCGTGGTATTGTAGCAAAACCAAATCCCGATGGCGAAGGAATACTTTACGAAGCAGAGAACAAAACACTTGGGGATTTTGCTAAAAAGGCATTGGATAATTATCTTTTAAGTATAGAAGACAATGCTTTAGCGTTACAAGACAAGTGGATTGATGAAAATTTTATTGATTTTAAAATAGAAATTGAGAGTTTAATTGGTGAAAATAATTTAGTTCTTTCAGGAAATATTGACATTTATAAGGTTGAAAAAGATTGTTTTAAATATGGTAAAGACTGGCAATATCCTTCTAGAATTAATTTTAACGAATTTAAATTGCTAATAAAAGCAGTTCTCAATAATAAATTAGATATTAATGATACTGTAATTTCAAAAGAAATTTCTGTACATGCACATTATCGTTTTACATATTATCTTGCCTTACTTCGGAAGTTTTTTGAAAAGTTTAATTATATAAAGACAGAACTAAAAGAACCACTTAAAAACTACGTACTCATCATAGACGAAATCAACCGTGCTAATCTCTCTTCGGTTCTAGGAGAGCTTATTTATGCTTTAGAATATCGTGGCGAAGCTGTGGAAAGTATGTATGCCGTTGAAGACGATAATAAATTGATTCTACCGCCAAATCTCTATATTATTGGAACTATGAATACCGCCGATCGTTCTGTAGGACATATTGATTATGCCATTCGAAGACGATTTGCGTTTGTAGATGTTTTACCAAAAGATTTAAGCGACGATACAGATGTAGTTTTTGACCGTAATTTGTTTTTTGCTGTCAAAGCTTTATTTACAACGGATGATTATAAAACACATTCGAATAATGTATCAAAAGAGTTTGAACCCAAAGATGTGGCTTTAGGGCATTCCTACTTTATTCAGCAATATGAAAAGGATAAAGAAGGTAAAAACGACAAGGATAAACCAATTGATTTTAAATTGCGTTTAGAATATGAAATTAAACCCATATTACTTGAATATGTTAAGGATGGTATATTGATAGGTGATGACATAATTGAAAAAATTGAAAGTTTAGAAGCTTCTATTTAATGGGGTATAGATTATCAGAACATAGCAGTATTTTTTTCCACCTCAATGAATCTTTACAAGAAGCATTGAATCTGGATATTTTGCTATTGGATTCCATTACCTCTAAACGGTTTAATGACAGTAGTCATTGTTATATTTACGAGAAACACGAAACAGGTTTTCAATTAAAAGCAGATTATTGTATTGGTCTGGATTGGTTGGGCAAAACAGAAAAACATATATATGTTGAGCCTAAAATTAATACAAAGAATGCCCGTGTTTTTGATCTAAAAACAGATAAAGATCCAAACGAAACACAGGATGAAGAATTTGCAGATACCACATCTGTTTTTTTTGAATTGGATTACTTAAAAATGCTGTTGCAAGTGACTTCCGTTTCGGAAAGCAATTCTGAAATTAAGGAATTACTTAAAATCGATTGGGACGCCAAACCAATTGAAATGGAACAAAAAGACGATAAGTTAACTCCCTTTTTGGTGGTACGTTTTTTACAAACCTTAAAAGCAATTGTGCGTAAAGGGTTAAAGAAAAACTATTACAAAGTTCAGGAAAACCTAAATAATAGAGTAAAAGGGAAAATATTAGTCGGGCAGCATATTAAACAAAATGTTTTCAAAAACAGATTTACCAGTACTTTTTGCGAATACCAACAATTTGGGGAAGATCATGCTGAAAACCGATTTTTAAAGAAAGTATTGCAGTTTGCAAGTAGTTATGTAGAAAATCACAAAGACCTTTTTGGAAAAAATTATACTGATATTCAACACACCATTAATTATTGTCGACCGGCTTTTGAACTGATTTCTAATCAAGTTAATGATTATGAATTAAAGCACATTAAACACAATCCGTTTTACAAAGATTATGCAGAAGCTTTACAAATGGGGAGTTATATCCTGAAAAAATTCGCCTATAATATTACACAAACTACTACTCAAAAAGTGGCAACACCACCCTTTTGGATAGATATGCCGCGATTGTTCGAGTTATATGTGTATAGCAAGATGATTGAAGCCAATCCAGCCGAAAAAAAGGAGATTCATTATCAGTTTTCTACATATGGTAATGCATTGGATATTTTGGTTTCAAAGCCTAATTTTCAAATGGTAATTGATGCTAAATACAAATTGCATTACCAAAACGGTCATTTACATGAAGACATTCGGCAAGTAGCCGGTTATGCGCGTTTAAACAAAGTAAGAACAAAATTAAATGTTACAGACGATAGAAATATTGACTGCTTGATTGTTTATCCTGATATGGAAAATGGGGTTGATGAATTGTCTTTAGCTCAAATAGATAATAAAAAGCGT
Organism: Flavobacterium riviphilum; assembly: GCF_055231795.1. Classification (NCBI taxonomy): domain Bacteria; kingdom Pseudomonadati; phylum Bacteroidota; class Flavobacteriia; order Flavobacteriales; family Flavobacteriaceae; genus Flavobacterium; species Flavobacterium riviphilum. The sequence continues at coordinate 147,645 of NZ_JBUYSY010000002.1, forward strand.
AAGATAGAGCCTTATTATAAGGTATTTAAGATAGGAGTTAAATTACCTGTAATTTGAACAGTAAAATAATTTTTGTCGATAGAAAACATAAAATAAGATATAAGAAAGTAGATTTTTATGTTTTGAATTATGTAATTATTGAAGATTTTATCGATAAAATTAATTGCCAAAATTTAGCTTTAACTAAATATTTTAAACTTTTTTTCCGTTTAATTCAAATTGATTAATTCGTTTTTAGTCAACATTTTGTATCTTTAATTCAGTTCTTTAAAGTGTTAAACCTATGGAAAATATTGAATTAACTAGAAAAGAATTATACGATAAAGTATGGACTACGCCAGTATCAAAGCTGATTCAAGAATATGCACTTTCAACTGAAGGAATAAAAAAATTGTGTAAACAATTTGAAATCCCCATGCCGGATGGAGGATATTGGATGAGGCTGAAATTCAATAAAAAAATCAACAAAACAATGTTTAATCCTGTCTTTGGCGGTGTAGATAAAATTGTTTTAACGATACGAGAAGAAGGGAATTCTGTAAACTTGGACCAAACCCCTTTAACCATAAGAACCAAAGAAATCGAAAATGATCCCAAGGCTCCTTTAGTGGTTCCAAATAAAATTAATAAACCAGACCTATTGACTTTGCAGACCAAGGAGTATTGGGCTGAAAGTAAAGGTAATGTGTTTTATGATAAATATAAAAAGTTGCGTTATCCAATAAGGGTAGGTGATAAGCATCGCGAAAGGGCATTGTGTTTTATGGATGCCTTTACCAAGTTGTTACGCTATAGAGGTCATACTATTGCAAAAGATAATTACCAAACTTGTGTTTTAATCGATGGGATTTATATTGAGTTTCACCTCAGGGAAGCAACGAAAAGAGTACCTCCCACAACAGAACATAGTTTTTCACAATATGTTCCAACAGGAGAATTTATACTTAAAGTAGGTAAGTATTCCAGAGAAAAAGAATGGCGAGACGGAAAGGTAAAACTTGAAGAAATACTAGCAAGGATACTTGCAAAACTTGAAATTTATGCTCAAGAAGAGAAAAAACAACAGGAGGAATCGCGTTTGTGGAGATTACAATATGATGCAGAATTAGAACGTAAGGAGAAAATAAAAAAACGTAAGGAAGAAGAGATTAAAAATTTCAACAATTTGGTTGCGCTCTCGGAACAATATAATAAAGCGCTATTAATTAGAAATTATATTGATGCAGAAAAGCAACATGCAATAAATACTAATAACCTAACACAAGAAAAACAAGAATGGATAAATTGGGCAACGGATAAAGCGGATTGGCTTGATCCATTGATCAACAAACCAGATGAGATATTGGACGCTAAATAAAAAAAGTGGAAATATAAAATATCTTTTCAACTATTAATTTCTGAATCATAGGTTTTTAGCTTTTTTTATAATTATCGTTTAAAACCAATTGTAGGTCATGCTATTGTCATTAATTTTAATTTTATTAAAAATGGAAAATCCTTTCGAAATAATTTTAGAAAAATTAGATGCTATTCAGAAAGAATTAGAGCAAGTAAAGGCTTCTGCAGGTATTGATGGGGAAAGATTACTTTCTAGAGCCGAAACTTGCGAATTGCTAAAAATAAATGAAACCTCCCTTTGGAAACATACTAAGAGTGGTAGACTGACTAGTTATGGTTTGGGAAATAGAATTTATTATAAGAAAAAGGAGGTAATGGATAGTATTGTGTGCATTAATAAATAATGAGGTGTTTTATTGCACAAATTTCCTAAACACATCCTCAAGATCATTGTTGTAAATGCCTTCACTTTTCAATTCCGCATCGGTTTTGCCTTCGGTCATGTCCCAAATTTTGGCATTGATTCCAAGTGAAATGAGAGTAGGGATTTTATTAGAAATGACTTGAACAGCATTTTCGCTACAATCGGGAATGATGATTACGGTATGACCAATTAATGGTTGTAGTTTGTTTTCGGTAAGACCATTGAGCCCGCCATAAGCCAACCAAATGTACTCTGGAAAGTGGAGGTAACCAACAATAGCAGTTTTTTCACTTTCTACAAGTAGTATGTTTTTTTTGCCTTTTAATTGATCATTGAGGAGGTGTGCACCGAACAAACAAGAGTAATATCCGTCTTCGTTTTTGTAAGGAACTTTGAAGATTTTGCTTCTTTTTCCGTTTTCATCATAGTAACAAATTTTAGCTTTTTGCACTTTCAAGTCAGCATTGATATTCCAGAATACAGTTCCACCATCATGAGTTGTCCCTATAACGTAAGTTGTTTTGGCATCTTCCATTTTTGTTTTGCCATACGCTTTGCAAAGGTATTGCAACAAATTGTTTTCGGGAGTTATATGAAAGTAGCGCCAAATGAGACTTTCTGGAATGTATTTCGAAATTTGCAAAACAGCCGCAACGTTTTCTTGCTTTTTTGCAACAAAAGCGACTTCCTTTGCAACGGAATCAACTTCTTTTGCAAAGGAAGTTGAATTTTTTTGCATAGGCATTGCAATTGGGTCAAATTGATTCGAAAGGTCATTCCAAATGTATTCATTGCCTTGTTCGTCTTCATATCGAGTTGGAGGAAGGCTAGTTTTTCCGCACGAATGGCAGTACCCAAATTGTGGAGGTAAATTTAGATAATTGGAAAACTTACCGTCTTTGTTATTACGTTGGCAACATGGCGTTATTAATTTAAAATCTCGCTTGGGATCAAATTTCAGATGAAGGTCTATTTTTTTGAGCATAATGATAATTTTTAAATGCAACCTGCAACTCGCAAATAACTCTTGTATTTTTGCTAAGCCCTAATATTACTGAGGTTTTCAAAGTATTATGGTGGTGTTGTTAGTTGCAAGTTGTTTACTACTTTATTCCATTTTCTTGAAATGGTAGATTTATCCAATCCAGATATAGCCACTACATCTTTTTGAGTAGCCCCATTATTTATAGCTAATTTGATAATCTCTTCTATGGAGGGTTTCTTTGTTGAATTAGAAATGTTTTCTTCTAGTATAATTTTGAAATTAGTAAAATAGAACGCATTGATTTCAATCGCAGTTTCCAAAGTAGTTTCAAGAATAGGCTTGTTGAAATCGCTAGTAGAGGCATTCTCAATCAGATGTACCAAAAGAGTGATTTTATGAATGTTTATTAGCATTTTGGCAAGGTATTCTCGGCTATAATCTGTATGAATATTTTGTTCATTTATCAAGGATTGTGAATAGTCAAACATTCTTTTTTCAGCTGCTTCATTTAGTTTTAGTGTAATACAATTAATCTCAGTAGTGGCTTCAATTTCATTTCTATATTGTAATACGTTTAGAAGTAAAGTCGCGTATCTGTCAATTGTAATGTCCGATATTTTGTTGATGGATAATTTACTATTACAAGTTAATTTTGTGGTGAACAGAATGCGATCAATCAAGCCACTTTCAAGGTTTCCGTCGGCAAAAAGTTGAGGAACAAACTGGTTCTGAATGGAACCCATTAAGGTGGGATACGATTTTTCGATTCGATAACTTTCGGTTGTTTTTCTAGAAATGTCAATATGCTTATTGGTGTTTCCTTGTAAAAAAAAGGTGCGCCATGCAGATCCTTCATTACTATTCTTATTGGCCATTTTTTGTACTAAATAGTAAAGTTCGTCAATGAAGATACCAATGGAATAGGGGTTTTTATGATGTACATATAAGGCCGATTCTATTGTTGCGTCTTGTAAAAACAATTGCTTTCTAAAACAATTGTTGTTCGGGTCCTCCAATTTATTTTTCTTCGCTTCATGGTAATTTTTGTCATCATTTTTATGGAGTGGTGCAGTTGCTAAATCCATGGCAGGAGATTTACTATCGCCTCTACTTCCTACAATGGCAAAATATAAATTGGAATAATTGGTATAGCCCATTGCGTTTATTGAAAAGGATAATCCAATGGCATTGCTAAAAGCAAACAAAATGGAGCTCAATAAATATTCCTTGGGTATCCTTTGGTGTACAAAAGCATCATAAATTAAATTCCTTATTTCTACAGGAAGTAAGGAAATAATTTGATGTAATTGTTGAGATGCAATTTCTTTTTTAGTTAAAGTAAAGCTTTCAATAGTATTTTTTATATCATTAATTTTCATATACTGGATCATGTATTAAATATATAATATTTTTGGTTTTTAAGTCAAAATATGGCTTGGTCCCATTTGGTTTTTCGGGAAGATTTTGAATTAAATAAAATCGTTGCTTTAAATTGGATATAAGAAATTGAAGTGTATTCTTCTCTAATGAAGTTACTCCTTTACAAAATTTTTTCTTTGTGTTTTTTTTGAGTTTCATTTTTTACTAAGGTTAAAAAAGACGTCTTTTTGATAAATAGGCATCGGCACGAAGTTCTAATTCTGATTTAGATTCCGTTTTGCCGTTTCGAATCCATTGCAAAATTTCAGATTTTAAGAAGTAGAGTCGTTTTCCTCTTTTGTGATAAGGAATTACCTTTTGATGTGTTAAACCATAAATTGTTGCTTTAGTAAGATTTACAATTTTTGCGGTTTCTTCAATTGATAAAAAAGCGTCCTCGTCAGAAGTGTTTGAGGGTTGAATAGCTTTTAAAATTTTCTCCGTAATTTGATCCGTCAGTACTTTTATTCCTGCTTCTGTGATCATGTAGATTTGTTGATTTTCCATGATTCAAATGTGGGGAAAATGTCTTGTGGAATTTCGTGTGGATTATGGTGTGGATTTAGAATTACAATAAAAACTAATGAATTAAAGCTTTAGCAGTGTTTTTTTTGTAAAAAAGAAAACCCAAATGAAGAACAGTTATTAGTCTCATTTGGGTTTTAGTTGTTTTATTGTGGAAAAAAGTAGGCTCTGTTTTGTATTGTTTAGTTATAGTTTAGCGTTTTACCTGTTTATTGTACTCTTTGTTAAGCAATTCTTTGATATTTTTTGTAGTTTTCGGGAGTAGTAAATCATTTAATTTTTCAATCAATATGTTAAGAAATGTTATTCTTTCAGTGTTGGGAAAAAAATCAATTCCTTTGGTCAAAATTTTATAATTGTTTGAATCTCTATAGTTGTTTTCAAAGCAGAATTTATCTTTAAAATCGATGATCGTATTTAAACGTATTAATTCTGTGTAAGGTAAATTAAAACCTTCGCTAGAGGGTTCGGTTTTTGGTTCGCTCAATGCTTTGCAAAGGATGTAAAACAAAAAAGCTTTTTCTTCTGATGTTAAATTATTTGGAAGGGATGCGGTTTCTGAATTTTTGGTTTTCGCATGCTTTACTTTATGATGTTGCTCAAAATCTAATGAAGGAGCAAATGAATCCATTTCGGGGTGAATGGCTGCAATGGAAAAATCATTTAGTTGATTGCATTCGTATTTTGTTTTAAAATAGTCCATTTGTTCACAAAATCGATAATCTACATCGTTGATTCCGTGTAAAATTCCAAGATCTGCACTAAATTTTTTAAAGGTATAGCCTGCAGGAATTTCTGAAGTTTTTAGTTTTTTAAATGCTGTAAACACCTCATTTTGGAGTGTAAGTGCAATGCTGTTTTCAGAATAAGTAGATAAGCAATTTTTAAATACTTTCTCTAATTCAATCAGATATTTACTAGATTTTATCTTGCAGTTATTTACAATTAATTCATTGTTTTTTTTGTTAATCTGTTCTAAGGTAAACGCAAAACTTCTTGAGTTTTTTTTAGATTCAATTAGTGAATTTTGTATCATTTTTTCACCTAAAGAATACGTTTTATTATAGAAGTAATCATAAGTGGTTTTATATTCCATTTAAATTCAGTTTGATACGGTTGGCGGCAACTATTTTGTTTTTGTCCATTATCTTGGTGTAAATTTGAGTAGTCGAAACATTTTTGTGACCCAAAAGTTTTGAAACGGTATAAATATCTGTTCCGTTGGCTAATTGTAAAGTGGCGTAGGTGTGTCTAAAGTTATGGAAAGAAATTTTCTTGGTTATTCCAGCATCAGAGAGCCATTTTTTCAAAGGTTTTGTTATTTCTGTATATGCAATAGTACCAAATACAAATTCATTTTCCTTGGTTTGTAAATTGATAATGTTTAGCACATTTTCAGATATAGGATGATTGTATAAATTTCCTGTCTTTTGTTCTCGTACTTTAATGTAATGTCCCTGATGAATATCGGAATAGATGTTGCAAAAAGGTAAAGTTTTAATGTCTACAAATCGCAATCCAGTCAAAGCTGAAAAAAGCGCCATGTGTTTTAATTTTGTAAAACTACATTCCGTATTCCATAGTTTCTCCAATTCTTTTTCGGACAAGTATTCTCGATACGTTTCTTCTTCTTTTATGTAATCCGCATCGGTAGCAAGATTGTGTTCTATTATTTTGTCCTTATATGCCTTTTTTAGAATGAAAATAAAATTTTTGTAATAGGCGGCTGCTGTATTTCTTGATAGCTTCTTTTTTTGTGTTCTTAAGTTTTTTGTCTCAAATAAAAATGCCCTATATTTCTTAACATGGTTTTGATCTAGTAAGTTAGCTTGTAATTTGTTTCCAGCGAAAACTTTAAAATAATTCAATGAAGTATTCCAAGTACTATAATTTGATCGGCTCCCTATGTTAAGGTATTCATCTACTATTGAAGCATAATATTCAATGAAGTCTTTATTGTAAATGATGTTTTCTTTAAATCCATATTCTTTTTCTTTAATCTGAGTAAGTCTTTTGGATCGTATCAATTCAGCAAATTCTATGGTGGATTTGTTGTGGCTTTTTTCAATATCGTTCTTTGGTTTTTCAAATAGCTGCAGCCCCAAAAATTCTCTTCTTGATTCTTTTCCTGTTTTAGGATTAATAATAGGAGGAAAGTAGTCTAAGTATAAACTCGACTTATTATTTGCTAATGCTTTTTTTCGGAGGGTTACATTTGCCATGATTTTTTATTTAATTGAAAATGGAGTCAATATCTTCTCTTCTCACCAAAGTATATTTTCCTTGTTTTTTCTTAGGTATTTTAAATCGAATAATCAAATTGTAAAGTGCACCATTCGAAATATTGTACTTTTCCTGTACTTCTTGAATGGTATATGAATTGTCAAGATTAATATCAATCTCAACTGTTTTTTTGCTGCTTTCTAATTCTTTTAGATTCTTATCAAAATAGGAATCAATATCTTTTCTTCTGATTAATGTTTTTCGTGGTGAAAAAGTAAAGGAATTGATTTCCTTTCTTTCAATTAATCGGTAAAGGGTTTTTGTCGAAATGTTCAATAATAGGGAAGCGTCTTTAACCGTCAAAAAATCTCTTCCTTTAATTTCTTCTATTTTTTGAATTTTGGTATCATTTGATTTTGACAAGGTTTCTAAATCACTTTCTTTAATTTTTAAATTCCGAATGATCATCTTATTGTTTCTTCCATTGCAAATAGGTGAGCAAAATCTGGTGCGAGTTGTCTTAGCTACAAATGTATTTTTGCAGTATTCACAAACACGATTTACACTTAAATTGGAGCTCATTTTTTATTATAATAGTTAGAAATATTAGGATATAAATAGAATTAAGGGGAAATAAGGGACATAATCTGTCCAACCTTAATGTAAATTTAATAAAAAAAATGAATGAGGTACACTGGAGGTACAAAAAAGAACAAAAAAAAATAATTCAAACTAAGATATGAAAATTTAAAAAATAAAAAACCCTTGAATTTCAAGGGTTAGACTGTGTTATGATTTGGTTTTTCTTTTGAATTTTTGGGTGTTTACTTGCCGATACAGAAATTTGCAAAGATATTTCCCAACAACTCATCATTGGTAACCTGACCGGTAATCATCCCAAATTGGTATAGTGCTTCTTTAATATCAAGAGCCATCAAGTCACTGGATAGATTGGTTTCTAGTCCAAACTTCACTTTCTGAATTTCCTCTAAAGCTTTAAGTAAAGAATCATAATGTCTTGTATTTGTGACTATTGTTTCGTTATTACGCAAAGCACCAGTGTTAACATACGACAGTAATTGATTCTTTAAATCCTCGATACCTTCTTTGTTTTTGGCTGAAATTTTTAAAAGTTTAAGGTTTAAAGTTTCAAGATGGTTGTTGATACTTACTATTTCATTTTCAGCCAACAAATCAATTTTATTTATAACTACTAGAATTGGTTTTAGAGGGTATTTGTTTTTTACTTTTTCAATTTCGGTGATATAGTCAAAACCTGAAACTTTAAACTTTAAACCATCAAACAAAAAGATAACGACTTGCGCTTGCTCAATTTTTTCAAAAGTCTTCTGGATACCAATGCTTTCTACATAGTCTTTCGTTTCGCGAATTCCAGCTGTGTCGATAAATCGAAAGCCAATGCCTCCAATAGTCAATTCGTCTTCGATGGTATCACGCGTAGTTCCCGCAATTTCAGACACTATAGCGCGTTCTTCGTTAAGTAATGCATTCAATAAAGTCGATTTCCCAACATTGGGTTCGCCTACAATGGCTACTGGAATTCCGTTTTTGATTACATTTCCAACGGCAAAAGAATCAATCAAACGTTTCAATACAAATTCGATTCGGTTGACTAATTCATGAAATTGCGTTCTATCAGCAAATTCTACATCTTCTTCGGCAAAATCCAATTCCAATTCGATTAAGGAAGCAAAATTCAACAGTTCTTCACGCAGTTTGGCAATTTCGTTAGAGAAACCGCCACGCATTTGCTGCATGGCAATTTGATGACTTGCTTCGTTGTCTGACGAAATCAAATCGGCAACGGCTTCGGCTTGGGACAAATCCAATTTTCCATTCAAAAAGGCTCTTAGCGTAAATTCACCCGCATCAGCCATTCTGCAACCTTTTCGCAATAACAACTGAATTATTTGTTGCTGGATATACGTAGAACCGTGACACGAAATTTCAATCGTATTTTCTCCCGTGTAAGAATTAGGTCCTTTAAAAATCGAAACCAATACTTGATCTAAAGTCTTCTCTCCATCCACAATATGTCCCAAATGCAGCGTATGCGTTTTTTGGGTAGTCAAGTCTTTGTTTTTGATAGAACGAAAAACAGCATTGCCAATTTGAATGGCATCTTGACCAGAAATACGAATGATGGCAATGGCTCCAGCACCAGAAGGTGTAGCTAAAGCAACTATAGAATCGTTTGGAATCATGGATGAGGATTATTTTGATGCAAAAATACATAAATCCCTTGGCTTTACAATTTTATAGAGCATCACAGGTTTTAGAGAAGGTGATGATTATTGTGTTTTTTATATTGAAAAAGCATAAATATCTAAAAAACTGATATATAAGGATTGATTTGTGTCGTTTTTTTTGTAAATTTAATCAAGTTTAAATAACGCTTTAAATTTAAAAGTCATGAAAAGAATTTTGTTTCCAACCGATTTTTCTGAAGTTGCATCTAATGCATTCGTTCATGCCTTGCATTTAGCTACCCTAGTTGAAGGGGAGTTGATCCTGCTACATACGTTTCAATTGCCTATAGTGGATAGCCAATTTACTCCTGATAACTATTATTTAATTTATGAATCGATGCAGCTTGCCGAGTTTGATGTTTTTAAAGATGAAATTCCAAAACTCAGATCCATTGCCGAAAAAGAAGGATTGTCACATATTAAAATTACCCATCGATTGATGGATGGCGACTTAATTTCTTCTATACAAAAAGTGGTGAAAGAAGATCAAATCAATTTTGTGGTGATGGGTACTGCCGGAACAACAGGTTGGGAAACTTTTTTCGCAGGAACCAATACAGGTTCTGTGCTGTCAAACCTAAGTGTGCCAGTTTTGAGTGTGCCTTTGGTTGCAAAATATCAGAAAATCAAAACAATTGGTTTTACTACTCGTTTTAGAGAAAAAGATAAAAAAGCACTTGAGTTAGTATGTTCTATTGCTAAAAAAACAAAGGCAAAAGTCAAATGTTTATACGTGAAAACCAGTCGCTCTGATGTAAAACAAGAAACCATAAAAGAATGGGAAACCCACTTTGCCAATGAACCGGTTCAGTTTACAATTTTACCTTTAGATGATGTTCAAGGAACTATACTTGATTTTGTATCACAAAAGAATATTGATATCTTGGCGATGGTAACCTACAAAAGAAACTTCTTTGTCGAATTGTTTAATCCTAGCTTGACTCGTAAGTTCTCAGATTATTCCGAGGTCCCTGTTTTGGCACTACCGAGTGATGGAAACTTAACTGATGAATAGTTAGAATGCTTTTGAATCGTGTATATTTGTTGTCATTTACGACACTTTAATATGCAAATTTATTTACAGAAGAAATTACAATATGAATCCGAACTACAACGGATTCAGAAGCTTTACAATTGGATTAGTTTAGGTCGTTTACTGGCTGTTTTATTGGTTGGATTTTCGCTCTATGGATATCAAAAGTTCAACAATGTTAGCTTATTGTCTATAAGTTGTATAGCATTTGTTGGATTTTTTATTTTGATGCGTTGGCATACTCGATTGTCTTTTCAAAAGAATATAACTCAAATGTTAATTGAGGTCAATACTGATGAATTGGCCTTTTTGTCACATACCAGTAATCCTTTTGCGGATGGTTCCGAATTCCATGAATTGCATCATCCGTATGCTTATGATTTAGATATTTTTGGCCCACAGTCTTTATTTCAAAGTTTGAATCGTACTGGGACTTTCATGGGAAAAAAAACGTTAGCTACCCATTTACTGCATTTGAATTCAGCCGATGAGATTGCTCAAATTCAAAAGGCAACACGAGAATTGAGTGAAAAGCTGGATTGGCGTCAATCTTTTTTTGCCACTGCCAAAATAGGTAATGATAATGCATTCATTTATAATACCTTAATGCAATGGAGTGTTTTCAATAGTGAAGCGGTATCACTTTGGGCTGTGTTTTTGGCCCATTCCTCCCCAGTTATTTTGATTGGGTTGATGATTGGTTATGGGATAACGTCTCAATTGGTTTTAATGCAACTTTTTGGTTTAGTATTTATGATCAATTTAGGGATTGCTGGAATTTTCTTGAAACGAATTTTGGCTGAAACAGCTCATTCTACAGCAATTAATACCATTGTTCATAACTACAGTTTGTTAATTGAAAAAATAGAAAATGAATCCTTTAGTAGTGCTAAAACGATTCATTTACAAAGACAATTGACCCGCAACCAACACAAAGTCAGTTATCAATTGAAGCAATTGTCTGAGTTGTTTTCAAAAATGGACAGCACGAGCAATTTCTTAACTTCAATTATTTTGAATGGTCTTTTTTTGTACAACGTTCATCTATTGAAGGGTATCGTGAAATGGAAAAACGAACATGCGTCTGATTTGGAGCAAAGTTTACAAGTAATTGGTGATTTTGAAATGCTCAATAGCTTAGCTAATTTTTCATACAATAACCCAGATTTTGTCTTTCCAGAATTGAATGATCATTATAGAATTGCTTTCGAAAATTTAAGCCATCCATTGTTAAATCCAACAACTAGAGTAGGCAATTCCATTGATTTTCATCCACAATCTTTTTTGATTTTGACAGGTTCGAACATGTCGGGCAAAAGTACATTTTTGAGAAGTTTGGGAATCAATATGGTTTTGGCAGGAGCAGGAGCTCCCGTGTGTGCTACAAAAGCAACAGTTCATCCTATGCCAGTATTGGTCTCCATGCGATTATCCGATTCTTTAGCCGATAGTGAATCCTATTTTTTTGCCGAAATTAAGCGTTTGAAACACATTATGGATGCTTTATCCGAGTGTCCTGCTTTTGTGCTTTTGGATGAAATTTTGAGAGGAACCAATTCAGATGATAAAAGAAACGGTACAATTGAGGTGGTTAAAAAAGTAATCGGTCAAAAAGCAATAGGGGCTATAGCAACACACGATATCGAGGTGTGTCTGACAACTCATGAGTTTCCTCAGTATTTAAGCAATAAGTGTTTTGAAGTCGAAATTATCAATGATGAACTACATTTTGATTATCAACTTCGTGACGGAGTCTGCCAAAACAAAAGTGCTACTTTTTTAATGAAAAAAATGGGGGTGATTTAAATTGACAATTGTTAAACAATAAAAAAATCCGCAATCTGGTTAAGAATTGCGGATTTTAGCATGGTATTGAATTTGGTTAGTTTCGTGTATTGAATACTAGTTATTTAGCATTACAGGCATAACTAGCATAGTGACAGTTTCTCCTTCTTCTAAACCATCAACGGGAGTTAGGATTCCCGCTCTATTAGGTAATGACATTTCTAACATGATCATATCCGATTGTAAATTGGTCAACATTTCTGTTAAGAAACGAGAGTTGTAACCTATTTGCATATCGTCTCCTTGATAGTCACAAGTCAAACGTTCTTCTGCTTTGTTGGAATAATCGATATCTTCTGCAGAAACATTTAACTCGGCTCCAGCTATTTTTAAACGAATTTGGTGTGTAGTTTTATTGGAAAAAATGGCAACACGACGTACTGAATTTAAAAACAAGGAACGATCTATCAAAAGTTTGTTTGGATTTTCTTTAGGAATTACGGCGTCGTAATTTGGATATTTTCCATCAATTAAGCGACACATCAAAATGTAATTGTCAAATGAAAAAGTAGCATTGCTATTGTTATATTCAATTTTTACCTCGGCGTCTGAAGCTGAAAGTATATTTTTTAGAATAGTCAATGGTTTTTTAGGCATAATAAAGTCGGCAACCTCAGTAGCTTTCACATCTGTTCTTGCATATTTTACTAGTTTGTGAGCATCTGTTGCAACAAAAATTAATCCTTCAGGTGAAAACTGAAAGAATACTCCCGACATTACAGGTCTTAAATCGTCGTTGCCAGCTGCAAAAATGGTTTTACTAATGGCTGTTGCTAAAACATCTGCAGGAACCAATGTAGTGGAAGGTTCTTCTAAATTTACAGACTTTGGAAATTCTTCTCCAGGAGCAAAAGCCAAGGCATATTTACCAGAATTGGAACTAATTTCTATAGTGCTGTTTTCTTCAACGGTAAACGTCAAAGGTTGTTCTGGAAAAGTTTTAAGGATTTCCAAGAGCAATTTAGCAGGAACGGCAACACTACCATTGCTTGTAGAATCAATACTTAAGGTTGCTGACATGGTAGTTTCTAAATCGGAGGCAGAAACGGTCAACTGATTTTGATTCAGTTCGAATAGAAAATTATCTAAAATAGGTAATGTATTGCTACTGTTTATAACACTTCCAAGTACTTGTAACTGCTTTAATAAGTACGAACTCGATACAATGAATTTCATTTGCTTAATTTTATTTTTTGGATTCTGTTTGAAATTATTTTAGAATACCTGATACAAATATATCGTAATCTAGGTTACCTTTTTAATTTTTTTATTAACACTTAACGAGCATATTTTCGTTTGCGAAGGTACGCAAATAGTACGCCAAATAATCCTAAAACTAGGATTGGAAGCCCAATAGTTATGACTTGGGTTTGTGTGTACTGTGAATAAACTTTTTCTTTATCTAAAAGAGGTAGTTCTAAATCTTTACTTCTAATGTTAATAAGTCCATTATCGTCAAGTAGATAATTTACACAATTCTGTATAAAATCTTTGTTGTCGTATAAATTTCCAGTACGTTGATCATATCCTAGTTCGACCGGAAGTTGATTTTTGTCCAATTGATTTCTTAAGAGATCACCGTCAGAAATTACAATCATTTTGGTAGGCTTGCTTTGGTTTTTAAAATCCATTTGATCAAAAGCCTGTATACGATTTTTAAATACGGATTGGAAGGATCCTTCTAATAAAACTGCCAAAGGAATGTTGCCAGTATTTGGATAATCAGCTGGGGTTGTATTTTCAGTAACACTATTTAATTCGATAGTTGAAGGTGTTCCTATTTTTTTAGAGTAAGGAGACGATTGTAATAAGATCGTTTTTTTAATTCCATTTTTTAAAGTATCGATAGAATTAGCAAAATCCATTTTGATACCTCCTAAATTTTTTACAATTGGATGGGTATGATTGGGAACCACTAATGGTGCAAATTTCCAATTAAAAGTTTGAAATCTAGTAGCACTTCCTGTTTCACCAGATGCAAGTTGAATAGGCGTTCCTTGCTCATCCTTGATTAGGTCCGGGTTGATGCGAACTCCATATTTGAATAACATGTCGTTGATGTTTAGGTTTCTAGGAAAAGCTAAGTTTGCGCCCGAAGGATTGTATAAACTGTCTATCTCGGCCACTACTTGATCAATCAACCAGATGGTTTTTCCGCCTTTCATTATAAATTGATCCAATACTTGTTTTTCACTTTCTGAAAAGGCTTCAGTGGGTTTGGCTATTACTGCTAAATCAAATCCAGCTAGTGATTGTAGACTTCCTAATGGGTTTTGAGCAACAGAGTCAAGTGTAAAAGGGGCTATGAAATAACTTTCTCGGGTTTGAAGTAAAAATTTCGCGATAAATGCTTCTTTGAGTTCGCCATTGCCCTTAATTATTGCAACTTTTTTCTGTTTGGGACGGGTTAACTTTTGAAAGGCCTCCGAAAAAGAATATTCCAAGTGTTGCACAGAACCCACTACTTTTTGGGTAGTTGAGGCTCCCATTTGGTTTTTGAGCAAAGGGATGTTCACTTCTTTATTATCATAGGTAGCAATTGCCCATGGAAAAACCATAGCTTGTGATTGCTTTCCTTTATCGTCTACGGTAATGTTTATAGGGGTCAATCCTTTTTGATAGAGTTCTTTAATAAGAGCCATGCTTTCATTTTCGTTTTCCATAGGATCTACGAATTCAAAAGCAATTTCGTTATTATAGGCTTGGAATTCTTCTAAGATTTGCTTGGTTTCAAGTTGTAAGCGTATAAATTCAGCAGGCAAATCACCTTTCATATATACTTTGATGGAAAGAGGATTTTTTACTTCTTTAAGGATTGTTAATGAAGTAGAAGAAAGCGTATATCTTTTGTCTTTTGTCAAATCAAAACGCCAAAAAAAGAAGTATCCAATGACTTGGAGTACTACTAAAGCAATGAATGTAAAAAGTAATGGAGTGAAATTGTTTTTTTTATTAGCGTTCATTACGATTTAAATGATTTTAGGTTAAAAACAGTAAAAGATAAAAAAAGTATCGTTAAACTCACAAAATACAGTATATCACGAGTGTCAAGTACACCGCGACTCATACTTTTAAAATGATCTTGCATACCGATATACGAAAGTAGTGTGGACGATTTTCCAAAAACACTTCCAAGAGCATGAAATCCAAAATAGAAGAAAAAGCATAACACCAAAGCAAGTAGAAATGCAATAATTTGATTTTCGGATAGGGTAGAAGTAAAAACACCAATAGCGGTATAGCCACTAATTAAAAAAAGAAGTCCAAAATAAGAACCTAAAGTACTTCCTAGATCAATGTTGCCCTCAGGTAATCCAAGGGATGATATACAATATACATACAAAAGTGTAGGGAGCACCGCAACAATGATAAGGAGAAAAGCACCTAAGAATTTACCTCCTGCTATTTCCCATATACTTAACGGTTTAGTTAATAACAATTCTAAAGTGCCTTGTTTCATTTCGTCTGAAAAACTGCGCATAGTTACCGCTGGAATTAACAACAACAGAACCCATGGGGCTAAGGTGAAAAAAGGAGTTAAATCGGCAAAACCTGAATTCAAAATATTATATTCTCCTTCAAAAACCCATAAGAATAACCCGTTGATGATTAAAAATAAGCCAATTACCAAATAACCTATTGGTGAACCAAAAAAGGACTTTATTTCTCTTGTTACGATTGATTTCATTTGTTTTTTGTGCTAAATGATATTAGATGCAAATTGATTAAAAATTAAGGTAAACTTACTAGTTGATTAACACTCCAAGCTTCAGGTTGGGCATTAAATAGTGTTTTTGTAAAGGCCCAAACCTCTTTGAATAGTGCTGAATTTTTATAATTTTCTAAGTCTTCTTCAGAATCCCAATAGCTATAGGTGAATACAATAGAAGGGTTGTCTTTGTCTTGATAAAGTTCTAACAATGAAACGCCTTTGGTGTTTCGGATTTGATCTTTTACTTGATTAAAATTAGTTAAAAAAGTAGGTATTAATTCGGGATGAAAGCTCATCTTTACAATTCGTATAAACATCTAGTAATTATATATCGATATTAATTTGTGCTTGAGGTATTAGTTGTAAAATTGAATCGTAATAGGGTCTCTGAAGTTTAACCCCAACAAACTTTGGGCAGTCCCAGTTTTTGAAGGATTACTTCGGTATAAGGCAATTTCTAGATAGCCAGCATCGTTAAAGAGAGCTAACTTAGACCCTTCATAAAATTTAGAGGGATATTTGTCCGAGGAAATAATATCCGAAAAGGTATTGAGAATACTTGTTATTGGTTTTTTTTCTTTAGACATTAATAGTATTTCAAATTTTCGTCCTTTAGCGGCTTCTGTAAATTGCGTTTTAGAAATGTTAGTAACCACATTTCCAAAGTGATCAATATACATTACCGAGCCTTTTAATTGGTTAGTAGTTTCGTTCATTACTACTTGCATTTCGGTTATTTCTTTCATGGTAGAAATTTCTTTACCAATAATGGAAAGCAGTCCACCTTTTGAAAGATGACAGGATACTTGTGCCAAGACATCCAAATCCGAAGTACCATTGTGAATATGATCGTGTATATTGATTTCGACTATTTTTTCAGGTACTATTTTTTGGCATAGACGACTTAAAATACCATTGTCTGCAGCCACAAAATAATGGTCGTTCCACAAGATAGCGATGTGTTTATTTTCGTTTGTAAACTCGATGTCAACACCAATTAGGTGAACAGTGCCTTTTGGGAAATTGGAATAGGCGGCACTAATTATATAACTTGCCTCAACAATATTAAAAGGGTCAATTTCGTGTGAAATATCTACTATCCTTGCTTCTGGATGTATGCTTAGAATCTTACCTTTTAGCGCGCCTACAAAGTGGTCTTTTAAGCCGTAATCTGTGGTAAGAGTTATAATCGACATAATTTTATTTAGAATTAGTAGGGTAGTTTAAAGCTATTTTACTTAAATTTGAGATATGCAAATTTAGTAATTTCAATATTTATTTTTAATTTAAACTGCAGCATTTTGAACGAAAGAACCATCGAGCTTGTTGATATTGCGCCAAAAGAATTTTGGGGTGCTCAAGATACTCATCTTGAGATGATTAAAAAGTACTATCCTAAACTTAAAATTGTAGCTCGTGGGTCTATCTTAAAAGCATTTGGCGAAAAAGAAGTCCTAGATGAATTTGAAAAACAGTTTCATCGGTTGATGTTACATTATACACGCTACAATACTATTGATTTAAATGTAATTGAACGTGTTATTTTGAATGATGGACAGGATTCCAAAAAAACATTGGAGTATGACAAAATTTTAGTACATGGAGTGGGGGGCAAAATCATTAAAGCCTTAACCCCAAACCAACAATTATTAGTAGATACTCTAAATAAAAATGATATGGTATTTGCAGTTGGTCCTGCTGGTACAGGTAAAACGTATACTGGTGTAGCCATGGCTGTAAAAGCATTAAAAGAAAAACAAGTCAAAAGAATTATTTTAACGCGTCCTGCTGTAGAAGCTGGTGAAAACCTAGGTTTTTTACCTGGAGACATGAAGGAAAAATTAGATCCTTACATGCAACCTTTATATGATGCGCTTAGAGATATGTTGCCTAACGAAAAATTAGAAGACTTTATTTCTAAAGGAATCATTCAAATTGCCCCCTTGGCATTTATGCGTGGTAGAACTTTAGATCATGCGTTTGTAATCTTAGATGAAGCACAGAATACTACCCATTCTCAAATGAAGATGTTTTTAACTCGAATGGGCAAAAATGCCAAATTTATGATAACCGGAGATCCTGGTCAAGTAGATTTACCTAGACGTACGATTTCTGGTTTAAAGGAAGCTTTGTTGGTTTTAAAAGACGTGGAGGGTATTGGGATTATATATCTAGACGATAAAGATGTAGTGCGTCATCGCCTAGTGAAGAAGGTAATTGATGCATATAAACAAATAGAGAATAACGATTATTAAGCTTTCAAATGAAAGTAAAAAAATGTATAAAGCCTGTAATAGGCTTTTCTTTTTGACTGATTTTGAAAAAAAAATTAAATAGATTGAATACTACTGTTGCTTCTATAAAAGTTGTTGTTTCGGATTTAGATGGTACGTTGTTGAATGAAAATCATGACGTTACTTCAGTTACACAAGAGGTTTTTGAACAATTACATCAAGAAGGATTTTTAATAATAATAGCTACAGGCAGACATCATTTGGATGCAAAGTCAGTTTTGCATAACTTTAAAATTCCTCATTACTTAGTAAGTTCAAATGGAGCAAGGATTCATTCTCCCTCCAATCAATTATTGTTTTCTAAAGACATTGATCATAAGGTGTTGGCATCTGTTTTTGAATTAAATATTGATCCGAGTATTACAGCTGTCTTATTTAAAGAAAACGTTTGGCTTACTTCAAAGCCCAATGAAATGATAGTAAGTTATCAAAAAGATGCATCTTATCCCCCGCAAATTGCTGATTTTGCAACACTAGAGGATTTTACAGCACTCAAATTATTCTTCACTCATGATAACCATGAGGTTTTGGTAGGTTTGAAAAATCAAATTCTTTCTACTCATGATAAAGATTTGGTGCATGCTTTTAGTTTGCCATTGTGTTTGGAGTTTATGCATCATTCGGTAGATAAAAAAAATGCCATTACTAAAATTTTGGAAATGGAAAATTACTCCTTTAAAAACACTATCGTTTTTGGCGACGGATTCAATGATGAACAAATGCTGTTAGCTGCAGAGATAGGGTTGATAATGGGAAATGCCCCTTTGAATTTGCAACAAAAATTAAACCACCTCGAAGTTATTGCTTCAAATCGAGTGCATGGAGTAGCCAACTTTCTGAAAGAAAGATTGCTAAATAATCTGTAATGTTATACTCTAGAACTTAGTTTTAAAGACAATTTACTTGCTATACATTTCTAATTTGGAATCGGTGTTTAAGTAATGAGTTTTGTTAATTGAGAATACTATTTTGTAGGTTTTAAGTAATTTTTAAAATTAACAATACAAATACGATTGCTGTATTTTTATTTTGTTTATTTTTGAAATAAGGTATTGATTGTAAAATGATTATCAAGGTTTTAATCCCCTAGTAAAGATAGTTTTTTTTTAACATGGCCTTGTTTTTATAAAATCTAAAAGGGCATTTGAGTATAATCCGGTTTTCGAATTGAATTATTATGAAAATGTACTTTATAAGTTAATCTCTTCAACATAGTAACTCTTTTTGACTTATTAATATTCAAGCTAATGACAAACAAAGGTATCATTATCGGGTCGATTACAGTTGGAGTAATCAATTGTACAATTAACACTTTACAATATTGGTTTACAATGGGAGAGAAATATCCCACCATTTTTTTGACTCAAAATAGTATTTCTTCGGATGTGCCAACAGTTTTTTCAAAAGCGGTACCCTTAGCTGTTTCTTTAAGTTTTATTGTTACCTCTGTAGCTTTTTTTACGACAAAAATGAAAAATAAACCGCCCTATTTCCCAGGATACTTTTTAAAAGCTTTGAAACATTGTGTTTTTGCCTTTGGTTTGGTGACCATCTTTGCTGTTTTATTTCAAAAGTACGTAGGTGCAATTGAAGTAAGTCATATGCTCGCATCGATTATTACGGGATTAGTATCAGGATTTGCGGCAACTGTGGTTGATTTTGAAACCAAAAAAGACTTGCATTTAGTACAATAATTTCAATGTGAATTACTTTTTGGATGGAAGTAATGAAAACAACAAAAAGCAAAATGATACTTTGGATTTGATTAGGAATGCAGTTAGTAAGTACAAAATACATAAAGTGACACAGAGCAAAATTACGACGAGTTACCAATACAGTTGATGCCGAAATAATAGTAGTTTATTTGCTCTTGAAGGTTGTGTTTTGCAGTTCAGAAAGTGCTGAGGTTAAGTAATTGATAGAGCTGCTGAAATTACTTGGAGAGGAAATGCTCCTTCTCAAAACCAGGGACTTGAATGTGGCGGTTTTAGTTTGGATTAATGGAATAGTAGAAGAACGAAGTAAAATAATTTTTTAAAATAAATCATTTAATTTAAGATAGTTAACTATGGAAAAATTTTGGAATGACTTAAAGAATAATATGATTGCAGGTGTTTTGTTTCTTCTCCCACTTTATGTGTTGATGATTATTTTTCAAAAGGTATTTGCTTTTTTTGCAAAATTTGGAAGCGGAATGGCAAAATACTTTGGGCTGGAAAATTTCTTAGGTAAAAACATGGCCAATGTCTTTGGGGTGCTTCTCCTCTTTGGTTTTTTAATTGTTTGCGGTTTTCTAGTACGGCTAAGTTTCTTTAAACGAATTAGCGATACTATTGATGAAAAATTAAAGGTGTATTTGCCAGGTTATGAAAAACATAAAGAGTTGGCTAAACAAAAATTAATTAAAGAAGATAAAAAAGAAGAAATTCCTGTTGTTCCTCCAAAAATTCCAATACTTTTCCAGCAAAATGGAAGTTGGATTCCCGCTTTTTTAAAAGAAAAAAATGAAAATGGAGAGGCCATTATCTATTTTCTTTCGACAAAGGATTCTAAAACACCCGATTTTATGGTGACCACAACAAATCATATTAAAATATTAGAGAATATTACCGAAGCAGAATTTATCCAAGTTCTGAATAAAAGTGGGGAAGGTTTCTTAGATTTGCTGAAAAAATAATCTTAAAACATGCTAAAAAATACCTTCTTCCATTTATTACTTCTTTTTTCTACTGTATCGTTCTCACAATCGTTGACCTTAGATGAAATTATGAAAGGCAATGATTTCATTGGTTGGCCACCGGAAAATCACCGTTGGTCATTAGATGGTCAAAAAGTCTATTTTGAGTGGAATCCTAAAAAAGAATGGGGAAGTAGTACTTATTTTTGGCAAAATGGACTGAAAAACCCTCAAAAAGCATCTGCGGAGGAAGCAAGGTTTTCTAAACATGACTTTAAATTCAATAAAAACAGATCGATAGCCTATTTTATTGATAAAGGCAATTTATATGCTTATCAAGTCAAAAATAAACTAGTTAAAAAACTGTATCAGAACACGCAAACACTTTCAAATTTGACTGTGGGTTTTGATGACAGTATTTTGTTTTTTGTACAAAATGAGAATGTTTTTCAATTCGATACCCAAAAAGGAACGTTGTTTCAACTGAGCAACTTTAAAAAAGGAAACGCAACTGCAAAAAAATCTAAAGGAAATTCTTTTTTAAAATCCCAGCAAAAAGAATTGTTTCAATATGTTAGGGATCAAGAATCGAAGAAAAATTGGAATGACGAGAGAAAGAAAGAGATACTTGTAGAAGGGCCAAAAGAGTTTTGGTATGGTGAGGAGGATTTAGAGGCCATTAAAGTACATCCCAAAGGTAATTTTGTAACGTTCAGGATAGCAGCAGATCCTCAAGTTAAAAAAGAGACCATGGAGGTTTTCATTACAGATGACGGATACAATCGATCTCCAGAAACTAAAAGCAAAGTTTCTATTCAAAATATTGTGAATTCAAAAATGGGAATTTATAGTGTGGCCAAAGATTCGGTATACTGGGTAAATTTTTCTGCATTAACTGGACTTAAAGAGGTGCCAAAATATTATGAATTGTATGATAATTTAAAGAATGCCGAAAAAAAGGAAAAAGCAATTATAGCTCAAGAGCCAATCTACAATGATTCGGGTTCCAAAGCCATAGTCGAAATTCGAAGTCAAGATAACAAAGACCGATGGTTGGTAAATTTAGACTTAGAGACAGGTGCCTTTCAAGAATTTGAACATCAACATGATGAAGCATGGATAGGTGGCCCAGGTATCCCTTCTTATGCATTTTCTTCGGGGAAAATAGGTTTTTTAGCAGATCAGGAAACTGTTTATTTTCAATCGGAAGCAACGGGGTATTCTCATTTATATACCTATAATTTTAAAACTAAAGCAAAAAAACAACTTACAAAAGGCAACTGGGAAGTTAGAGATGTAGTACTGTCTAATGACAAAAAAACAATGTATCTCTCCACCAATACGTCTCATCCTGGAAATAGAGATTTTTACCAATTGAATATTCAAACAGGAAAATTGGAGCCTATTTTGACTACCGACGGAGCACATGAAGTAATACTATCCCCAGATGAAACTAAGTTAGCGGTAAGATATTCATATAAGAACAAGCCATGGGAATTGTATTGGGCAGCCAATACCAAACAACCAAAACTGCACACAATTACATCCTCATTGACAACGGATTTTGTGAAATACAATTGGAAAGCTCCTGAGGTTATTTCTTATACTGCTCAAGATGGTACTAAAGTTCATGCAAGATTATATCAACCCTTAAGTACAAAATCCAATTCGGCAGGCGTAATTTTTGTTCATGGCGCGGGATATCTGCAAAATGCACATAATTATTGGAGTAATTATTATAGAGAGTTTATGTTTCATAATCTACTTACCGATTTAGGTTACACGGTATTGGATATAGATTACAGAGGTAGTGACGGGTATGGAAGAGACGTAAGAACTGGAATTTACCGTTTTATGGGAGGAAAAGACCTCTCGGATCAATTGGATGGTAAAAAAGTGTTAGTAGAAAAGTACGGTGTAGATCCTAATCGTGTAGGTATTTATGGAGGTTCCTACGGAGGATTTATTACCTTAATGGCCATGTTAACCACTCCAAAAGAGTTCGCTTCTGGAGCCGCTTTACGTTCGGTTACGGATTGGGCTCATTATAATCACGGGTACACTGGAAATATTTTAAATTTTCCAGAAACAGATCCTATGGCGTACCAAAAAAGTTCTCCTATTTATTTTGCAGATAATTTACAAGGCAATTTGTTAATGCTTCACGGGATGGTGGATGACAATGTTGAATACAAAGATATTATCAGGCTTTCCCAACGTT
This sequence comes from Flavobacterium riviphilum, assembly GCF_055231795.1. NCBI lineage: Bacteria > Pseudomonadati > Bacteroidota > Flavobacteriia > Flavobacteriales > Flavobacteriaceae > Flavobacterium > Flavobacterium riviphilum. The sequence goes on from NZ_JBUYSY010000002.1 coordinate 170,611, forward strand.
TTATAGAATTTGGAAAGAAGAATTGGAGTTTGGCTTCCTATCCTGTGGAAGCTCATGGTTTTCGTGAAACCTATTCCTGGTTAGATGAGTACAGACGTATATTAAACCTTTTTGAAACAACTATCGGAAAAAAAGATTAAGCATCAATTATACCTAAGCTTTTCTTTGCTTGCTCTTAGAATAATTATAAATTTGTTGCTCTAAATACTTACACATATCAACACAATGAGTACTACAATTACAACTACCAACTTTAATTTTCCTAATCAAAAATCTGTTTATAGAGGAAAAGTTCGTGAAGTTTACAATATAAATGATGAACTTTTGGTCATGATAGCTACCGATAGATTATCAGCATTTGATGTAGTTTTGCCTAAAGGAATTCCTTATAAAGGTCAAATTTTAAATCAAATTGCTACAAAATTTATGGAGCTTACTCAGGATATTGTACCTAATTGGTTAATAGCCACTCCTGATCCAAGTGTAGCAATTGGTCATTTATGTACTCCATTTAAAGTAGAAATGGTAATTAGAGGCTATTTATCAGGCCATGCTGCTCGCGAATATGCTGCAGGAAAAAGAACTTTGTGTGGTGTGCCATTGGCAGAAGGGTTAAAGGAAAATGACAAACTACCAGAACCCATTATAACACCCACTACAAAAGCTGATAACGGAGAGCATGACGCCGATATCTCTAGAGAGGCTATTTTAGCAAACGGAATTGTCTCCGAAGAGGAGTATTTGGTTTTGGAAAACTATACTCGTGCATTATTTCAAAGAGGGACCGAAATTGCAGCCAGTAGAGGTTTGATTTTAGTTGATACTAAATATGAGTTTGGAAAAACTAAAGACGGTAAAATTGTTTTAATTGATGAAATTCATACACCAGATTCTTCAAGGTATTTTTATGCTGAAGGCTATCAAGAACGACAAGATAGAGGTGAGGAACAAAAACAACTGTCTAAAGAGTTTGTACGCAGATGGTTGATTCAAAATGGATTTCAAGGAAAAGAAGGACAGCAAATACCTGAAATGACCGATGCGTATATTGAATCGGTTTCAGAGCGATACATCGAATTATATGAGAACATCATAGGAGAGAAGTTTGTAAAAGCAGATATCTCAAACATCAATGAACGTATCGAGCAAAATGTTTTGAATTATTTAAATCGATAATAGTATATCCTATAAGAATACGGCTCCGCACTACTAAGTGTGGAGTTTTTTTTTGGAGCTATGTTATCCAATTAGGTGTTAATTCTTTTATAAAGCTATTTTTTGCTGTAACTAATCATTACAGTTGTCGTCTATTATTACAACAAGGCTAAGATAAAGTGGTGTAAATAAGTTATTTGAAATTAGTTTGCAATGTTAAATAATAGTTAATAAACAGTACTAAGTAATACAAGGTATTAAAAAATACATACCTTTGAATAGAATTTAATCATCAATCAATTTAAACAATCAATCATCATGAAAAAATCAATCATTTGTTTAGGAATGTTGGTGGCCTTATCAGGAATTGCCATCGACGCAACTGCTTCTAATTTGAATTCATCAGTTAAATTAGAAAAACTGGTTCCCGTTTATGGAAACGCAACACCATTATGTGTAGCCATTTATAAAGGGGAAATTGACTTCGTTAAAAAGTTAATAGCTTACGGAGCTGATGTAAATGAAAAGTCAAATGGTCTTACACCATTAATGATTGCAGCTAGATTCAATAAAGTAGAAATTATGAAATTACTAATTGCAAATGGGGCAAAAGTAAATGAAAAAAATGAGTTCGGAATTGATGCCAAAAAATATGCACAGTTGTCTAATGCCAACGATGCTTATGCCTACCTAGCATTGAATTCTTCTAAAAAATCCATTGCACAGCGTTAAATAGGATGTGCTACTACCAAAAAAAACTCCGTATAAACCATTTAGTTTTACGGAGTTTTTTATTGGATTTCATTTTTTATTTGAAATAAGAAAAAGTTTCGTTGTTTTCAATCTTCAATAGGGATTCATAAATAAGTTTAATCACATTTTCAACATCTTCTCTATGTACCATCTCTACTGTGGTGTGCATATAACGCAGTGGTAACGAAATTAAGGCAGAGGCCACCCCTCCGTTGCTATAAGCAAAGGCATCAGTATCGGTTCCAGTAACACGAGAAGACGCTAATCTTTGGAAAGGAATACCTTTTTCTATAGCGGTATCCAAAATCAATTCTCTTAAATTGTTTTGAACCGCAGGAGCATAAGTAATAACAGGTCCTTTACCAATTTTTGTTTCACCTTCAATTTTTTTGTCAATCATTGGAGTTGTAGAATCGTGACAAACATCCGTAATGATAGCAATATTGGGTTTGATGGTTTGTGTAATCATTTCGGCGCCTCTTAATCCCACTTCTTCTTGAACCGCGTTGGTAATGTACAAACCAAAAGGAAGTTGTTTTTTGTTTTCATGTAGTAAACGAGCAACTTCTGCAATCATAAATCCTCCCATACGATTATCAATGGCTCGACAAACAAATTTATTGTTATTTAAAATCATGAATTCATCGGGATAGGTAATGACACATCCGACATGAACGCCCAATTTTTCAACTTCTTCTTTGTTTTCGCAACCCAAGTCAATAAATATATTACTCGTTTTGGGGTTTTCTTCTTTATCGCGATTTCGAGTATGAATGGCAGGCCATCCAAAAACACCTTTTACGATTCCATTTTTTGTATGAATGTTAACTCTTTTTGAAGGAGCAATTTGATGGTCGGATCCACCATTTCGAATCACATAAACCAAACCGTCGTCTGTAATATAATTAACATACCAGGCAATTTCGTCTGCGTGCCCTTCTATTACTACTTTGAAAGGGGCTTCGGGATTGATCACTCCTACAGCAGTGCCATAGGTATCTGTAATAAAAGTGTCGACATAAGGTTTCAAATATTCCATCCAGAGTTTTTGTCCCTCTGATTCATAGCCTGTAGGAGATGCATTATTCAGATATTTTTCTAAAAATGAAATGGAGGCTTCGTTTAATATTGTTGTCGTACTCATAGTTGATATTTTTTTTGCTAAATTATAAATTTGGCATCATACTTGTCCAAAAAAAAAATACTTTTGAAGTCAAATTAATTGTAAACATGAATCGATTCCAAATCATACTACTGTTTTTATTTTTCGTTTTTTCTGCACAAGCTCAAGTTGTGACTAAGGATGTTGATAGAGAGCAACTTGACTTAGTTGAAGAAGATACTATTTTGAGTGATACCATTTTGCTTCCGGAAATAGTTATTAGTAAAAACAAACTGAATTATGAAGACAAAAAGAATTTCTTAATTCTTCAGAATAGAGTTTATAAAACATACCCTTACGCCAGATTAGCTGCAGAGCGATTAGTTGGGTTGAGAAGAGGAATGGCTTATCTGAAAACCAATAAAGAAAAAAAGAAGTATTTTAAAATAGTAGAAGACTATTTGACCAATGAGTTCGAGGCAAAATTGAAAAAACTATCCAGAAAACAAGGTCAGATTTTGGTTAAACTCATTCATAGACAAACAGGTGTTTCTACATATGAATTAGTAAGTGATCTAAAAAGTGGATGGAAGGCTTTTTGGGCCAATTCAACCGCCAATCTTTTTGACATTAGTTTAAAAACAAAATATTCGCCTTACGAAGTTAATGAAGATTTTTTGATAGAAACCATATTAGTTAGAGCCTTTGAATCCGGAAGACTTCCGAATCAAAAACCTGCCAATCCGGTAAATTATGATGATTTGAATGAATTTTGGAACAACAAAGCTCTTCAATCAAACTAAAAAGTTTCAAATGAATGATAAAAAAAAATCAGATTCCGATTTAAGATAGCAATCGGAATCTGAATTTTTTTATGGATTATAGTTGGTGATTTTAATAATTTACGTATTCTGTTATTTCAAGGCCATATCCTATCATTCCAACTCTTTTACCTTGAGTTGAGTTGGTAACCAATCGTATCTTTGAAATATCAATGTCATGTAGGATTTGAGCTCCAATACCAAAGTCTTTGCTATCAATTACAATCTTTGGCGCTTTGAGTTCGCCTTTAGCTTGTAAGGCTTTAAGCTCGGTGATTCGGTTCAAAAGATTAACCGCTTGCATGTCTTGATTGATAAAAATAACAGCTCCTTTACCTTCATTATTGATCATGGTGAACATATCATCCAATTGCTTGTCTAAGTTGTTGGTTAAGGTTCCTAATAGATCATTGTTTACTTGTGATGAATTAATACGAGTTAGGATTGATTCACCAAGATTCCAAGTACCTTTAGTTAAAGCAATATGGACTTGTTTATTGGTGGTTTGTTGGTACGCACGAAGTCTAAAAGTTCCAAATCGAGTTTGAATGTCAAAGTCTTCTTTTTTTACAATCAAACTATCGTGTTGCATTCTGTAAGCTACTAAAGCCTCAATAGAAACTAGTTTTAAATTGAATTTTTTGGCCACTTCTACAAGTTGCGGTAAGCGTGCCATTGTACCATCTTCGTTCATGATTTCTACAATCACACCAGCCGATTTGAAACCTGCTAATCTCGCGAAATCAATGGCAGCTTCTGTATGCCCAGTACGTCTTAATACGCCACCTTGTTTGGCAATGAGTGGAAAAATATGTCCAGGTCTGGCTAAATCATGGGGTTTGGTATTTGGATCAACTAAGGAAAGAATGGTTTTTGCTCTGTCCGAAGCCGATATACCTGTAGTAACGCCATTGCCTCTCAAATCTACTGAGACTGTAAAGGCAGTTTCCATGGGGTCAGTATTGTTACTTACCATAACATGTAAGCCCAATTCTTTGCAACGACTTTCGGTTAAGGGGGCGCAAATCAAACCTCTTCCATGGGTGGCCATGAAATTAATCATTTCTGGAGTCACTTTTTCGGCAGCAGCCAAAAAGTCTCCTTCATTCTCGCGATCTTCATCGTCTACTACGATGATAACTTTTCCTTGACGGATGTCTTCTATGGCTTCCTCAATTGTATTGAGTTGAATTTTTTCTTCTGACATGGATACTTTTAATTTTTAGAAGGGAATATTTTTTTGAACAATTTTTGAAATGGTTCAATTAATCGGTCGGTATTGATCATCCCAATGTCGTTAATAGCCCTATAGGTTAATAAAATAGCTAAAGGAGCCAATATAAATGAAGACATCCAGGCTCCCACAAAAGGAGTAAGTCCATCTTCTTGGGTGATTCTTTTTCCAAAAGTATTGATAAAGTGAAAGGTAATGAAAATTAATACGGCAAATACAATCGGCAATCCTATACCACCTTTTCGGATAATAGCGCCCAGAGGAGCTCCTATGAAAAACATTAAATAACAACCAAATGCAATAACGAATTTTTCATAAACTACAAATTGGTGGTTGTTGATGTTTTTTTGTTTCATTTTTAATTCTGCCAATGTACCATCAATACTCACAATGGTAGATTGAGTATTGGCAAGGGCATTTTTAAAAATAATTTGTTTGTCCTCATCGGTATAATGCGCTAAGGGGTCTATTGTATTGGCTTTTTTTAATTTTTTTAGAGTATCATTTGCAGATACAGGTGCAGCAACAGAGGTGGATGCTAAAGGAATTGTTATTTTTTGATTGATATTTTCAATAAAGGATTTGCGCTCAGTTACTTGACTTTTGGAAAGAGAATCTATCGTATATTGTAATTCCGAAATATCAAGCATACCCTTGGTATTGGTTTCTTTACTGTCTTCTACTGTGACGGTATTCAGTTTTGATAAATCAATATTAATGATGTCTTTTTTAAAAGAGCTTTTAATGAAAGGCATCTTTTCTCGGTCTTCGTATTTTTTTGGAGTTACATCTTCATAGTAATATCCGTCGTGTAAAATCAATTGAAGTAGGTTAGAGGCTTCATTACTTACCAATTCTCCAGTTTTGGCTTTTATCACGGTTTTGTTACCATCACCTATCATGGATTTTTTGTGTATGGTTACTCCACTCAAAAAATTACCTTTTTCACCCGTTTTTTTGTTGACTTTAATATTGTAAATTCCAATGGTATTAAATTGACCTTCAGCAATTGCCAAAGCAGGTTTTACTTGAGCAATGTTTCTTCTAAAGCTCATGAATTTATATTCCGCATAAGGAATTACATTGTTGGCAAACAAAAAAGCCACAATACTAAGAAAGAAAATAAACACTATTAACGTTCTAAAACACCTTTGTAGTGAGATTCCCGAAGATTTTATAGCGGCTAATTCGTAATTTTCAGACAAACTACCAAAAGTCATGATGGAAGCCAATAAAACGGATAAAGGCAAAACTAATGGGATAATTCGAGGCATAGCAAAAAGTAAAAACTTAATAACCATAATAAAGTCCAAGTCTTTACCAGCTAATTCTGATATAAAAAGCCAAACGGTTTGTAAAATAAAGATGAAAAAAAGGATTACAAAAACTGTAGTAAATGTAATCAAAAAGGATTTTAATAAATATTTGTCAAGTATCTTCACTTGTAATTAGTCTAATTTGTTGATGTAGTAGTTTGGATATTTACTCGACACAAAGGTAAATTGATTTTTTGATAAAGGTTGATTGGTTTTAAAGGAATTCACCGTTAGGGTAGTTTTAGTACCTTTTTTGCCAGTTTCAATCAAATTATAAATATGTTTGGTTTGAATATCAATCCCCAATAATATTTCTTTTCGCTGGTCTTTGCTATTAATCGGAATCAATTTAATGTATTGTATTTTTCGACCACGTACATCTTGTACAATATCCATAGAATATTTATAGCCTTTGTTGAAAAAGGTTAACATTTTTGATGGAGTTATAGCATTATCATCATTCTCGTCCACCTTGGAAATGGTAACTTCTTCGTCTTCAGGAACAATAGTGTATGTTTTTTTTCCGTCAAATAGTTTCGTGGTGCCCATAAATTGCAAGAAATACAAGTTTCCTTTTAAAGTAACATTGCCTTTGCTATCTTGGTGTATGTTTTCCTTATGATTTTGAAGGCTATATTTGAAATCAATAACAATATTGTTGTAGCTTTTTACTTTATTCGTTACTTGGTCCAAAAGGGCTTTGGCTTTTTGATCTTGCGCATGAGTAGATAAAAAAGACAAAAATGCAATGAATATAAATGCGAATGAGAAAAAATTGTTTTTTTGTTTTTTAGAATTTAAATAGGTAGGGATAAGTAACATGATGTTAAAGATTTAGTTCATTGTTGAAAAATTGATCCAGAGCAGTCATATCTAGGATGTTTACACTTCTTGCTTTACTCCCTTCAAAAGCGCCAACAATTCCTGCAGCTTCTAATTGATCAATTAAACGGCCGGCTCTGTTGTAACCTAATTTGAGTTTGCGTTGCAATAATGAAGCTGAACCCTGTTGTGCATTGACAATGATTTCAGCTGCTTCTCTAAATAATGGGTCTCTTTCTGAAATATCTATATCAAGATTAATGCCACTTTCTTCTCCTACAAATTCCGGAAGCAAATAAGCGGTAGCATAAGCCTTTTGAGAGCCAATAAATTCAGTGATTTTTTCCACTTCGGGCGTGTCTACAAAGGCACATTGTACACGTACTACATCGTTGCCATTGGTGTACAGCAAATCACCTCGGCCTATTAATTGATCTGCTCCTTGCGCATCCAAAATCGTTCTTGAGTCAATTTTGGAAGTTACTCTAAAGGCTATTCGGGCAGGGAAATTGGCTTTTATTAAACCAGTAATCACGTTAACTGATGGTCTTTGCGTAGCAATAATTAAGTGAATTCCAATAGCTCTGGCTAATTGTGCCAATCGGGCAATTGGTACTTCAACTTCTTTACCGGCTGTCATAATCAAATCAGCAAACTCGTCAACGACCAAAATTATGTACGGTAAAAAGCGATGTCCTAATTCTGGATTTAGTTTTCTGGATTTGAATTTTTCATTGTATTCTTTGATATTCCTAACCATGGCATCCTTTAGTAAAGAATACCTGTTATCCATTTCGACACAAAGCGAATTTAGGGTAGTCACTACCTTGGCAGTATCAGTAATGATTGCATCTTCTGTATCCGGTAGTTTGGCTAGATAATGTCTTTCAATTTTGTTGAATAAGGTTAGCTCTACTTTTTTGGGGTCAACCAAAACAAATTTGACTTCGGCAGGATGTTTTTTATACAATAAGGAAGTTAAAACTGCATTTAATCCAACCGATTTTCCTTGTCCTGTAGCTCCAGCCATTAATAAATGCGGCATTTTGGCTAAATCCACTACAAAGGTTTCGTTTGAAATTGTTTTTCCTAAAGCAATTGGTAATTCCATTTCTGCTTCTTGAAATTTTGCCGATCCTATGGCGCTTTTCATGGATACCATAGTTGGATTTTTGTTAGGTACTTCAATACCAATGGTGCCTTTGCCTGGAATTGGGGCAATAATACGAATACCAAGTGCAGACAATGACAAGGCAATATCGTCCTCTAAACTTTTAATTTTAGAGATTCGAATTCCCGCTTCGGGTACAATTTCATACAAAGTTACCGACGGACCTACCGTTGCTTTAATTTGAGCAATTTCAATTTTGTAATTGCGTAAAGTATCAACAATTTTATTTTTATTTTCTTCAAGTTCCAATTGATTTATGGTAATACCACCTGAGGAGTATTCTTTTAGTAAATCGAGAGTTGGAAATTGATAGTGTGAAAGATCCAATGTTGGATCGAATAATCCAAAATCAGCAACTAATCGAGAAGCAAGATTTTCTTCGATTATGGTTTCTTCCGTGGCTTTTTCAATCACAAAGGATTCGTTATGCGCACCAGTTTCTACTAAAGAAGGTTCGTTGTGTAAAGGAATGGATTTTAACTGAGGGTCTAAATTTATTTCTGAGGCGTTATTGATGGTAGGTTTTAAGGCCTCTTTGTTGATTTCAAATTGCGACCCCGTAGTTTTTAAATGGATAGTATCTTCAATTTCTGCCTCTTTCGATTCTGTTACAGCAAATTCTTCTAAGTTGTAAGAGGTATCGTTTCCTTTAGGGAATGGAGTTGTGTTTAATTCTGCTTTAATTTCCTCTTTGGTAGATTGAAATAGTTGTTGGATTTTTTCGGGTGAAATTTTTATTTTGAAAATTAAATAAATCAGTACACCTAGTACAAGCACCAAGGCCGTACCTGTTTTACCTAAATAATCTTGTAGAAGCAAATTGAGTTCATACCCCATAATTCCACCTAAATCAGGTAGCGATTCGATAAAATATCCAAATAGAATAGAAAGATTTACCATTAAAAACAAATCCCAAAACCAAATATTTTTTAGTTTGTTAGGTTTAAGTCCAAGGAATAAAAATAAACCGGTGATAAAAAAAAGTCGCACAAACAAAAAAGCAGCGATTCCAAAGCCATCTCTAATTAGAGCGTTGGCCATAAATGCTCCTGTTTTTCCCAACCAATTTTGTACCACTTCTTTTCTGTTGGTTAATTCATTAACTACACTTTGGTCAGCTTGACCATGTAAAAAGTAAGAAATAAAAGCAACCAATAATCCTATGGAAAACAAAATGAAAATGCTTCCAAAAATTAATTTATTTTGTTGAGAAAGTGTCCAAAACTTCGTTGGAGTTGATGTTGTGTCAGCACTATTAGTCGAAGTGTTTTTTTTGGTAGATTTTGCCATACGTTTTGATGTAAGCCTATATGAATTTGGGGATATAAATAATTAAGCCTATTATGATAGCAGTAATTGCTGCAAAGAAAACGGCTCCTGCAGCAATATCCTTTATAAATCCAATCTTTTGATGGTAATCAGGATGAATAAAATCAGCAATTTTTTCAACCGCTGTATTTAGTCCTTCGATACTCATAACTAATCCAATTACAAGGGTTTGAATGAGCCATTCAGTGGATGAAATTTGCATATAAAAACCAAAGAAAGTCATTAGGATGCCAATAGAAAATTGAACCATAATGCTATGTTCGGTTTGGATTAATTTTAATGCACCTTTAACAGCAAACGAAACACTTTTTATTCTTCCTTTTACAAAAGAGTTGTCTTTTTTAAATTCCATTAAATTTTTTTTAAAATGAAGCTAACGCTTTTTCGTAGTTTGGCTCGTTGGCAATTTCACCTACTTGTTCTGTGTGTGTAATTGTACCATTTTCATCAACTACAATAATAACTCTAGAATGTAAACCAGCTAAAGGGCCGTCTATTATTTCAAGTCCGTTTGTTTTTCCAAAACTACCATCTTGAAAATCAGATAAGTTAATTACATTTTCAATTCCTTCAGCACCACAAAAACGTTTTTGAGCAAAAGGTAAATCTCTAGAAACACAAAGTACAACTGTGTTGGTCAAAGAAGCAGCTTTTTCGTTGAATTTTCTAACCGAAGTAGCACATGTACCTGTATCAATGCTAGGAAAAATGTTAAGAACTAATTTTTTACCAGCAAAATCAGCTAATGTAGCTACTGATAAATCGTTTTTAACCAATTTGAAATCTGCTAGTTTGCTTCCTATTTTTGGAAGTTCTCCCGATGTGTGGATAGGGTTTCCACCTAATGTTACTGTAGCCATAATGTTGATTTTTTTAAGGTTCAAAAGTATGAATTTTTTTTAAGAATAAAATTCTAAACCTTTAAATAAAGGCAGTGATTTTCTTCTTAAAAATAGATTAAGATTTTTAATTGCTTACTTGTAGTTTTCTTCTTTACAACATAAGTTAGTTTTAATTTTTTATTGTTTTCATAGAAACGGTTATCTCGTAATTGTAGGTCAATTTTGAAACGAAATTAGGTTTTGATTCTGCTTTTATAAAATAAAATTGAGCCTTTTATTTTTTGTAGATATATGCTATATTGCAGAAAATTCCAACAAAGATTTATGATAGAACAAAGTAGTTATAATGAAGACAATATCCGATCACTCGATTGGAAAGAGCACATCCGTATGCGTCCCGGAATGTACATTGGGAAGCTTGGTGATGGGTCTTCTCCTGATGATGGTATTTACATTTTATTAAAGGAAGTACTGGATAACTGTATTGATGAGTTTGTCATGGGAGCTGGAAAAACTATTGAAGTAACCATCAAAGACAAATTAGTTACTGTTCGTGATTACGGACGAGGTATTCCATTAGGAAAAGTGGTGGATGTAGTTTCTAAAATGAATACCGGAGGAAAATATGATTCGAAAGCCTTCAAAAAATCGGTGGGATTGAATGGAGTTGGTACCAAGGCCGTAAATGCTTTGTCTCATTTTTTTAGGGTAGAATCAGTTCGAGATAATCAACAAAAAGCAGCCGAATTTTCTGAAGGAAATTTGCAATTAGAAGAAGAAGTTCAAGAAACTACCAAAAGAAGAGGTACAAAAGTTGCTTTTATTGCGGATGATACGATATTTAAAAACTATAAGTATCGCAATGAGTATGTGGTTAAAATGCTCAAAAATTATTGCTATCTCAATCGAGGGCTTACTATTTATTACAATGGGGAAAAGTTTGTCTCGGAGTTTGGACTCAAAGATTTATTAGATGAAAATATCACCGAGGAGGACATGCAATATCCAATCATTCATTTGGAAGGAGACGATATTGAAATCGCTTTAACACATAGTAAATCGCAATATTCCGAAGAGTATCACTCCTTTGTTAATGGTCAAAACACAACACAAGGAGGAACGCACTTAAATGCGTTTCGTGAAGCGGTAGTAAAAACCATTCGAGATTATTATAATAAAGGTTTTGAAGCTTCGGATATTCGAAAATCTATAGTAGCGGCAGTGGCTATAAAAGTAGAAGAACCAGTTTTCGAGTCTCAAACGAAAACAAAATTAGGTTCGACCGATGTGGGGCCTTCAGGACCTTCGGTGAGAACATTTGTCAATGATTTTATTACGACCAAGTTGGATAATTTCTTGCACAAAAATCCTGAAACTGCCGATTTGTTACTTCGAAAAATTTTGCAAGCCGAGCGTGAGCGAAAAGAATTATCGGGTATCCGAAAATTAGCCAAAGACCGTGCTAAAAAAGCAAGTTTGCACAACAAAAAATTAAGGGACTGTCGTGTACATCTTACTGATATCAAAAATCCAAGATATTTAGAAAGTACATTGTTTATTACCGAGGGAGATTCGGCTTCAGGGTCGATTACCAAATCGCGTGATGTGAATACGCAAGCGGTTTTTAGTTTGCGTGGAAAGCCTTTGAATTCTTATGGAATGAGTAAGAAGATTGTGTATGAAAATGAAGAATTCAATTTGTTGCAAGCGGCTTTGAATATCGAAGAAGATATGGGTGACTTGCGCTACAACAATATTGTAATCGCCACCGATGCCGATGTCGATGGAATGCATATTCGCTTGTTGTTGATTACCTTTTTCTTGCAATTCTTTCCTGAATTAATAAAAGAAGGGCATTTGTATATTTTGCAAACGCCACTTTTTAGAGTTCGAAATAAAAAAGAAACCATTTATTGCTACTCTGACGAAGAACGTAAAGAAGCCATCGAAAAATTAAAACCCAAACCCGAAATCACTCGATTTAAAGGACTCGGGGAAATTTCGCCAGATGAGTTCAAAAATTTCATTGGAGAAACCATCCGATTGGATCCTATTATGATGGATAAAAACACCTCAATTGAGCAATTATTATCGTTTTATATGGGTAAAAATACCCCAGACCGACAAGATTTTATCATCAAAAACTTGAAGGTAGATTTGGACGTGATTGAGAAAGAATAGTATTTTAGAAATGAACAAAAAAACGTTAATACTCATTGTTTTAGCTTTTGCTCTAGGTTTTGGTGGGACATTTTTTATTATCAAAAGTAATGATCATAAAGAATGTGAAATTGTTACCAAAAAGGTGAAAGACAAAACCGGAAATTGGGTGACTACAGAAAAACATATTTGCAAAGAAAAGTATGCTTTTTAGCATTGATGTAACGATTAAGTATATTTATAAAGATATAAATGAAAGACGAAGAAGAAGATAACATCCTTCCTAACGAAGACGAAAACAACGACGCCAGTTTTGATGCCAATGATCAAGAAGGGTTCGATGATATAGTAACTTCCAGTGGGATGCACCATTTTTACGAAGATAAAGCCGACGAGCACGATACCATTACCAAAGTTACAGGAATGTACAAAGATTGGTTTTTGGATTATGCTTCGTATGTAATCTTAGAACGTGCCGTACCCGCTATCGAAGACGGATTCAAGCCGGTGCAACGCCGTATTATGCATTCGTTAAAAGAATTAGACGACGGCCGTTATAACAAAGTAGCAAATGTGGTGGGTCATACTATGCAATACCATCCTCACGGGGATCAAAGTATTGCCGATGCTATGGTGCAAATTGGTCAAAAAGATTTATTGATTGACTGCCAAGGAAACTGGGGTAACATTTTAACAGGCGATGGCGCAGCTGCTTCTCGTTATATCGAGGCACGTTTGTCCAAATTTGCTTTGGAAGTATTGTATTCTCCTAAAATTACAGATTGGGGCGTGTCGTATGACGGTCGTCGTGCAGAACCGAACAATCTTCCCGTGAAGTTTCCGTTGCTTTTGGCACAAGGAGCTGAGGGAATTGCGGTGGGACTTTCCACTAAAGTGTTGCCTCATAACTTCAATGAGTTGATTGACGCTTCCATAAAAATTCTGAAAGGAAAACCTTTTACTTTATATCCAGATTTTCAAACTGCAGGTATCGCTGACGTTTCGAATTATAACGACGGAATGCGTGGCGGACGAGTGCGAGTGCGTGCCAAGATCAGTCAGTTGGACAAAAATACTTTGGTAATTACCCAAATTCCGTTTTCGACCAATACCTCTAGCTTGATTGACAGTATTTTGAAAGCCAATGAAAAAGGGAAAATCAAAATCAAAAAAATCGAAGACAATACTGCTGCCGAGGTTGAGATTTTAATCCATCTTTTCCCTGGTGTTTCTCCTGATAAAACTATTGATGCTTTGTTTGCTTTTACTGCTTGCGAAACGTCAGTGGCACCGTTAGGTTGTGTAATCGAAGATAACAAACCGCTTTTTATTGGGGTTTCGGATATGTTGAAAATTTCGACCGACCGTACCGTAGATTTATTGCGTCAAGAACTCGAAATTCAATTAGAAGAATTAAAGAATAAATGGCATTTCGCAACTTTGGAGAAAATCTTCATTCGCGAAGAAATGTATATTGACTTCAAATTGTATTCGGATAAAGAAGCGTTATTCCAATATATGTATGATCGTTTTGAGCCTTTCAAACCCTCCTTTGTAAGAGAAATAAACGATGATGATTTGCAAAAACTAACGCAAATCCCAATGATTCGTATCACGCGTTTTGACTCGGATAAGGCCGATGATTTCATTGCGAAATTAGAGGACGAAATGAAGGAAGTGCAACATCATTTGGATCATATTATCGATTTTGCGATTTCTTATTTTACTAAGCTGAAAGAAAAATACGGCAAAGGAAGAGAGCGCCAAACCGAATTGAGAAGCTTTGATACTATCGAAGCAACAAAAGTGGTGTTGCGTAATACCAAATTATACGTTAATAGAGAAGAAGGGTTTATTGGCACAAGTTTGAAAAAAGACGAATACGTTACGGATTGCTCAGATATTGACGATGTAATTGTCTTTTTGCGAGACGGAAAAATGATAGTGACAAAAGTAGATGCTAAGACATTTATAGGAAAAGACATTATTCATGTTGCCGTTTTTGATAAAAGTGATAAACGCACGATTTACAATTTAATATACAGAGACGGAAAATCCGGACCATCATATATTAAACGCTTTAATGTTTCTGGAGTTACTCGAGATAAAGCCTATGATTTGACCAATGCTACTCCTGGATCTCAAATTTTGTATTTTTCTTGTAATCCCAACGGGGAAGCAGAAGTGATAAATGTATTGTTGAGACAAGTTGGCAGTATCAAAAAATTAAAATTTGACATTGATTTTGCCAAATTAGCCATCAAAGGAAGGGCTTCAAAGGGTAATTTGGTAACCAAATATCCAATTAAGAAAATTGAGTTAAAGGAGAAAGGGATTTCTACTTTATTACCAAGAAAGGTTTGGTTTGATGATACGGTTCAACGTTTAAATGTTGATGGTAGAGGAGAATTATTAGGTGAGTTTAGGCCAACAGATAAGATATTGGTAATATCACAAGCAGGAAAACTAAAAGTAATTATTCCAGAATTATCAACCCATTTTGATGAGGACATGATTGTTTTGGAAAAATGGATTCCCAACAAACCAATATCGGCAATTTATTTTGATGGCGAAAAAGAACGATATTATCTCAAACGCTTTTTAGTGGATTTTGAGAATAAAGAAGAAAGTTTTATTACAGAACATCTAAATTCGCGATTGGAAATTGTAGCTACCGATTATAGACCAGTGGCTGAATTGGTTTTCAGTAAAGTCAAAGGGGTGCAAAAAGATAATCTTGTAGTAGATATGGAAGCCTTTATTGCTGTAAAAGGATTTAAAGCGCTCGGTAATCAATTAACCACTGATAAACTCAAACAAGTAAATCTATTAGAACCTTTGCCATATGAAGCCCCTGAGGAGGAGGTTGTAGAAGAGTCTGAAAATTTTGAAATACCAGAGGATGATACTTCGATACAACTTGATGATGATGGACAAGTAACCTTGTCTTTGGAATAATAGATAGGCCGTTTTTAACAAATGTTAAAAACGGTTTTTTTTTATGTATTTTTTATCATAGGCGTTTGTTGGAATTATGTTATTTTTGAGGAATAAACAAAATAAAGCTTTTTTACTATGAGTATTTTTCCTTCGGATATAGAAATTGCACAAAAAAGTAAGATTTCCTCAATAAAAACGATTGCTCAAAAAATAAATATTGATGAAGATGATTTGGAATTGTATGGAAAATACAAAGCCAAATTGCCATTAAGTTTACAAAGCGAATTTCCAAAAGGAAAATTGGTTCTTGTTACAGCTATGTCGCCTACAAAATACGGCGAAGGCAAGTCAACTATGACTATTGGTTTAGTGGATGGCCTTAACAGTATTGGCAAAAAAGCTATAGCTGTTTTAAGAGAGCCATCATTAGGGCCTGTATTCGGTTTGAAAGGTGGAGCCGCTGGTGGAGGTTATGCTCAGGTTTTGCCTATGGAGGATATCAATTTACATTTTACAGGTGATTTTTCAGCAATTGAAAAGGCTAATAATTTATTGTCGGCCATTATCGATAACGAATTGCATAATCCCAATAGTACTATAAATTTAGATCCCAAATCCATAGCCTGGAAACGTGTAATGGATATGAATGATCGTGCCTTACGTCAAATTATTATTGGTATAGGTGATAAGTCGAATGGGGTGATGCGCGAAGAGAATTTTAATATTACACCTGCTTCAGAAGTCATGGCGATTCTGTGTCTGGCCAAAGATATAGCTGATTTGAAAAAACGTTTAGGGGAAATTTATGTAGGGAAAACACATACAGGCACCCCTGTTTTTGCAAAAGACTTAAACGTGGTCGGCGCAATGGCTGCTCTATTAAAGGATGCGATCAAGCCTAATTTAGTTCAAACTATAGAAGGAAACCCGGCGCTTATTCATGGAGGTCCTTTTGCGAGCATTGCGCAAGGAACAAATTCGGTAATTGCTACTAAAATGGGATTGTCTTTAGGAGAATATACAGTAACCGAGGCAGGTTTTGGTGCCGATTTGGGTGCCGAGAAATTTTTTCATATCAAATGTGAGCAATCTGGTTTGAAACCGGATGCTGTAGTTTTAGTGGCAACAATAAAGGCTATAAAGCACCACGCTGGTATACCACCTGAAGACTTAAACATTGAAAGTAAAGAAGCAATAATAAAAGGGTTTTCTAATTTAGAAAAACACATACAAAACATTCACAAGTTTGGAATTAATCCAGTGGTTTGTATCAATGCTTTTCCAACAGACACTCCTTTAGAGTATGATACTTTGATAAAGTTGTGTCGACAAAAAGGAGTAAAGGCATTGGTTAATACTGCATTTGTAGATGGTGGTAAAGGTGCTGAAGCGTTAGCAAAAGCTGTTGTAGAAGAAGTTGAGTCGGAAAGTGCAAATTATCAGCCTTTGTATCAAAATACAGATAGTATATCTACTAAAATAGCAACTATTGCTACCCAAATTTATGGGGCAACGGGGGTGGAATATTCTTCTAAGGCAAAAAAACAATTGAAAACCATTAGCGAACTTGGATTTGACCATTTTTCAATTTGTATGGTAAAAACTCCAGCGAGTTTTTCTGATGATGAGAAAAAAATTGGAAGCCCAAGCAATTTTACTGTAACGGTACGCGAATTTGAATTTGCCAGTGGCGCGGGATTTGTAATTCCATTGCTAGGCGATGTGATGCGTATGCCGGGTTTACCTAAACTCCCTAATGCTATCCGAATCGATATTGATGATAATGGCGTGATTTCGGGATTGTCTTAAAATAAAAGAGTTGTCTATTTAGACAACTCTTTCGTTTATTCAGTATTTATAATTATTTCTTTTTGGTTTTCATGTTCAATATTTCGACAAAGAGCGAAAAAGAAATAGCAAAGTATAAGTACCCTTTAGGGATAGGGGTAACATGACTGCCCAAAATTGAAGCATTGGCCAAATGAGCACTTTCGGTTAGTAACATGAAACCAATCAGTATCAAGAAAGATAGTCCTAAGATTTGGATAGATGGATGCTTGTTCACAAAGTTGCCCACAGGCACAGCAAATTGCATCATGATGAATACCGATACAACTACAGCAGTAATCATAATATAGAGCGCTCCAGGAACTCCATTGGTCATCCCGACTGCAGTTAATATACTATCAAAAGAAAAGACCAAATCGATCATGATGATTTGCAGAATCACACTTTGGAATGATTTGGTTGCTGCTTTTCCTAATTCCTTTTCTTCTTGACCTTTTTCGTCTACTTTTTCTCTAATTTCGTTGGTGCTTTTGTAAATTAAAAACAATCCGCCTAAGAGTAGTATGATACTTTGGCCAGTAATTCCAGCATGAAGCCACCCCCAATCAATAGTAAACCAAGGCTTTTTCATTTGGATTAATAAGTTAATTCCAAATAGTAGAGTTATACGCATGAACATGGCTAGAAACATTCCGATTTTTGTGGCTTTTTTGCGTTTCTCAATAGGAAGTTTGCTAGTTGCAATTGAGATAAAAATGATATTATCTATTCCTAATACAATTTCTAAGAAAGTTAAAGTGAGCAAGGCAATCCATGCATCAGGATTTAAAAATACTTCCATAATATTTTGGTTTGATTAGTATATAAATGATTGTAGTTGAATGTTGTGTAATTAGTCTTCGATTTTGGTTACAACACCTCTTTGTTTAGCATCAGTACCTAAAATACCAAATTCAAAAGTGTATGAATTGTTATCGGTAGTTAAAATTTTAATATGAATAGCTTTTTCTTCGGCCATATTCTTTGGATGTTTTTTTTGTAGTACGTATTCGCATTCGTTCACCCAACGTATGGAAGCGGTATCAGTTTTGCCTTCGAAAGTTTCAATTTCGATGCTGTCATTTCTTTCAAAAGTAGTTATTTTTTTGGCGCCATTTACGTCATATTCAAATTGAAATTTTCCCGTTTTGAAATCGGCACATTTCCTTTCGGAGTTGTAACAAGAAAAAAAAGTGAGCATTGGGACAAGTAGAAGTAGTTTTTTCATTATTACTTTGGGTTAAAGGTTATAGGTTTTCATTTTTATTCAACGATGATTTCGTATTGATCCAAAAGGCCGCAAATTCCCGCTGTCGAAAATTTGGCTTTTTTCATAGGATTTTTTGCTGGATCAATTTTGTAGTTGTATGCGGTTCTAAAATCTGCATTTGCTAGTTGTGTTTCATGGAAAAAGGCACGATCTAAATTGCAATTGTCAAAAACACTTTTATTTAATTGGGTGTGATGAAATACAACTTCTTTCATGGAGCAATTTGTAAATAGGGTGTTATGCATTTTCTTATTGGCAAAAGAAGCATAATCTAATATGCAATCTTCAAAACGCACTTCGAATAAAAAATCATCACATTCCTGAAATGGAGCGCCCATTATTTTACAGTTTTTAAAGTAATTTTTCTTTAACCCTGTACTTTTTAATTGAACCATGGAGAGATTACAATCTATAAATTCGCAATCTATAAACATACTTTGGCTCAAATCGGCATTTGAAAAATCGCAATTTTTAAAAACACATTCTTCAAATTCATAGTTTCGAATGCTTTGATGGTGTGTGTTGAGTTTTTCAAATACAATTTGAAAGTTGATTAAATTTTCCATTAGTCATTAAAAATTCCTTTAATTACCCATTGTAAACCAGAATACATTAGATACATTGCAACAATACATATTATGATTCCAATACCCAAGACTAAGTAATGCCAAAGGGTGTGTTGGTTCATAAAGGCATTATAAATGATAGCGGGGCCTATGAAGAGTAAAGGAAGTGTACCGAGTAGGAATTTTAGCCCTTTTGCAATGTGGTCCTTGTTTGTAGCCATTTTAATGTTTTCGAAATTTTAAATTACACAATGAGAAGCAAAAAATAATCAACCAGTTAAAATAGAGTTGCATTAAAAGCTCTTTTGGCTGTTGTAAATGAACAGGTAGATAGCTTACTTGTTTGTTAAATAGTTATCAACTGCTTTTCTTACACTACCATATTTTTCAAGCAATATTGAGGCTTGATCGTAGCTAACTGGTATTTCGCTCATGATCATTTTGATGCCTCGGTCTACCAGTTTGTTATTACTCAATTGCATGTCTACCATTTTGTTTCCTTTCACTTTTCCAAGCTGAATCATAGTGGTGGTGGTAATCATATTGAGTACTAACTTTTGTGCAGTACCAGCTTTCATTCTCGAACTTCCTGTAACAAATTCTGGTCCAACAATAACTTCTATAGGGTATTGTGCTGTTTTTGAAAGGGGGCTTCCTGCATTGCAAGAGATGCTACCAGTGCTAATATTGTTTTGATTACATGCTTCCAAACCACCAATTACATAAGGAGTTGTTCCAGAAGCAGCAATACCAACGACCACATCATTTTCGTTGATATTGAATTGTTGTAAATCGATCCAAGCTTGCTGAGCATCGTCTTCGGCATTTTCTACAGCTTTGCGAATGGCTGTGTCGCCTCCTGCAATGATACCTACAACCAAATCAAACGGAACCCCATAAGTCGGGGGACATTCTGAGGCGTCTAGAATTCCTAATCGACCGGATGTTCCTGCTCCTATATAAAAAAGGCGTCCACCTTTTCTTAGTTTAGTAACAATTTCGTTTACAAGTTTTTCAATTTGTGGTAAAGCTTTTTCAACGGCCATTGGAACAGTTTGGTCTTCTTTATTGATAGAAGCCAAAATCTCTTGTACGGACATTTGGTCTAAATCATCGTAA
This sequence comes from Flavobacterium riviphilum, assembly GCF_055231795.1. Lineage (NCBI taxonomy): Bacteria > Pseudomonadati > Bacteroidota > Flavobacteriia > Flavobacteriales > Flavobacteriaceae > Flavobacterium > Flavobacterium riviphilum. Next base: position 191,038 of record NZ_JBUYSY010000002.1, read on the forward strand.
TTCGAAGTTTGTTCGGTCGTTTTTATGAACGTCATAATAAATATTTATAGTGAAATTTTAAAGCCCCAAAGTTAAATAAAATTTAGGAGTCCTATTGAATTAAACATCAGTTTGTAGTTTGGGTAAGTTTAATTATGAAATCTTCAAAGTTTTAATTTGAAATCTGATGGAATAATGGAATTGGGATTGCAGAAGTGGTATGTATAATCTAACGTTATGTTTTGAAGCAATTTTAGTCTAAAATATTAATTGTAGGAAATCTCACTTTGAGTGGAAATTTTAAAAGTTGAATAGCGAGGAACTAGTAGGGCTAAAGCTTAATTGGTTTTTGCCATCTTAATGATTGCAGGGTCCTTTTCTGTTGACTCAGTTAATGTTTTGTGTAAGCGTTCAGCCATATTTTCGATACTGTCTGAGATGGAACCGCAAATTAAATCCATTCTTTTTTGTTTTTCTTCTCTTACGGCCAATAACAATTTGTCAACAAGGAAGTTGTCGTACTTTTCCGCTATCGAGTCATGAGTATTTGTAATTCTAATAACATATTCATTACTGAAGATAGTTACTCTGATATGATGGTCTTCATTACTCAAATAATATTTTCCGCCTAATTCATCACAATGGATATCAGTACTGTTTCTTTTTAATAGCTCAGTAATAATGCCAAAAATGTGACTTTCAGTTTTGGAAAATTCTCTGGATTTTTTTTGAAACAAACTAAACATAATAAACAGTTTTAAATTGGTTACGGCTACATTTGATTCATAATTTCTATTTGAATTCAATTGAAATTAATATCAACAACATCCAAATTGAGTTCAAAGGAAATTTAAATCTGTAATAGCTTCAAAATAAATCAGTTTAATAGCAAAAAGTTCAGATGAAATGCAATTTAATAGCTTTTGTCGCTTTGATTTTCGAATACAAAAGCAATAGGCTCCACTTTAATTTATAACATTATTGCTAAGAGGATTCCTATAACAATCATAGAGACCTTCGCGATGTTAAATTTATGACCTTCGCTACTTTCGAAAATGATAGTGGAAGAAATATGAAATAAAATTCCTATTACAATTGCCGTAATTTCGGTAATGTAGTTTTGTAATTGTGGCAGGGTATTAGCACACAAAGTACCTAGTGGAGTCATTACAGCAAACAAAAGCATAAACCACAAAATGGCATTTTTGTTGAGTTGGGCTTGATCAAAAAATGTAGTCAAGATGATAGCAATGGGAAGATGATGAATGGCAATTCCGAAGGCTAAGTCGTGATGATGTCCTACAGGAAATCCTTCTAAAAAAGCATGCGTGCATAAACTAATGAACAATAACCATGGGATATGGTATATTTTACCGTGTCCATGAACGTGTCCATGCTCAGCACCTTTAGAGAAAAACTCTAAGACAATTTGAAACAAAATTCCAATCATAATGAAAATCCCAACATTGTGATTGTGTACCGCATATACTTCTGGTAGTAATTGAATAACAGTAATAGCCAATAAAAATGAACCGCTAAAAGCTAATAATAGTTTTAGGTTGGTCTTTTTTTTAGGCTTAATTACTAATGCTATGATATATCCTAAAAGTACAGCTAGCAATGGCAATAGGTAATTCATTTATGGAAAATTTCTTTATGGTATAAAATACTTATTCTTTTTTTTAAAAGGTGAACAGGTTTCCAAAAATTATTTGAAAATCATGATCAATCGTTCGCTTTCTGTTTTATGGAATTTTTTTAGTTTATAATCGCCAAAAGTATCCAAAAGGTATATACCTGCTTGCTCCATTAATTCCTCAAAGTCTTGTAAAGTTAAAGCTTTTACTTTTTCGGTGAAATGGTACTTTTCTCCTTGGTCTTCAAAATCAATTTCTTTATAAATATGGCCGTCACTTACATATCTTTTGATGTGAAATTCGATGCCTTCCACTTCTTTTACTTCCTCAGGCACTAAGTTATTTATAACATAATTTACATTCATAAAATCGATAACCGCAAATCCATATTCGCTTAAGCTCTCCTTGATTGCTTTTAAGGTTGTAAGGTTGTCTTCGTCGTTTTCAAAATAACCAAAACTAGTGAATAAGTTGAAAATAGCATCGAATTTTTCATCATAAGGCATCCTCATATCATGCACTTGGAAATGCAGGTTAGGAGCAGTATTTTTTTGAGCTTCTTTAATACTGTTTTCGGAAAGATCAGCTCCTAGTACATCAAATCCTAATTGGCTTAAGTAAATCGCATGCCTGCCTTTGCCACAAGCTAAATCTAACACTTTGGCGTTTTGTGGTAAATTAAGATATTGAGTCAAGTTATCCATGAAAACTTGCGCTTCTCTGTAGTTTCTTTCTTTGTAAAGAATGTGGTAATAAGGGGTGTCAAACCAAGAGGCGTACCAATTATTAGTTTTTTGGGGTAAAGAATTCAGCATTTATTCTTTTTCATTATAAATTAAGCCGCAAATTTAGTTTATTTTTGCAACAAATATACTATTCCAAATAGTTTGGAATTTGGTGTTTTAATTATGGAATAAAGAAGAAAATGGAGAATTATAAAATGGTCGCCAAAACCTTTTTTGGTTTTGAAGAAATTTTAGCTCAAGAATTACGCCAATTAGGTGCTCAAGATGTAGAATTAGGCGTGCGTATGGTTAGTTTTAAAGGCGATAAGGGATTTATGTACAAAGCCAATCTATCGTTGCGTACTGCATTAAAAATTTTAAAACCTATCTATTCTTTTCGTGCCAATAACGAAAAAGCCTTGTATAAAGGAATTGCAAGTGTTAATTGGTCTAAATATCTTAACGCTAATCAAACGTTTGTGATTGATACTACGGTGCATTCAGAGTATTTTAATCACTCAGAGTTTGTTTCGCAAAAATGTAAGGATGCTATTGTGGATCAATTTAGGGAGCGAACAGGACAAAGACCAAGTATAGACAAAATGTTTCCTGATTTGAGAATCAATATTCATATTGGTAAAGATCAAGTATCGGTTGCATTGGATACTTCTGGTAATTCATTGCATCAGCGAGGTTATCGAGTAGCTACCAATATTGCGCCTATTAATGAGGTTTTAGCAGCAGGTATTTTGTTGTTGTCAGGTTGGGAAGGGCAAGGACATTTTTTAGACCCGATGTGTGGGTCTGGGACATTTTTGGCAGAAGCTGCTATGATTGCTTGCAACATTCCTGCTAATATCAATAGAAAAGAATTTGCTTTTGAGAAATGGAAGGATTGGGACAATGATTTGTTTGATCAAATCATGGATAGTTTATTAAAAAAAGTAAAAGAGTTTCATTATACCATCAAAGGGTATGACAAAGCTCCGAGCGCTGTTTTGAAGGCGAAAGAGAATATCCGAAATGCAAATTTGGAAGAGTATGTGTCGATTCAAGAGGCAAACTTCTTTGATACTGAAAAAACCACAGAAGGAAGACTGCATATGGTTTTTAACCCGCCCTATGATGAACGTTTGGATATTCAAACAGAAAATTTTTATAAGAACATAGGAGATACTTTAAAAAAGAGCTATCCTGGAACCCATGCTTGGTTTATCACTGGAAACTTAGAAGCTCTAAAATATGTAGGTTTGAAACCTTCTAGAAAAATTAAATTATTTAATGGAAGTATTGAAGCTCGTTTGGTTAAGTATGAAATGTATGAAGGCAGCAAACGAACCAAGTTTCAAACATTATCGGAATAATTGGTTTCCATCTTCAATTCGATTTATTCAGTAGTTACAACTTAAAAACCTATTTAGCCCCAATAGGACATGTCTAGGGGAGCATTATGACTAAATTACAATTACGTGCGTTATTATATCAAATGGGATGTTTTGGAGTATTATATCTCACCTCCCGCTATTTGATAGGGCACTATACAGCATTAACTGGATTATGGGTTTCTATTACGGCATTTGTAATCGGTACTATTTTGGTGCCTCAATTTCAGGCTATCAAAACCAAAGACGGAGAAAAATTGTTTATGAAATGGATTTTTATCAAAGGCGTGCGAATTATTGGTTAATAGACAAACCCTATTGATACAAAAAAGCGTTTTTACCAGTTAAAGTAAAAACGCTTTTTTTTTTATTTATTTCCCCAATATTAATTCTTGGGTTTATTGTTTTTTGCAGTAATTTCTGGAAGAATCTTCTTTTTGTATAGAGGAATAAAATAAGAAATGGTATAATTGAATCCCACACCAAAATCACCATCATATGTTCTGTTAAATCCTGGGATGTAGAGGTTTTCAAAACCTTTAGGTTCTTTGTTGGTTATCAGTCGGTTGAGTCTTAAGCTGAATCCCATAAAAACATTATCAAACATTTTGGCTTTAATGCCCGCTACGACTTCAATCCAAGAAGCGCTTAATCCATTGAATTTTTTTCCAGATACTATAGGAGGTACTTCTCCCCAATAAGGATTAGGATTATAAATTTTGTAGCTATTCAACTGTTGATTAAAGGTAGAAAACCCTGCTCGTAAACCAATAGAGATGATGTTTTCCATATCAAGCCAGTTTTCATAAGCATTGTAGTCGAAACCTGCTTTGAGATAAGACCCTTGGGCAGTAGAATTCAGTCGTGTATCTTCGGTTGTTTTGTTTTCTGTACCGAGCTCTGCTGCCAAATAGTAATTTTTAGTAAGTCGATAATCTCCTACAAATTCAATTCCTTTGTAGTCTTTGTCGTATAATCCTCGAGTAAGTTTGTACAAATCTACACCAACCCTTAACCCATAGCGATTTATTTTGGGTTTAATTGTGTCGTTTTCTTTCTTCTTGGGTAGTTTTTCAACTTCCTGAACGGGTTTTGCTGGCAGTATATTATCGGCTTTCAAAGGAGTCGATTGGGTTTCCTGTGCCTGCAAAATAGTACAAAAAAGGATAAAAAAACTACTAAAAAAATATGGAAAGATGCACTTCATTTTCGTCATTGATGTTGGTTTTTTGCAGCTGAATAAATTTCATCCATTTGGTGTCGGCTACTGCACCATCGGTATGAATGAAAGGATTACTCGGACTCATTTCGAATATGGTTTTGAAGCCACAAGCTCTTGAAACATAGACTTCATTTGTAGTATAACTAAAAGTAATTATGTCGGTATTGACAAATGCCAAATTGGAACTGCCAGAATTCAAGACAAATTGAAATGAAGTACTAGTACTATTGGTTTTCAAAGGTATTGCTATTGATTTCGAATTGGCCAAATACTTAGCTTCTCCCGTAGCTTTGGGTTCAAAAATCACCCCTTCAGTCATGCCTTCTCCAATTACTTTTAAATTGGTTACACTTTTTTCTACGGTTGGATTGTTTATATCATAAAATTTAATAACCAATCTTGGTGTAGTTGGCGTATTAGGATCGCAAATGTCGTCTTTTTCGCAACCGGAAAAAGAATAAAACAAAGTTAAAAGGAGAATTAGATAATGGATTTTTTTCATTTGAGATGCATTAACGTCTTTCTAATAAAACTACATTTTCAACATGATGTGTTTGTGGAAACATATCCACAGGACGAACTCTTGTTACTTTGTATTTTTCATCCATTAAGGCTAAATCTCTAGCTTGTGTCGCTGAATTACAACTTACGTAAACTACTTTTTTAGGAGCAATTTTTAAAATTTGTTCTATAACATCTTTGTGCATACCGTCTCTAGGGGGATCGGTAATGATAACATCGGGTTGTCCATTTTGCGCGATAAATGCATCATTAAAAACTACCTTCATATCGCCAACAAAAAAGGTGCAATTTGAAATTTTGTTGCGTTCTGCATTGGCTTTGGCATCTTTAATGGCTTCTGGAACACTCTCAACACCTACAACTTTTTTTGCTTTTTTGGAAACAAATTGAGCAATAGTACCTGTTCCGGTGTATAAATCATATACAATTTCATTACCTGTTAGTCCGGCAAATTCTCTTGTGATTTTATAAAGTTCGTAGGCTTGATCCGAATTGGTTTGGTAAAAAGATTTAGCATTGATGCAAAATTTCAAACCTTCCATTTCTTCCAAAATATATTCGCGACCTTTGTATAATTGCACTTCAGTGTCATACAAAGTATCGTTTGCCTTATTGTTGATGACAAATTGTAAAGATGTTATTTGAGGAAATTTTTCATACAAGAAATCTAAAAGTAATTCTCTTTTTTCTTGATCGTCTTCATAAAATTGTATCAAAACCATGATTTCGCCAGTTGAAGCTGTTCGAATCATTAAGGTTCTTAATAAGCCTTCTTGAGCTCTTGGATTGAAAAAACTCAAATTGTTTTCGTTGGCAAAATCGCGAATGCTATTGCGAATGGCATTGGAAGGATCTTCTTGTAAATGACATTTTTGGATGTCCAAAATTTTATCCCACATTTTAGGAATATGAAATCCTAAAGCATTTTTGTTCGCTACTTCTTCTTTGCTATCAATTTCATTTTCGGTTAACCATCGGCTATTTGAAAATGAAAATTCCATTTTATTGCGATAAAAGAATTGTTTTTCTGATCCTAAAATAGGGTCAAATTCTGGAAGTTCGATTTTTCCAATACGTTGTAAGTGATTTTGAACTTCGTTTTGCTTAAAAAACAATTGTTGGCTGTAATTCATGTTTTGCCATTTGCAACCTCCACAAACACCAAAATGATCACAAATTGGCGCAACGCGGTGTTGTGAGTATTCATGAAATTTTACAGCCTTACCCTCGTAATAGGCTTTTCTCTTTTTTAGTGTTTGTACATCGATTACATCTCCAGGAACAACATTTGGGATGAATACAACTTTACCATCGGGAGCTTTGGCTACCGAAACGCCTTTTGCGCCTGCGTCAAGGACTTTTAACTGATGAAAGACAACTTTGTCTGTATTTTTCTTTGCCATAGCGCAAAAATAAGCTATAGATTTAACTTTTGGATTTGAATTATGATTTTTTTTATCCAATTGTTATGCTTCGCACTTTATTCCATGATGTCTTTCCAGTCTTTAGTGGTAATTGCAGAAGCTTTATTTTTCTTATTCATTTTTACACGCATTTCTTTTGTAATGCTATCTTTTTCAAAATGAGCTTTAAAACGATACGTGTTGGAACTGTCTTTTTTACGAAACATCATTTCGATAAATTCTAAGTCTTTGAAGGCACCATACTCTTTATTGAACTTTTCACAGATTTTTTTTAATTTCTCAAGTTTTGAATTGTTTATCACTTTTTCAGTAGCTTCATTTTCTGAAAACGGAATGAATTCATTGGTATTACAGGTGCTAAGTACTCTTTTACCAAGTTCATAAGCCTTTTTTTCTTGTGAATTTTCGTCGGTTGTTAATTCGGATACACGTACCTTTTTTTTATCATTTACATCAATTTTTTGGGTTTTACAGCCTGTAATAAGTAGTAAACTAAGCAGTATAAAGACTCTTTTCATGATTACAGTTTTTAGGATGTTTACGAAGTTTTTTTGATGTTTTAACGCGATGAGTTTTGTAAATAAATGATAATCATGAAGATAGTAAAATTATTTTTATTAGCAAAAACCGAATTTTGATTTTGGGTTTTTCAATCATATTTGTAAAGAATACATTATATAGTGATTAAAAATAAGTATCTTTGATGGGGTTAAATAATTAAAAATCAGTAGTTTGAGGTAGTTTGGTTTTAAAATAGATTACTAATCGTTAAAAATTATTATTATGAAGCATTCAATTCAATTCGTTGTAGTTCTGAGTCTTATGTTTTTTACTTCATTCGTTCCGAGAGAGGGATACGAAAGGAAAAATAAGGATGTTGATAATGTTTTTAGGGAGGTGATTAAAGTAAGTTTAAATCAAGACGGGACAGGCTTGATTTTGGACGATGGCAATTCGAAAGGACCTGATATCACTACCAAAGTCTCAAAAAACACGAGAATTAAATGGAAATTAGTATCCGACTCCGGGATAACTTCTTTAGATAGTATAGTGTCTAAGAATGGAGTAAATGTTTTTATAACTTCTCCTAAAAAGAATAGCGATGGTGATTTAGTTGGTGATGTCGGTGAAGTAACTGAAGGAACTATAGAAGAATATGGGATTTATTATACCATCAATGGGGTGTCAAACATGCATGATCCTAAAATTCAAATTCGTTAAGTACTCAACTGTGAATGTTATATTTTGTAAAGAACTTTATTCCATATTCTAAAGTTGTACATTTTGCTTTGACTTTATTCTGGTTATTGCTTTGTTCTACTGCTTTGGGGCAGATTCAAAGTAAAGTTGACAGTTTGGAGCTTTTGTACAAACATCAGGAATTGAATCCAAAGCAAGAATTAGAAGTTCTTGATGAGCTTGCCTTTAATGAACATGATACGGAAAAGAAGTTAAAGTATAGTAATTTGTTAATTCAAAAAGCTACGACTTTTAAATCGCCTTTTTACGTGTATAGAGGGTTTACGGGCAAAGGATATGCTTATATGTTAAAAGGTGACTATGGAGACGCCTTGAATTTCTTTCTAAAAGCATCCAAATTGGCCACTTCTCTTAAAATATCTAAGAGAATTTCGGCAACTAATATTTCAATTGCGGATGTTTATTCTTTGCTAGATAAAAAGGATTTGGCTGTAAAGTATTACCTAAAATCGATTGAATTACTTCGAGAGGAAAAAGATTCTACCGTTTTAGCATCTGCATTATTAAATGCTGGCGATTTATACATTTCGACTAACGATTTGAACAAAGCTATGCTGTTGACTCAAGAAGCTAATCAGATTTTTGAAAAACTCAATTATAAAACTGGTATTGCTTATAGTTTAGGAAATTTGGGAATGATTTATGCCAAATTAAAGCAAGATGATTTAGCCACGAATAATATCAATAAAGCCATTGCGATATTGGAAGTTGAAAAAGATTTTTATCCCATTTGTGTATATCTCATGACGATGGCTGACATTTATTTGGAAAAGCAAGATGTCAAAAAAGCCACACAATATACCAACAAAAGTTTGTCTCTAGCGTTGAAATACAATTTAAAAAGGGAAATAGCAGATGCTAATTTTAAGTTGTCAAAAATTTTTGAAAAGTCTCAGCAGTACCAACAATCACTTTTTCATTTCAAAAATTACACTTTATTTAATGACAGTATAAAGAATATAGAATCGGTAAAAAAAATATCTGAAATACAAGCCAAGTTTGAAATTGACAAAAAACAATTGATAGTAGATAAACTCAACCAAGAGAAAAAATCTCAGCGAATAATCACTATTATTTTTTTGATTGGAGTATTCTTGTTGTTTCTATTGGCATTTGGGCTATATCGTAGGTATAAGTACGTTTCCAAAACCAATCAGATTATTGAAAATGAAAAGAATCGTTCAAATGCTTTGTTGTTGAATATTTTACCCGAGTCGACTGCAGCTGAATTAAAAGAAAATGGAAGGGTAACTTCCAGAAAATTTGATTCGGTAACTGTTTTGTTTACTGATTTTGTGGGATTTACCAATTACTCCAAAACATTAGAACCCGAACAATTGGTTCAGCAAATAGATTTTTATTTTTCAAAATTTGATGAGATAATTGAAAAGTACAATTTAGAAAAAATTAAAACCATTGGAGATGCCTACATGTGTGCGGCCGGGTTAACCAATGACACACAAAATCATGCTCATAGAATGATGGCTGCTGCTGTAGAGATTGTCCAATTTGTGGAGCAGTGTTCTGTTGATTCATGGCCACATCAATATTGGTTTGAAATACGAGTTGGGATACATACAGGACCTGTTGTCGCTGGGGTAGTGGGAACCCGAAAGTTTGCCTATGATATTTGGGGAGATACTGTAAACATTGCTTCACGTATGGAATCCAATTCCATTTCTGGCAGAATAAATGTATCAAAAGATACTTATGAATTGGTCAAAGACACCTTCGAATTTGAATATCGTGGAGAGATTGAGGTGAAAAACAAAGGGAAAATGCAAATGTATTTTTATCTCCCTGATGTCATTATTGGCAAGGCCTAAAAAGAAAATAGAGTCTCTAAAATGTCATCTTGTCAGATTTATTTTGACAGCTATTAATAAAATGACATTATTTTATATAAATAAAAACTTGGCACAGTCCTTGACTTATCGACCTCGAGTTGTTAAAATGAGTATACAATAAAAATTAAATATAATAAAAATGGGTAAAATAATCGGAATTGATTTAGGTACGACCAACTCTTGTGTTTCTGTAATGGAAGGGAATGAAGCAGTTGTTATTCCAAATGCGGAAGGTAAAAGAACAACGCCATCTATCATCGCTTTTGTTGAAGGTGGAGAAATTAAAGTGGGTGATCCTGCAAAAAGACAAGCAGTAACTAATCCAACTAAGACTATTGCTTCTATTAAAAGATTCATGGGGCATACTTTTGCTGAAATTACTGAAGAAGCAAAAAGAGTTCCTTACAGTGTAGTAAAAGGAGACAACAATACGCCACGTGTGGATATTGACGGTCGTTTATATACTGCTCAAGAATTGTCTGCAATGACACTTCAAAAAATGAAAAAAACTGCTGAAGACTATTTAGGTCAAACAGTAACTGAGGCAGTTATTACTGTTCCTGCATACTTTAACGATGCACAACGTCAGGCTACAAAAGAGGCTGGTGAAATTGCTGGTTTGAAAGTTATGCGTATCATCAACGAACCAACTGCTGCTGCTTTGGCTTACGGATTGGATAAAAAAGGAACAGATCAAAAAATTGCTGTTTACGATTTAGGTGGAGGTACTTTCGATATCTCTGTATTGGAATTAGGAGACGGAGTTTTCGAAGTGTTGTCTACTAATGGTGATACTCACTTAGGTGGTGATGATTTTGACCAAGTAATCATTGACTGGTTGGCAGACGAATTCAAAGCTGAAGAAGGTATTGATTTACGTTTGGACCCAATGTCATTACAACGTATCAAAGAAGCTGCTGAGAAAGCAAAAATCGAATTGTCTTCTTCTGCAGAAACTGAAATCAACTTGCCATACGTTACGGCTACAGCTTCAGGACCAAAACACTTAGTGAAAAAATTAACTCGTGCTAAATTTGAGCAATTAGCTGATAGTTTAGTAAAACGTTCTATGACACCAGTAGCACAAGCTTTGAAAGATGCAGGTTTGTCTACTTCTGACATTGACGAAGTAATCTTAGTAGGTGGTTCTACTCGTATCCCAAGAATCGTTGAAGAAGTTGAAAAATTCTTTGGTAAAAAAGCGTCTAAAGGTGTTAACCCTGATGAGGTTGTAGCTATTGGTGCTGCTATCCAAGGTGGTGTATTGTCTGGAGATGTAAAAGATGTATTGTTACTTGACGTTACGCCTTTGGCTTTAGGTATCGAAACTATGGGTGGTGTAATGACTACTTTGATCGAAGCTAACACTACTATCCCAACTAAAAAATCTCAAGTATTCTCAACTGCTGCTGATTCTCAACCATCTGTAGAAATTCATGTTTTACAAGGTGCAAGAACCATGGCTGTAGATAACAAAACTATTGGTCGTTTCCACTTAGACGGAATTCCACCAGCCCCAAGAGGAGTGCCTCAAATTGAAGTAACTTTTGATATTGATGCTAATGGTATCATCAAAGTATCGGCTACTGACAAAGGTACAGGTAAATCTCATGACATTCGTATCGAAGCTTCTTCTGGATTGACAGCTGAAGAAATCGAGAAAATGAAAAAAGATGCAGAAGCTAATGCTGATGCAGACAGATTAGCTAAAGAAAAAGCAGAAAAATTGAACGAAGCTGACTCTATGATTTTCCAAACAGAATCTCAATTGAAAGAGCTTGGTGATAAATTATCTGACGATAACAAAGTAGCTGTTGAGTACGCTTTGACTGAATTGAGAATGGCACACCAATCTCAAGACATTCCAGCAATTCAAACCGCTTTAGATAACATCAATGCAGCTTGGAAAAAAGCTACAGAAGCTATGTACGCTCAGGGAGAACAAGGGCAAGCGGCTGCAGAGCCACAAGCACAATCTCAAGGAGATAATGTTGAAGATGTAGAATTTGAAGAAGTTAAATAATTTCGAAGTACTTAGGTACTAAGATTTTAAAATATTGGGAAAACCGAGTCTTCATTGACTCGGTTTTTTTATTTCACTCTCAAGGTTTGATTTTGTTCTAATAATTCTCTTTGCAAGCAAACCCTTTTTTTAAACATTACAAATAATAAATTAATGTTAAAATAACACAAGCCAAGTCCCAAAATGGAGCCATTTCTCTCTAAATCAGATGTTATTGGTAGTAAACTGATTTTTCTCATAAAAAATCATTTTTTTTTGAATTAATTTCGCATTAAAATTTGTGATTAAGGCATTTGATAAGGTAAAAAAATCTTGTCAAATTGTTAAAAATCAAATAGATATTGATTAATTTTAGTAATATTACTATATAAAATCAATGTATGAGAAAAATCAAATATCGTAAAGGGCGAAAATTGCATTCAAGTAGTTTTGAATATACCGGAGTACACACACATAAAACTTCAGAAATGCAACTTTTTGTTTATAATGATAGTGGTTTTTTTGAGTATGATGAATTAAAAGTGTCAGAATTAAGTGCACTTATTGATCCATCAAAAGTCAATTGGCTAAATCTACATGGGTTGAATGATTTGGAACTACTAAAATCGATTGGAAATCATTTTTCTATTGACAATTATGTTCTTTCTGATGTTTTAAATACAAACAAAAGAACAAAGTTTGAAGAGACCAATGATCATTTTTTTTTTAATATCAAATCGATTTTGCCTAATGAAGATGAAAGTATTACAGTTGAGCAAATAAGCTTTTTTTTTAGAAAAGGAATTTTGTTGTCTTTTCAAGAAAAACGGTCCGATTTTTTTACTCATATTAGAGATAGAATTCGACAAAATTTAGGAATTATTAGGTCTAAAAACGTAGACTATCTTTTGTACTCTCTATTGGATGCTGTAATGGAAAATTTTTATATCACCATAGAAAATGAGGAAAGCAAATTAGAAGCCATTATTGCCTTGTCAAAATCCAGTTCCGATCTCATGATTTTGGAACGGATTGAAAAGCATAGAGATAATTTTAATTTTTTGAAGCGTTCCATTGTGCCTTTAAGGGATTCATTGTTTGATTTGAAAAGCATTAAAGACGATACTACTTTTAATAGTATGTCCAATGAAAGTGTTGTGTTTTTTAACCGCTTGTATCAGAAAGCTTTGGATTTATTAGAACAAATTGATTCAGACATGAGTATAGTTGAAAGTGCGACCAATTTTTTCTATACCACACAATCGCATAAAATGAACGAAATAATGAAAACGTTGACCATTGTTTCTTCTGTGTTTATACCGCTTACCTTCATCGTAGGTGTGTATGGTATGAATTTCGAGAATATGCCCGAGCTAAAACATCCATATGGATATTACCTAGTGATGTTGTTGATGCTATTCATAAGTATTGCAATGGTGCTTTATTTTAAAAAGAGAAAATGGTTTTAGAAAATGATAATTTCAAAATTAATAATATAGCTAAATATATATAAGATGAACAAAGCAATTTACATAGCTACAAGTGAGCAAAACTGTGGGAAATCTTTAATTAGCCTTGGATTAATGCAACTTTTGATTGGTAAAACTGCTAAAGTTGGTTATTTCAGGCCTATCATTGAAGATTTTGAAGAAGGTAAGTTTGATAATCATATAGAAACTGTTATTTCTCATTTTGGTTTAGAAATGGAATTTGGTGAGGCTTATGCTTTTACCAAAAGTAAATTAATCAAGAAAAGAAATAAAGGTAAAATGGGAGAAGTTCTTGATGTAATTATCGAGAAATTCAAACGACTGGAAGAAAAATACGATTTTGTTCTTGTTGAAGGAACAAGTTTTACAGGAGAAGGAACGGCAATCGAGTTAGGTTTGAATGTTTTGATTGCCAAAAACTTAGGTATTCCTACCATTATTGTTGGATCGGGAGTAGGAAAAACTTTGGATGAGTTTGTAGATAGCTTGTATTTGGCATACGATACTTTTAAAGTAAAAGATGTAGAAGTTTTGTCCATAGTAGCCAATAAAGTACAACCAGAGAATGTTGAGTTGGTTACCTCAAATTTAAGAAAAAATCTTCCAGATAATGTACTTATCAACACGATTCCAATTATACCAACTTTGAACAATCCTACAATTCAAGAAATTGTTAATGAGATTGGTGCCAAAGTGTTGTTTGGTCATGAATATTTAAATAATCAAACAGGAAGTTACAGTATTGGAGCCATGCAATTGCCTAATTATCTTAAACACATGAGAGAAAATGGCTTAATCATTACTCCTGGTGATAGAGCAGATATAATTTTAGGAGCTCTCCAAGCCAATGAATCAGCTAATTATCCTTCGGTATCAGGTATTGTGTTGACTGGAAATATTTTGCCAGAAGAAAGTATCCTAAAACTGATAGAAGGACTCTCCTCTGTAGTGCCAATCCTTACTGTGGAAACAGGTACTTATCACGTGTCGAATCAAATTGGAGCAATCAAATCGAAAATTTATGCGAATAACAAGCAAAAAATTCAGACATCAATAGCTACTTTCGATAAGTATATTGATGTAGATGCTTTGTCTGATAAATTCACGGCCTTCGAATCTGAGGGAATTACTCCAAAAATGTTCCAATATAATTTAGTCAAACGCGCTAAAAAGCACCGTAAACATATTGTTTTACCTGAAGGGAATGATGACAGAATTTTAATAGCTGCTGCCAGATTACAAGTGATGGATGTTGTAGATATGACCATCATTGGAAATAAAAAGCAAATCGAAAATAAAATGGCCGAGTTAGGGTTGAAGTTTAATTTTGATAAGGTAGATGTTGTTAATCCAAAAGAATCAGTGCATTATGAAGATTATGCGAATACATATTACGAATTAAGAAAGGCAAAAAACGTGACTATCGCAATGGCTCGCGATGTAATGGAAGATGTTTCTTATTTTGGAACTATGATGGTTTATAAAGGACACGCAGACGGAATGGTTTCCGGGGCAGCACATACCACCCAGCATACCATTTTACCAGCTTTACAGTTTATTAAAACCAAACCAAATTCTTCAGTAGTGTCTTCTGTATTTTTTATGTGTTTAGAAGATAGGGTTTCGGTATTTGGCGATTGTGCGATTAATCCCAATCCAACTGCGGAACAATTGGCAGAAATCGCTATTTCTTCAGCAGATTCTAGTTTAGCTTTTGGAATTGAACCCAAAGTAGCTATGTTGTCGTATTCTTCCGGAACATCAGGAAAAGGGGATGAGGTAGAAAAAGTAAGAAAGGCAACTGAAATAGTAAAATCTAAACGCCCTGATATCAAAATTGAAGGACCAATTCAATATGATGCTGCTGTTGATATGAATGTAGGTAAGAGCAAAATGCCAGACTCTGATGTTGCAGGGCAAGCAAGTGTATTGATTTTTCCTGATTTGAATACAGGTAATAATACATACAAGGCTGTTCAAAGAGAAACAGGAGCTTTGGCTATTGGACCAATGTTACAAGGGTTAAACAAACCTGTTAACGATTTGAGTAGAGGTTGTACAGTGGATGATATAATTAACACTGTAGTAATTACCGCTATTCAAGCACAAGATATGTAAACAAATTAAAAGAAAAACACTTCAAAAAAATGCAGTGTTTTGGATCATTTAAATAAACAAACAAAATGAAAATTGTAATTATAAACTCCGGAAGTTCCTCAATTAAATATCAATTAATCGAAATGCCAGAACAAAAAGTAATTTGTAATGGTATGATTGATCGAATTGGTTTAGATACGTCCAATTTGACTTATACTACCGATTCTAATAAAATAGAAGAGTCGTTGCCAATTGCTAATCACAAAGTTGGGCTACAAAAAATAGCTCAGTTGTTAATGGATGAAAAAGTTGGGGTTATCAAATCTACTTCCGAAATTAAAGCTGTTGGGCACAGAGTTGTTCACGGAGGTAGCTCGTTCTCCAATACCGTTGAAATTACCACAGATGTTAAGGATCAAATCCGTAAATTATTTGAATTGGCGCCATTGCATAATCCGGCTAATTTAGAAGGAATTGTGGTTGCCGAGCAAATCTTTGACGCGGCCAAACAAGTGGCTGTTTTTGATACAGCATTCCATCAAACCATGCCTATTGAAGCTTATAAATATGCCATTCCAAATTATTTATTGACCGAAAACAAAATACGTTCTTATGGATTTCACGGAACCAGTCATAAATACGTTTCGGAGAAAGCTATTACATATTTGACAGAAAAAGCCAATCATAAAGCCGAAAAAATTATTACGATTCATTTAGGAAATGGTTGTAGTATGACAGCTATAAAAGATGGTAAAAGTATCGATACTACGCTAGGATTTGGTCCGATGAATGGTTTAATCATGGGAACCCGTAGTGGTGATGTGGATCAGTCAGTAATTTTTTATTTAATTAAAACTTTAGGCTACAGTCCAGATGAAGTGAATGCTATGTTGCAAAAACAAAGTGGAATGTTAGGGCTTACTGGTTATAGCGATTTAAGAGATATTGAAAGTAACGCTGCGACAGGAAACAAAGAATGTCAGTTGGCATTGGCAATGAACACGTATAGAATTAAAAAATTTATTGGTTCTTATACAGCTGTTTTGAACGGTCTTGATGCTATTGTGTTTACAGCTGGAATTGGAGAAAATTCAGATGTAATCAGAAGAATGGTGTGTGAAGATATGGACTATTTTGGTTTAGAATTGGATCAAGAAAAAAACAGTATCCGTTCAAAAGCAATACGCGAAATCAATTTACCTACTTCAAAAACCAAAATTTTAGTAGTGCCAACTAATGAAGAAGTGGAAATTGCTAATCAAGTGTTTGATCTATTGAATTAAGAAAAATAATTCAATTTTATACATGAAAAAAAGAGGTTTTAAAACAAACCTCTTTTTTTGTTTCATTTTGTTTTGAATAGTAACTATCGGTTGTTCAGTTTTGCTTTTTCTTTGATGATATCACTAATTTTTCTGTTCTCAATTTTACTTTCCAACCAAGAGATAATATCAAGATATAAAAAGGCTCTTTTTTCGTATTTCTTTTTATCCAATTCTTCAAATCGGGTTTTGATTTTTATGAATTCCTTCTTGATATCACTTGGATAAATTGAATTTAAATTTTTCATAAATCGAATGATTTCTTTTTGCACCTCGTGCATGTCATTCATTTTGATCAAAAATTTATAGGTGTTTTTTATTTGATTTTCAATATAAAAATCTTTGCCTAGTTCGTAATGTGCTATAAGGCATAAAATTCTTGAAAAGCACATTAAATCCTCTCTCATGGAAAGATTTTTGTTATTGATGATTTTCTCTAAATAAAAGATGCATTCGTTGTATTTTTCAATTCCAAAATAAATGGAGGCAAACTTATAGTAAAACAACATTTCGTGATGCTCATCAAGATGATTGCTATGGATTTTGAGTTTGTTTAATACCTCAGGAATCAGATATTCACTTTCGATAAATGTTCCTTCTAAAATATGTAAATTCAGTTTGTTATTGTATACATACAAAAATGACAAACAAGCTAGATTGTCATTAACAGGGAATTTAGGATCTTTAATTGTTTCTTCGAGCAAACCAAGATATTTTTTAAACTTGGATTTGTATTTTAACATGTATAGTGATTCCAAAAGGTAGTTATTTCCTTTTAAGAAAAAAACGGGGTTCAAATAAATCATATTTGAATTGTCATAAAACAATGTCACCCATTTAGCTGCATATTTGTAACTGGCCAAAAAATCTTGAACTAAAAAGCTGTGCCATAAATTGGCATTGTAAAACCAATATTTTTCTCTAAATCCAAATTTCGATTCGTCTAGTTTTGAAATGTGTTTGATGAAATAGTCGTTAATATATTGGTATTCTTCATCGTTTTTCACATAGCCAGACTTTAGCATAATGCCATACAATTGCAACGAAAGGTTGGATAATTTGCTTGAAATGGTGTTGCGATAATTTAATTCCTTGGCTTGTATTACCAATTCATCAGCACGTCCTTGGATACTCCTAGTAATGTACTGTGATTCTATTAATTTTTCAAATTCAACTATTTCGAATGCCATGTATTTTTCGTCATTTTCAAGCGCAATCGATTTGGTTTTGTCTAAAATTTTAAGGCTTTGTTTGTATAATCCCTTGTTGTATAGGATGGTAGCAAAATCGATTTGTTCTCTTAATTGATAACGGATGTTTTGGCTAGGTATATTCAAACGAATGCTAACCAAAATTTGTTTGTACAAATACGATTTTAAATTGGATAATTGTACTTTTTGAATGACACCATTCTTCAAAATTGCTTTTTCATCATAGACATCAGATTTATCCAAAATGTTGAAAAGCTCAATAAATTTAGTGTTTGAACTCGTTTCCAAACGGCTAGCAAATATTTTAAATTGCCGTTTTTCTGACTTTGAGAGTGACTTGATTAATACAAATAAAAAATCTTTTTGATGGTTAGCCATTGTAAAAAAATGTATTGTAAATAATTGAAAATCAATAACTTAAATAAGTATAAATGATTTTATAAAGAGTATATTTGCATTTATTGGTTTTTACTCTTTCTATTCTAAAACTATTTTTGTTTAGCGATGTGAAATTACATTAAATATATTAAAATGAATAGAGAGAAAGTTCAAATTTTTGACACCACATTAAGAGACGGAGAGCAAGTTCCTGGTTGTAAGTTAGATACACAGCAAAAGTTGATAATTGCTAGTCGTTTAGATGAAATGGGAGTAGATATAATTGAAGCAGGTTTTCCTGTGTCAAGTCCAGGTGATTTTTTGTCTGTTTCTGAAATAAGTAAAATAGTAAAAAACGCTTCTGTATGTGGTTTGACTAGAGCGGTTAAAAATGATATAGATGTTGCTGCTCAAGCTTTGCAGTATGCAAAAAAACCTAGAATTCATACGGGTATTGGAACATCAGATTCTCATGTGATTTATAAGTTAAATACTACTCGAGAAGATGTAATTGCAAGAGCAAAAGCTGCAGTAGCTCATGCTAAAACCTATGTGGAAGATGTTGAATTTTATGCAGAAGATGCTGGACGTACTGATAACGAGTTTTTAGCACGAGTCTGCGAAGAAGTTATTAAATCAGGGGCTACTGTTTTAAATATTCCAGACACTACAGGATATTGTTTACCTGAAGAATATGGAGCCAAGATTAAATATTTAAAAGAAAACGTAAAAGGCATAGAAAACGTAACTATTTCCTGTCACTGTCATAATGACCTAGGGATGGCTACTGCAAACTCAATAGCCGGAGCAATAAACGGGGCACGTCAGATAGAATGTACGATTAACGGAATTGGAGAACGAGCTGGTAACACAGCACTTGAAGAAGTGGTAATGGTTTTCAAACAACATCCTTACCTGAACTTAGATACAAGCATTGATACGCGTCAGCTTAATGAAATGAGTCGATTGGTTTCTGAAAGTATGGGGATGATTGTTCAACCCAATAAAGCGGTTGTAGGTTCAAATGCTTTTGCACACAGTTCTGGAATTCATCAAGACGGGGTTATCAAAAACCGCGCAACATACGAAATAATGGATCCTTTGGATGTAGGTGTAAACGAATCCTCTATTATTTTAACGGCTCGTAGTGGTCGTGCAGCTTTAGCATATCGTGCTAAAAAAGTAGGATATGAATTGACAAAAGTTCAATTGGATATTGTATATCAAGAGTTTTTAAAATTTGCTGATATTAAAAAAGAAGTAGTAGATACGGATATTCATCAAATTATTGAAGCATGTAGAATAGCAATCTAGCAGTTTTTCAACCTAACCTTAAGACTAAAATTATGAATTTAAAAATAGCAGTACTTTCTGGAGACGGAATCGGACCCGAAGTGACCTTACAAGCCAAAAAAGCTTTGAGTGCTATTGGCGTGGTATTTAATCACGAATTTGTTTTTGAAGACGCTTACATTGGTGCGATCGCTATAGAAAAGACAGGCAAACCCCTTCCTGAGCAAACGCTTAATTTGTGTAAAAACACAGATTGTATTTTGTTTGGAGCTATAGGTGATCCCATGTATGATAATAATCCATCTGCGAAAATTCGTCCAGAACAAGGGTTATTGAAATTAAGAAAAGAATTGGGACTTTTTGCAAATATTCGCCCCATTAAAGCCTATCCCCATTTAATTGATGCTTCTCCTTTAAAAAAGGAAGTTTTAGAAGGGACCGATTTTGTGGTGTATAGAGAACTTAATGGAGGATTGTACTTTGGTCAAAAATCTACCAATGAAAACTACACCTATGCAACAGATTTATGTGAGTATCATGAGGAAGAAATTGCCAAAATAGCGCATTTGGCTTTTAAAAAAGCACTTGAAAGACGCAAAAAAGTTACGTTAGTTGACAAAGCTAATGTGTTAGAAACTTCTCGTTTGTGGAGAAAAGTAGTTACTGAAATTGCCAAAGAATACGCAGAGGTAGAATTAAATTTCTTATACGTTGATAATGCTGCCATGCAAATTATTCTAAACCCAAGACAGTTTGATGTTTTGCTTACAGATAATTTATTTGGTGATATTCTTTCCGATGAGGCTAGTGTTATCTCTGGTTCAATTGGTTTAATGGCATCG
The DNA here is from genome assembly GCF_055231795.1 of Flavobacterium riviphilum. Taxonomy (NCBI): domain Bacteria; kingdom Pseudomonadati; phylum Bacteroidota; class Flavobacteriia; order Flavobacteriales; family Flavobacteriaceae; genus Flavobacterium; species Flavobacterium riviphilum. The sequence continues at coordinate 211,671 of NZ_JBUYSY010000002.1, forward strand.
GCTTCTATCGGTGATTATTATTCACTTTTTGAACCCATACACGGTTGTTATACCGAGGCCAAAGATAAAAATATTGCCAACCCAATCGCTTCTATTTTATCGGCTGCACTTTTACTGCAACATTTTGGATTAACTCAAGAAGCACAAAAAGTTACTGATGCTGTTGAAACAGCTATTAAAAATCAAGTTGTAACCGTGGATTTGAAAGTAGACTCAAGATTTGGAACCAATGAGGTTGGAGATTTTATAGCCAATTGCATTATGGATTCGGATGATCTGTACTTCAAACATGATTTTATTCAATTGGGAAGGTCAACCATCGTATAACATTTTATAACTAAAACATCAAAACTCAAAATAAATAATCAGAATAGTTCACACAAGCTTTGATACCCAAAAATTGTGTGGCAATTTTCAAATAGTAAGATAAAAATGGAATTAAATAAATACAGTAAAACAATTACTCAAGACGAAACACAACCAGCGGCTCAAGCCATGTTATATGGAATTGGTTTAACTGAAGAAGATTTAAAAAAGGCACAAGTAGGAATTGTAAGTATGGGTTATGAGGGGAATACCTGTAACATGCATTTAAATGATTTAGCAAAACAGGTAAAGCAAGGTGTTTGGGATGCTGATCTTGTAGGGCTTATTTTTAATACAATTGGGGTTAGTGATGGTATTTCTAATGGGACCGAAGGTATGCGCTATTCATTGGTTTCTAGAGATGTGATTGCTGATTCTATCGAAACCGTAATGGGTGCACAATGGTATGATTCGATGATTGCCATACCGGGTTGTGATAAAAATATGCCTGGTGCTTTAATTGCTATGGGAAGAGTAAATAGACCCTCAATTATGGTTTATGGAGGATCAATTCATTCAGGAGAGTGGAAAGGTGAGAAACTTAACATCGTTTCCGCTTTTGAAGCCTTGGGGAAAAAGTTAAAAAACACAATCTCCGAAGAAGATTTTAAAGGAGTAATCCAGAATTCATGCCCAGGTCCAGGTGCTTGTGGAGGAATGTATACAGCAAATACTATGGCTTCTGCGATAGAGGCATTAGGGATGAGCTTACCCTACAGTTCTTCAAATCCGGCTTTGAGTGAACAAAAGAAAAACGAATGTCTTGAAGTTGGAAAATACATGCGAGTATTGTTAGAAAAAGATATCAAACCAAGAGATATCATGACGAAAAAAGCGTTTGAAAACGCTATTACAATTGTTGCGGTATTAGGAGGGTCAACCAATGCGGTTATGCATTTAATTGCGATGGCCCATGCGGTGGACATCGAGATTACACTAGACGATTTTCAACGAATTAGTGATAGAACTCCAATGTTAGGTGATATGAAACCTAGTGGAAAATACATGATGGAGAATCTTCATTATGCAGGTGGGGTTCCGGCAGTGTTAAAGTATTTATTGAAAAATGGATTGATTCACGGTGATTGTATGACAGTAACCGGAAAAACAGTAGCTGAAAATTTGGCCAATATTCCAGATTTAAGCGATGGTCAAGATGTAATTCATGAAATCCAAAGAGCCTTAAAACCAACTGGAAACATTCAAATTCTATATGGTAATCTGGCTGAAGAAGGATGTGTGGCAAAAATTAGCGGAAAAGAAGGAGAATATTTTGAGGGGACAGCAGTAATTTTTGAAAGTGAATTTGAAGTTATTCCAGGAATTGAAGCTGGAAGAGTTAAACCAGGAAATGTAGTCGTCATTAGATATTGTGGTCCAAAAGGAGGTCCTGGTATGCCAGAAATGTTGAAACCAACATCGGCTATTATGGGGGCAGGCCTAGGAAATTCAGTAGCTTTAATTACCGATGGTCGATTCTCAGGAGGTTCGCATGGTTTTGTGGTAGGGCATATTACCCCAGAAGCATATGATGGAGGAGGAATTGCTCTAATTGAAGAAGGCGATGTCATTTGTATTGATGCTGTCAACAATACCATTAACCTTAAAATTTCTGATGAAGAATTCGCGAAACGAAAAGCCAATTGGGTACAACCGCCATTAAAAGTAACAAAAGGAGTTTTACTTAAATATGCTAGATCGGTTTCAAGTGCTTCTACAGGATGTGTGACCGATAAATAAAAATTTAATAATATCAAAAATACTTTGATTTTGTAGTGTGAGTAGGGGTTAGTAGAAGAATTACACAGGAAGATTTTTTCACATCACAATGCAATAGATTTTTGAAAACCAAAATACTATGAAAATATCAGGGGCAGAAGCCGTTATCAGATGCCTGTTAGAAGAAGGTGTAAACATTGTATATGGATATCCTGGGGGAGCCATAATGCCTGTTTACGATGAATTGTATAAATTTAGAGATCAATTGCATCATGTGTTGGTGCGTCATGAACAAGGTGCAACCCATGCTGCCCAAGGATTTGCTAGAGCCACTGGAAAGGTTGGTGTGGCTATTGCAACGTCTGGACCGGGTGCTACCAATTTAGTTACAGGAATTGCTGATGCTCAAATTGATTCAACTCCAATTGTATGTATAACAGGACAAGTAGGTAAACATTTATTGGGATCTGATGCTTTTCAAGAAACCGATATTATTGGTATATCTACCCCTGTAACTAAATGGAATTATCAAGTTACCGAAGCTCATGAAATACCAGAAGTTATAGCCAAAGCATTTTATATTGCTCGTTCAGGTCGTCCTGGCCCCGTTTTGATTGATATAACTAAAAATGCTCAGTTTGATGAGTTAGAATATAGTTATACCAAATGTAAAGGGGTTAGGAGCTATGTGCCGAAACCTGCTATTAACCATCAAAAAATTGCAGAAGCAGCTAGCGTTATTAATGCAGCTAAAAAACCCTATATAGTATTTGGTCAAGGCGTTATTCTTGGTGAAGCTGAGGAGCTTTTGAAAGCATTAATCGAAAAAACAGGAATACCAGCTGCTTGGACAATTTTAGGACTTTCAGCTTTGCCAACAGATCATCCTCTAAATGTTGGGATGTTAGGTATGCACGGTAATTATGGCCCAAATGTTTTAACTAATGAGTGTGATGTATTGATTGCAATCGGAATGCGTTTTGATGATCGTGTGACAGGAAATCTAGCCACTTATGCTAAACAAGCCAAAATCATCCATTTTGAAATTGACCCAGCTGAAGTTGATAAAAACGTAAAAACGGATATTGCTGTTTTAGGAGATGTAAAAGAAACTTTGGCCGCATTATTGCCTTTAGTAAACCCTAATTCTCATGAAGCCTGGCACAACGAATTCAAAGAGAAATATAAAATCGAATTAGAAAGTGTTATAAACAACGAGATATGTCCTTCTGAGAAAGGGATCACCATGGGCGAAACTATAGCAATGATTAACAAACATTCAAAAGGTGATGCTATTATGGTAACCGATGTTGGTCAACATCAAATGATTACTTGTCGCTATTCAAAATTTAATCAAACCAAAAGCAATATCACTTCTGGTGGTTTAGGAACTATGGGATTTGGTTTGCCAGCTGCCATTGGAGCCAAGATGGGAAGGCCAGATAGACAAGTAGTTGCCGTAATAGGTGATGGTGGTTTTCAAATGAATATTCAAGAGTTAGGAACCATATTTCAAACCAGAGTCCCTGTTAAAATTGTAGTCTTAAATAATGAGTTTTTGGGCATGGTAAGACAGTGGCAACAATTGTTTTTTGATAAAAGATACGCTTCAACCGAAATGATTAACCCCAATTTTATTGCTATAGCCGAGGGGTACTATATCAAAGCTAGAAAGGTTACGCAAAGGGAAGAGCTCGATGAAGCAGTTGCTGAAATGCTTGCTTCGGATGAGGCTTACTTCTTAGAAGTTTTGGTTGAAAAAGAAAATAATGTATTCCCAATGATTCCTACAGGAGCTTCGGTTTCTGATGTAAGATTAAGCTAAAAATTATGGAAAATAAAACATTCACCATCTCCGTATATTCCGAAAACAACGTAGGTTTATTGAATAGAATATCTGGAATTTTTTTAAAACGACATATCAATATTTTAAGCCTAAATGTATCTGAATCTGAAATTGAAAATGTCTCTCGTTTTGTAATTGTAGTTAATACAACTGAAAAATGGGTGCAGAATATAGTAGGACAAATTGAAAAACAAATTGAAGTTATCAAAGCGTTTTATCATGTAGACGAAGAAACCATTTTTCTAGAAAGTGCAATCTTCAAAATTGAGTCAAGTTTGTTGTTTGATGAACGACAAATTCAAAACATTATTAAAGAAAGTAATTCCGAAATTGTAACCGTTTCGCGTGATTTTTTTGTGATCTCAAAATCAGGTAGAAGATCCGAAATAGAAGATTTATACAATAAATTGAAACCCTATGGTATAATGCAGTTTGTACGTTCGGGTCGAATATCAATTTCAAAATCTAAAATGGAAATATCATCATTATTAGAAAAACTAAAAACTCAATCTTAACAGAATATTTTTTAAACCAATTAACAATACATTATAAAATTATATACATTAAATATTAGTAAAATGGCAAATTATTTCAATTCATTACCACTTAGATTACAATTAGAACAATTAGGAGTATGCGAATTTATGGACCAATCAGAATTTGCAAACGGAATTAGCGCTTTGGCTGGAAAAAAAGTAGTCATAGTAGGTTGTGGTGCACAAGGATTAAATCAAGGATTGAATATGAGAGACTCTGGTCTTGATATTTCCTATGCTTTAAGAGCAGAAGCTATCGAACAAAAAAGAGCTTCATATAACAATGCAGTAGAAAATGGATTCAAAGTTGGGACATACGAAGAATTGATTCCAAGTGCTGATTTAGTTTGTAACTTAACTCCAGATAAACAACATACCGCGGTGGTGAGCGCCATTATGCCGTTGATGAAACAGGGAGCAACTTTGTCTTATTCTCACGGATTTAATATCGTTGAAGAGGGTATGCAAATACGTAAAGATTTAACGGTAATCATGTGTGCACCAAAATGCCCTGGTTCTGAAGTTCGTGAAGAGTATAAAAGAGGTTTTGGAGTACCAACTCTTATTGCTGTACACCCTGAAAATGATCCAAATGGACAAGGATTAGAGCAAGCCAAGGCTTATGCTGTGGCTACAGGTGGTCATAGAGCAGGAGTTTTACGTTCTTCATTTGTGGCTGAGGTAAAATCAGATTTAATGGGTGAGCAAACGATTTTATGTGGTTTGTTGCAAACAGGATCTATATTGTGTTTTGATAAAATGGTAGCAGAAGGAGTTGATCCAGGTTATGCATCTAAATTAATTCAATATGGTTGGGAAACTATCACTGAAGCCTTAAAACACGGTGGTATTACCAACATGATGGATCGTTTATCAAATCCTGCCAAAATTGCAGCGTTTAAAGTTTCAGAAGAATTGAAAGAGATCATGCGTCCTTTGTTTGAAAAACATATGGATGACATTATTTCTGGTGAGTTTTCTAAAACTATGATGGAAGATTGGGCTAACGATGATGTTAATTTGTTAACTTGGAGAGCCGCAACTGGAGAAACAAATTTTGAAAAAACACCAGCTGGAGCTGTTGAAATTTCTGAACAGGAATACTTTGATAATGGGGTATTAATGGTAGCTATGGTTAGGGCTGGAGTTGAGTTGGCTTTTGAAGCAATGACAGATTCTGGAATTATTGAAGAATCGGCATATTACGAGTCATTACACGAAACACCACTTATTGCTAACACAATTGCTAGAAAAAAATTATTCGAAATGAATAGAGTGATTTCTGATACTGCAGAATATGGTTGTTATTTGTTTGATCATGCTTGTAAACCATTAATTGCTGATTATGTTAAAAATGCACCTAGTAATTTGATTGGTAGACCTTTTAATGCGGGTAATAATGGAGTAGATAATAAAGAGTTAATTGAAGTTAATTCGGTTATTAGAAATCATCCGGTAGAAGAAGTTGGAGCTTGGTTACGTGAATCTATGACTGCCATGAAAAAAATCGTTTAAAACTTAGGAATACCACATTAAAAGTGCTGAATAGGTCAAATCAAAATAATTGTGTTTTGAATTAATAATAAATATGTTTTGTTTATCATATTGATTTGATATTAACAGATTCCCTTGATTTTGAATAAATTGAGGGAATGTTTTCCTTTTTTTTGACAAAATAACGAAAGACAATCTATAATTTAGATTGTCTTTTTTTGTAAAAAAAATTATAAATTACATAATAATTTTTAAAAAAAAATATAGATTCCATATAGATATTAGTATATTTGGTTTTTACAAATCTTACATGTTATAGGAATTATTCTTTCAAAAATTAGATAAAATGAGTTATTTTAAAGTTGAAAATTTAGAACAATATTTTAAGCATTATAATAAATCCGTAAGGGAGCCTAGAAAGTTTTGGGGTAAAATTGCAGAAGAAAATTTTACATGGTATCAATATTGGGACAAAGTAGTCGATTTCAATATGGCTTCAGCTGAAGTTAAATGGTTTACTGAAGCTAAACTTAACATAACCAAAAATTGTATTGATAGACATTTGGCTAAAAAAGGAGAAAAAACTGCTTTGATATTTGAACCCAATAACCCAGACGAACCAGCACAACATATTTCCTATAATGAACTGCATCAAAGGGTTTGTAAGATGGCCAATGTTCTAAAAGAACAAGGAATAGAGAAAGGAGATCGTGTATGTATCTATTTGCCAATGATACCTGAACTTGCAGTGAGTATTTTGGCTTGTGCTCGTATTGGTGCAATCCATTCCGTTGTTTTTGCTGGTTTTTCTGCTTCTGCAGTAGCTGCCAGAATTAATGATAGTGAATGTAAAATGGTTATTACTTCTGATGGTGGGTTTAGAGGTAACAAAGTTATTGATCTAAAGGGTATCATTGATGAAGCTTTGCAAAGTTGTCCTTCAGTGAAATCTGTATTAATTGCTAAAAGAACCAATTCGGAAGTAAATGTGGTGCCAAATAGAGATTTTTGGTTGCAACCATTGTTAGATCTTGCATCAGACAACTCGATTGCCGAAATTATGGATGCCGAAGACCCATTGTTTATCTTGTACACTTCGGGTTCTACAGGAAAACCTAAAGGTATGGTTCACACTACTGCCGGTTATATGGTATATACTTCGTATACTTTTAAAAATGTATTTAACTACGAGGAAAATGATGTTTTTTGGTGTACCGCTGATATTGGTTGGATTACGGGGCATTCCTATGTTTTATATGGTCCATTATTAAATGGTGCTACTTCAGTAATTTTTGAGGGAATACCTTCTTATCCTGATTTTAGTCGTTTTTGGGAAACTATAGAGAAGCATAAAGTAACGCAATTTTATACGGCTCCTACTGCTATCCGTTCTTTAGCTAAAGAAAGTTTAGAATATGTTCAACGTTTTCCGCTAAAATCATTAAAAGTGATTGGTTCAGTGGGAGAGCCTATTAATGAAGAAGCTTGGCACTGGTACAATGATCATGTTGGAGATAAACGTTGTCCTATAGTGGATACATGGTGGCAAACTGAAACTGGTGGTATCATGATTGCACCAATTTCATTTGTAACACCAACAAAACCTACTTATGCTACCTTACCTTTGCCTGGTGTACAACCCGTTTTGATGGATGAAAAACGTAATGAAATTGAAGGCAATCAAGTAGTAGGAAGTTTGTGTATTAAGTTTCCATGGCCAGGTATTGCAAGAACGATTTGGGGTGATCACCAACGTTATATTGATACCTATTTTTCTGCTTTTCCTGGTAAATATTTTACTGGAGATGGAGCATTGAGAGACGAGGTAGGTTACTACAGGATTACGGGTAGAGTAGATGATGTGATTATTGTTTCTGGACACAATTTAGGTACTGCTCCTATTGAAGATGCTATCAACGAACACCCAGCTGTAGCAGAATCTGCAATTGTTGGTTATCCACACGATATCAAAGGAAATGCCTTGTATGGTTATGTGATTTTGAAAGAAACCGGTGAATATAGAGATCGTGATAACTTGAGTAAAGAAATTAACCAAATCATTACGGATCATATAGGGCCTATTGCTAAATTAGATAAGATTCAATATGTGTCAGGTTTACCCAAAACACGATCTGGAAAAATTATGCGTCGTATTTTGAGAAAAATTGCTGAAGGTGATTTTTCAAACTTTGGAGACACGACTACACTTCTTAATCCTGAAATTGTGGATGAAATCAAGGATAATAAGCTATAACCTATTTTATGCATTAAAGAAAAAGAGACAAATATACAATTGTCTCTTTTTTTATGTATTATGATGAAGTATTTTGCCTTCTATTATAACAGTATCTATCAAATTGGAACCAAAAGAATATGGGATATGATAAAAGGAAGGAATCGGTTTTGTCACGATAAGATTTGCTTTTTTTCCAATCGTTATGCTACCATGCGTGGCACTGATTCCCATAGCATAAGCTCCGTTTAGTGTGGCTGCATTGATGGCTTCCTCTGGAGTCATTTTCATTTTGATGCAAGCGGTTGCAACAACAAAATTCATATTTCCTGAAGGAGTAGAACCTGGATTAAAATCTGTGGCTAAGGCTAGCGGAAGTCCTGATTTTATCATTTCACGTGCAGGAGTGTAAGGAATACTCAGAAAATAGGAGCAAGAAGGCAAAGCAACTGGCATAGTTGAAGCCCCTTTTAATGCTTCTATATCTTCTGGAGTCATGACTTCAAGATGGTCAACCGAAAGTGCTTTGTGTTGCACTCCAATTTGAACTCCGCCTATAGAGTTGAACTGGTTGACGTGGATTTTTGGTTGCAATCCATATTGAATTCCTGCAGTTATAATTCGTTCGGTTTGTGCAACCGTAAAATAGCCGTTTTCACAAAAAACATCAATAAAATCAGCTAAATTTTCTTTGGCAATTGAAGGAAGCATCTCATTGATAATTATATCAATGTAGGCTTCTTTGTTGTCTTTGTAAAGGCTAGGGAAGGCGTGTGCTCCTAAAAAAGTAGCTTTGATAGCAACAGGGTAGTTGTTAGCTAATTTTTTGATAACACGCAACATTTTTAGTTCTCCTTCTGCTGTTAATCCGTATCCCGATTTTATTTCTACGGCTCCTGTTCCCAATTGTATGACTTCCTTGAGTCTTTCTTCTGATTGACGATACAATTCTTCTTCGGAGGTTTCGTTTAATTTTTGAGCTGAATTTAAGATGCCACCACCACGATTGGCAATTTCTTCATAAGTCAATCCGTTAATTCTATCTACGAATTCTTGTTCGCGATTTCCAGCGTAAACAATATGGGTGTGACTGTCACACCAAGAAGGGAGTACAATTTTACCATTAGCATCAATTGTTGTATCAGCCTTTACATTGGGTAGGTTTTCCATTGAACCAAAATCAGTAATCAAATCATTTTGGATAACCAAATACGCATTTTTTATGGTTGGTAGAATAGCCATTTCTGCACCAGAAACCATTGTAATATCAGAGTTTCGTACTTGTAAAAGTTCTTTTATATTGGTAATTAATGTTGTCATAAATAAAGTATATAAACACAAATTTCACAAATAATCATGAGAACCATCATGAAATTTGTGAAACTTGTGTGTTTGTTTTTAAAAAATTATTCTGAGACTTTAATCTCAAACATTTTATCCCAGTTTTTTCCGGTTACGAAAATGGTTTTGGTTTTTGGGTTGTATGCAATTCCATTTAACGCTTCTGCTGTAGGGCTTTTTAGTTCTTTTCTTAATTTTGATAAATCCAAAACACCTTCAACTGCTCCGTTTGCTGGATTGAATACTGCAATGGCATCTTTTAGCCAAATGTTAGTGTATATTTTGCCATTAATATATTCGAGTTCATTTATTTTTTTTATTTTAGAACTACCAGAATAGACATTGATGTAATTATCTATTTTTTGAGTAGTTGGATTAAGTGTCCATACTTTTTCGGTACCATCAGTGTGGTAAATGTTAGTGCCATCATTGGTCATACCCCATCCTTCAATATCTTTGTCATAGTTGAATTTTTTTTCCAATTTCATGGTTTTTGCATCGTATATAAAACCGGTTTTTTCTTCCCATGACAATTGATATATTTTATCATTTAAGATGGTAATTCCTTCGCCGAAGTAGGCTTTGTCCAAATCTACTTGTTGATAAATTTTACCAGTTTTATAATCATATTTTCTAATATAAGATGATCCCTTTTGTCCAGTACTTTCATAAAGTGTGTCTTTGTAGAATTCTAACCCTTCAGTAAATGAAGCAACATCATGTGGATAGGTGTTTACAACTGTATATTTTAGTAGTTTAGGTTCAATATTTGAAACCAATTCTACTCTTGCCGTGGCTTCGGAATTTTCGCCACCAAAATAAACCAAAGCTTTTAGGTTTTGATATCCTAACTTTTGATCTTTTAATGGGAACATAAGGTTTTCATTTCCTTTTTTATTGGCGATTTTAATATCATTTATAAAGTAGATGATACTGTCAATAGTTTTGGAATTTGGATTCAAAACATTAATTTTTAGTTCATCTTTGATAGTATAGGAGGGTTTAAAGGAACTACTATCGATGGAAAAAATAGAATTTTCACCTTTTTTAGTATTGCCACAATTGCTAAGTGAAAGTCCTAAGAAAATGATATATAATAAGTTGCGTTTTTTCATTTTATTTGTTTTTAAAGAAGCCAATATACAACGATATTTTTAAGAGACAAAGGGCTTGCGTAAATATAAAAAGGTTGTATATTTGCACCGGCAAGTCCTACACGACCAGCTCCTGCTGACTCCCCCAGGGTGGGAACGCAGCAAGGGTAAGCGGTTGAGCGGTGCGATGTAGGTCGCTTGCCTTTTTTTATTTTTTTATACTTGTAATCTTCCTTTGTAGGAAGATTTTTTTATTTTAGACCTTTCTAATTTAATTAGGTGTTAGTTATTTAACTCCTAAAAAAATACAATAGTTTTATGCAAAAAATAGTTTTGATAACCGGTGGGTCATCGGGAATTGGTAAATCAATTGGTGAATTTTTGCACCATAAAGGGTATCAAGTTTATGGTACGAGTAGAACACCAAAACAAATTCCAGATTCTGTTTTCCCATTGTTAGCTATGGATGTAAGGGACTCGATTTCAATTGAATCTGCAGTGAAAAAAGTGATTGATACGGCAGGTCGTTTAGATATTTTAATTAATAATGCAGGAGTTGGAATTACAGGACCACTTGAAGAGATTCCAACTGTTGAAATTAAGAATAATTTTGAAACCAATTTTTTTGGTCCTATTGAAGTCATGAAAGCAGTTTTACCACAAATGCGTCTTCAGAAATCGGGTTTAATTATAAATGTCACCTCTATTGCGGGTTATATGGGCTTGCCTTATCGAAGTGTATATTCGGCATCAAAAGGAGCTTTAGAACTCATTACAGAAGCTCTAAGAATGGAAGTGAAACCCTTCGGAATTCAGATAACAAATGTAGCGCCTGGCGATTTTGCTACTAATATAGCGGCAGGAAGATATCATGCTCCAGTTATTGAGGGTTCTGCATATGAGGAAGTTTACAGTAGAACTTTGCAAGCAATGAATGAACATGTGGATAGTGGAAGTAATCCTAATGAAATGGCCGAGGCTGTCTTTCAAATTATAAACACAACATCACCTAAAATTCATTATAAAGTGGGAGCTTTTATGCAAAAATTCTCCATCGTCTTAAAAAGAATACTACCTGATAAAGTCTACGAAAGAATGCTTATGAACCATTATGGATTGAAGTCTAAGTAATGAATTTTAATCTTTTTTATAGTTTTGATTTTTTATGTGTATTGATTTAGTACATTAGCCCCGAAATTGAAAAAACACCCAATCAAATATTTAACTACTATGAAATTTTTTATCGACACAGCAAATTTGGCCCAAATTAAAGAAGCACAAGCTTTAGGAGTTTTGGACGGAGTAACCACCAATCCTTCATTAATGGCCAAAGAAGGAATTACCGGAAAAAATAATATTCTTAAGCATTATGTAGACATTTGCAACCTAGTTGAAGGTGATGTAAGTGCTGAAGTGAATGCTTTGGATTTTGAAGGAATGATTAAAGAAGGAGAAGAATTAGCCGAACTTCATGAGCAAATCGTGGTTAAATTGCCTATGACAAAAGAAGGGGTAATGGCAGCAAAATATTTCTCTGATAAAGGAATTAAGACTAATGTAACTTTAGTGTTTTCAGTGGGACAAGCCATTTTGGCTGCCAAAGCAGGGGCAACATACGTATCTCCATTTGTTGGTCGTTTGGATGATGTTTCTACTGATGGTTTAAATTTGATAGAAGAAATTCGTTCTGTATATGATAATTATGGATTCGAGACACAAATTTTAGCCGCTTCTGTACGTCATACCATGCATATTGTAAACTGTGCCAAAATTGGTGCCGATGTGATGACTGGACCACTTTCTGCAATTTATGGTTTGTTAAAACATCCATTAACTGATATCGGATTAGCGCAATTTGTTGCTGATTTTGAAAAAGGAAACAAATAATATGAAAAAGTTATTTGTTTTATTCTTGGGTATAATGGCGTTGCAAATGCAAGCGCAAGTGAAAAGAGTGATTAAAAACACTAATGATGCTGGTGATGTGACAAGTTTTGAGTTGGATTGTACTTCAAATTTTCCAGTATTGGCCAAAGGCTTGAAATATAACATCACAAGATATGATATGAAAGGAGAACAAACACGTTCAGTATTTCGTATTCTTATGGTAATGGATGGATTTTATACCAATGTTTTGAAGAGTGAAATGTTGATTTCTGCTGAGCTTTCTAATGGAGTTGTAACTACTCAAAAGAAGCCTTTAGAAGAAGATGGTTACTTTGATGGTGCTGTAACATTAAAAATGGATTTAATTAAAGCACCTGTTGAATTGACAATCAAGAAAATTATTTTGCATGCTGGTAAAGAAGTAGTTTATGTGATTCCGGAAAAAAATGGAATTACATTTAATAAAAATTTAAATGCAATTTTTGAAGCAAAATAAAAAGGAATAAATAGCTTAAAAAGGAGGGTTCTTGTCGAGAGAACCCTCCTTTTTTTGTTATCATATAAGTTTAAGCTACAATTTATTCAACATTTGGTGTAGGTTAGAATAGGGAAGTAGGGTTGTTCATTTATATTGGGCTATAAAAAACGGATGGTTAACGAAAGAATCTTCTATAAAAAAAGAGGCGAATACCAATTGTAGGTTATCGCCTCTTTCTATTATGTTTATTGAAAAACTATTAATCCTTCTTTGTATTAAACTGGAATATCTTTATTGATATTTTTGCATCCAGAAATGGCAAAGTATAAAATGTATATTAAGCTTATTACAACAACCCAATAACTAGATGGGAAACTTCCAGTTACATCTACTGCATAGGCTTGAACCAATGGAATAATTCCTCCTCCAAATACCATGGTCATAAAAAATCCAGAACCTTGTGCGGTGTATTTACCCAATCCAGAAGTAGCAAGATTAAAGATTCCAGGCCACATTACAGATAGGCATAATCCGCATAAAACTAATAACAAGATGCTTAAAGGAACTTGTGTTAAGCTAAAAGATAGTGTAGATCCTGAAAAGGCAGGCATAGAAGCAGTAGCGTCTGTTCCCATTAAAATAGAAGAAATAACAAAAACTAATGCTGCTGAAGAAACAGCAACTAACATTTGTTTACTAGAGAATTTTTTACCCAAAACACCTCCAAATAAACGACCTACTAACATTAATAACCAATAAGTACCCACTATTGATCCAGCTTCACCTTTGTCAAAATTTAGTCCATTAGTTAGATAATTGAATGTTGTATTTGAAATAGAAACTTCAACACCAACATATAGGAAAATGGCAATCATCCCCATTTTAAAATGCGTGAAAGACAATGGGCTATGATTTTCGTTACCCTTAGCCGCTTCTGTGATTTCTGGCTCAGGAATTTGTACATTGGTCAAAACTATAAAAACCAAAGCAAAAATAGCCATAGCTAAATACAACAATGGATTGGCGTCTGATATTTTTGGAGAAGCAATGTTTCCTACGATAACTCCTCCTAAAACTGGCGCTAAAGTACCTCCTAAAGAGTTTAAAGCACCACCAAAATTAAGTCTAGAATTGGCACCTTTTTCATCACCTAAAATAGATAACATCGGATTTACTACCGCATTCAAAATACACATTGAAAAACCTGAAATGAAGGCTCCGAATAAATAAATAGAAAACGATTCAATTTTTCCAGCGATAAATAGTATTAATACTCCCGTGAATCCTATGATTAAAGCTCTTAATGCTGATTTTTTATATCCAATTTTTTCAAGCATTTTTCCTGCAGGAATCCCCATGAAGAGATAGGCCAAAAAGGTTGCCATGTTGGCTAGTTGGGATTGGAAATTGCTTAGTGTAAATTGTTCTTTTAAAATTCCTCCCATTGGATTTTGAAGACCTGTTACAAAGGAAATGATGAAAAATAATAAGAACATCATTGCAATTGGTAATGCATAATTTGTATTCTTAGACATAATTTTTTTTATTTTTTTGATTAAACATTGTATATATTGTAAATATATCTGTTACAATTTTTAAAAAAAAATAATTTTAGTTTTTTTTAGTCTTTTTTAAATCAACGACCTTTTTTCTTCTATGAAAAGAATGTGGGAACAATGTATTCAGGTTGTTAAATTGAAAACTATATCATTTTTTAGTCTAAAATTTTACTTTTAACTTCTTTGCTATAGTTTCTTCCTATTGGTAGCGTGTATGCATTAATTTGTATTCTATTGCCTTCAATAGATTTAACTTTTGTGGTGGCAATAGTGAACGACTTGTGGATTCTCATGAAGCGATCTTCAGGCAACTCTTCTGTAAGAGAGGTCAAAGATTTGTGAGTGATGTATGATTTTTCGGCAGTTACCACTTTAATGTATTCTTTCATGCCTTCTAGAAACAGAATATCATCAATGTTTATCTTTACCATTTTTTTATCTACTTTGATAAAAATATAAGGTTCTGGTTTGTGTGTTTCGGCCTTGGAAATAATTCTATTTTGGAAATGATTATTGATTTTTGTGATGCACTTTATAAATCTAGGCAAGGGAATAGGTTTGACCAAATAATCCAAAACATCAAGTTCGTAACTCTCTGCTGCAAATTCCCTAAAAGCAGTAGTAATGATGATTTTGGTATTGGGTTTATTGTTGTAAAGGTGTATCAATTCAAACCCTGACATTAAAGGCATGTTGATGTCTATGAATAAAGCGTCTACTGCATTGTTATTGATGAATTCTAAACCTTCAATAGAGTTGTTAAAGGTACCAATTACTTCATATTCTGGAAAATTTTCTAAATAATTCAGTAATACTTTTAGTGCCAATGGTTCGTCATCAATCAGTACGCACTTAATTTTCATAGTTTATGGGAATTTGTAATTGTAATATATAAAAGTTAAACTTTATGGAATGATTGAGATGAAAATTGTTCTTAAATAATAATTTTAATCTTTTCCTTGAATTTGTTAGTCCAATTCCTTTGTTGACTTTCAAATTGGGTGAAATGACAAAGTTATTTATTATTTCAAAACTAAGAGTGGACTCCTTTGTAATTTTGCAATTTATTTTAATTTTTAAATCGGGATTATTCGCGCCACCATGTTTGAACGCATTTTCGATAA
Organism: Flavobacterium riviphilum; assembly: GCF_055231795.1. Taxonomy (NCBI): domain Bacteria; kingdom Pseudomonadati; phylum Bacteroidota; class Flavobacteriia; order Flavobacteriales; family Flavobacteriaceae; genus Flavobacterium; species Flavobacterium riviphilum. Next base: position 227,348 of record NZ_JBUYSY010000002.1, read on the forward strand.
AAGAAATGAGCAACATGGGAGGAATGTGTACTTTTTCGAAATTGGATTCCAAATTGATGAAAACCGAAACGTTTTCAAATCGCAATTTCTCTATTTCGATATAATTTTCGATGTATTCTAATTCTTTTAAAAAGATAACATTTTTAGTTCTGTCTATATCATACAGAACATATTCCATCAACTTTGATAATTTTAGAATGACACTCGGTACTTTTTCCGAAGCTTCTAAGGACAAAGCGTATAAATTATTGAGAGTATTAAAGAAAAAATGAGGCTGTATTTGATTTTTTAAATACTTGAGTTTGATTTTGTATTGATTTTCTCTCAATGTGCGGTTGCGTTCTCTTTCTCTAAGCCAAGTAAAAGTAAGGTAAACGGATGAAGCCATAGCCAATACATACAATTCACCTATAACCACCGCAATTATATGATTGGTTTCAAAAGGTTGGTAGTCTCTATTGGCTTCAGGCCATATGTTTTTGGAGATCAAAAAAAATGTTAATCCAGTTTTTAAAATATAGATTACTCCTAAGCTGGCTATTAATGAAAGAGCATAGCGTAGGTATTTGTTTTTTAATACTAAAAGAGGGATAAGGACAAATAAATTGAAATATACTAACGGAATATGTAAGGAGAACTCGATCAAATTTGATTTAAAGGAGTATTCATAATCGTTAAAATATGCTCCCCATCTTAAAAAATTAAGAATAAAATACAAACCCCAAAACCAAACATGATATTGCGGTTTAATTTCAAATTTGAGGTCTTTGATTTTACTCATTATAGGATATTGTGTTAAAATAAAAAATGCAATTGAAATAGCAATTATACTGATAAAAAAATTAAAGTTTGTTAATTTTTTGTTTTTAAATTAACCGCAATAGCTTTCATTTTCTATTGAAAAACACGGATGAAAACGTTTTCGTAAAACATATTATTGAACAATTCATGTCGTTGGTTGAAAAAAATCCACAGTTGGTATAAATTTTTTTTTTTAACAGAACCTTAAGGATAGTTTTACACCATAACTAACAAATACAATTAAATAAAATGAAGAAAATTCTAGTAATCTTTATGATTATTTTTACTTCCCAGTTGATGTTGGCGCAAGTAAAAACGCTTAAAGGAACCGTGGTCGATGCCAGTGGTGCACCAGTTCCTTCGGCAAACGTACAAGTGAAAGGAGAGAAATCAAGTACTGTGACCGATTTTGATGGTACTTTTTCCATTCAAGTTGGGGTTGGAAAAACTATTGTGGTTTCGTATGTAGGTTATGATGCGCAATCAGTAACAGTTGGAGACGAAAATACTATCCAAATTGTTTTAAATGCAGGTAAAACCACAGCGCTTACAGAAGTTGTAGTTACTTCTCTTGGTATCAAGAAAACAAGAAAGTCTATTACTTATGCTGCCCAAGAATTAAAAGGTGAAGAGTTTACTAGAGTAAAGGATGCTAACATTATTAATACAGTAGCAGGTAAAATTGCTGGTGTTGCTGTAACAAGAAGTTCAGGTGGTACTGGTGGATCGACAAAAGTGGTGATTCGTGGTAACTCTTCTGTAAGTAACAACCAACCTTTGTATGTTATTGATGGTATTCCTTTATATAATGGTACTTCTGGACAACCAAATAATGCATTTGGTGATACTCAAGGAGGTAACCGTGATGGTGGTGATGTAGTTTCATTGATCAACCCAGATGATTATGAAGGAATGACTGTATTGAAAGGTGCAGCGGCTTCGGTATTATATGGTTCTCAAGGAGCGAATGGTGTTGTATTGTTATCTACAAAAAAAGGGAAACAAGGAAAATCACAATTGAAAGCTTCTTCCGTAACTACTTTTGAATCGGCTGCGTATTTACCAAAATTCCAAACGGACTATGTAGCTGTTGCTGGTGGTGATGAGTCTTGGGGAGCGAAACAAAAAACTAAGGATCATGTAAAAGGTTTCTTTGAAACTGGAAGTACTCAAATTTCATCTTTGAGTTTCACTACAGCTTCTGATGTAGCTTCTACTTCATTATCTTATGCTAACACAACTGGTCAAGGTGTTATTCCTGGAAACGGTTTAAAACAAAACAACTTTGGTTTCCGTCAGTCTGGAAAATTATTTGAAAAATTAACTGTTGCAGCTAATGCAAACTATACAACTAGAACTGTAAATAATAGACCTGTAAATGGATATTATTTCAACCCATTAACTGGTGTTTACTTAATGCCAAGAGGGAATGACTTCAACGAATACAAAAACAACTTTGAGGTATTTAGTCCAGAAAGAAACATGTTTGTTCAAAATTGGATGACTAATAGAGATATTATGCAAAATCCATTTTGGGCAATTAACAGAAACCAATCTGAAGATACAAATAACTTCTTTAATGGAAATATTGCTTTAGATTATCAAGCTACAGATTGGTTAAAAATTGCCGCTCGTTACAGCTATAACAGAATTGAAAGCGGTTTTACTAAAGAAATTTTTGCTTCTACACAAGGAACTTTATCACACATTAATGGAAGATATATTGATATTAACAACTTAAGTACACAACGTTATGGTGATTTAATTGCTACAATCAATACGAAATTCAATGACGACTTTAGTTTTAACGCAAACATTGGTACAAGTATCAATAATACTATGGCAAACAAACGAACTACTTTAGACTCAGGTATTGGTGGTGGTTTGCAAATTGCTAACTGGTTTACTTTAGGAAATTTTGTAAACAATGCGTTAAACTTACAAACTGTTGATGCTAGAAGAGAGGTACAATCTGTTTTTGCTGCGACTACTTTTGGTTACAAAGAAATGTTATTCTTAGACGTAGCTGCAAGAAATGATTGGTCTTCCACATTGGTAAATACTGACAAAAAAGGATTCTTCTATCCATCTGTAGGGGTTACAGCTATTCTTAGTGAAATGGTTAAAATGCCAGAATTCGTAAACTACGGTAAAGTTCGTGCAACTTATGCGCAAGTGGGTAATGATATTTTTCCATATGTAACTTCGCCAGCATATACGTACACAGCAGAAGGTAGAAAACAACCAACTGTAGCTCCACAACCAGGTACTTCTTTACGTCCAGAATTAAAATCAGAGGTTGAGATTGGTACAGAATGGAGATTATTTAATAACAGATTAGGTTTTGAGGTGTCTTACTACAATTCAAAAACTAAAGATCAATACTTGCAAATCTTAGCTCCACTAACTAACCCATTAGGTGTAACATTCTACGGAATCAATGCAGGAAGTATTTCTAATAAAGGTATCGAGGCTGTGGTGACTGGAAAAATTGTGAACGGTGACAAATTCTCTTGGGATGCTACGGTGAATTTCTCTAAAAACAAAAACGTAGTAGAGGAAATCCCTGCTGAATTAGGAGGTACAGTAGTTTTGACTGAAGCTGGTGTAAACAACTACAGATATGTGTTGAAACAAGGAAGACCTTTCGGAGTTATCGAAGGTGTTAATATCAAAAGAGATGCTCAGGGTAGAGTACTTTTAAATCCTAAAGAGTTTGATGACAAAGGTAATTTATTACCTGCAAGTATTCAGAAAACTGGTTTTGAAGAGGTAGGAAATGCAAATCCTGATTTTATGTTAGGTTTTTCTAACTCATTCAAATTCGGTTCTTTCTTTGCCAATGTATTGATTGATGGAAGATTTGGAGGAAATGTGATGAGTTTGACAGAAGCAACTAATGACGAGTTTGGTGTCTCAAAAGCTACTGGAGATGCCAGAAACAATGGAGGTGTTGTTTTAAATGCTGTTTATCCTGATGGTTCTCCATATGTTGGAAAAATGGATGCTCAGTTATATTACAGCCAAATTGGAGGTAGAGCCGGAGCAACAGGTGAATATGTGTATGATGCTACAAATATAAGTTTAAGAGAAATTTCTATTGGTTATACTTTTAATACGAAGAAGTTGCCATTTTTACAATCTGCAAGTTTGTCTTTAATTGCTAGAAACTTAGGATTTATCTACAAAGACGCTCCATTTGATCCAAACATTTCTTTAAGTACTGGTGAAGGTTTGCAAGGTGTCGATGTTTTTGGAATGCCATCTACAAGAAGTATAGGTCTTAACTTAAACGTAACTTTCTAATTAAAAAAAAATGAAATTAAATACAATTAAAAAAACAGCTATATGTGTCTCCTTACTTGCAGCAGTAAGTTGTACAACCAATTTTGAAGAACTAAATACTAATTCAGAAGGTTTTACAGAGACTCAGTTAGAACAAGATTTTAATAACATCAAGGGATCTTTTGCTCCAATGTTTAATAATATTGTTGTTTTAACTCCAGAGTGGAAATACCAAGTTCAACAAGGACTTCAAGGAGATATCTGGTCAGGTTATATGGCTACTCCAACGCCTTTTAGGGGAGGTACCAACAATACTACTTATGATTTGGTAGATGGATGGAATGGTTTTGCTTGGGGGGCAGCTTACGGTGATGTAATGTTTAATGCGTATTCTGTTGCTCAAAAAGCAAAAGGTAAATACGATCAATTTTATTCATTATCATTAATTTTGAAAGTATTGGGAATGCATAGAGTTACTGATACTTATGGTCCAATCGTATATTCTAAATTTGGAACCACAGAAAAAACAATTGAATATGACTCTCAAGAGGAGGTTTATAATCAAATGTTTAAAGAGTTGGATTTTGCTGTAGCCGACTTAACTAAAAGAGTAGATGCAGGAGAAGCTTCTGTCTTTTTAACAACCGATTTATCTGGTTATAGACGAGAAGAAAAATTTAAAGGTGAGCATTATCAAAAATGGGTAAAATTCGCAAACTCTTTGCGTTTACGTTTAGCGATGCGTATTGTAAAGAAAAATCCAACTTTGGCTAAGGCTGAAGCAGAGAAAGCAATTGCTCAGAAATTTGGAGTAATGACAAGTAACGATGATATCTTCAAAGTAGTCTCTCCTAACTTTACTAATCCTATTGCTACTATTAGCGGTGCTTGGCAAGATGTTAAAATGTCTGCCGATATGGAGTCGATTATGGGCGGATATCAAGATCCAAGACTTTCAGTTTACTTCAAGACATCTAAACAGTTTCCTGGACAATTCAAAGGTGTTAGAACTGGAATTGAGATTGCTGCTAAGAAAGACCATGAAGATTTTTCTGAAATCGGACCAATTGTTAATTCTAAAGAAATTGTATTGATGTCTACTGCTGAGGTTTATTTGTTAAGAGCGGAAGGTGCACTAAGAGGTTGGAATATGGGAGGATCAGCTCAGAGTTTATATGAATTGGGTATTACTAGTTCATTTGCTCAACATGGAGTTTCAGGTGTTAGCGCATACATTGCTGATAATACCAAAACTGCTAAAGATTATGTTGATCCTAATTTCCCTGCTAACAATGGTAAAGCTTTAAATAATGTTACTGTAGCTTGGGATGCTGCTGCATCCAATGAAGTGAAACTGCAAAAAATCATTACTCAAAAATGGATTGCTGGTTTCCCAGAAGGACAAGAAGCTTGGTCGGAATACCGCAGAACAGGATATCCTAAGCTATTGCCAGTACTTAAAAACACAAGTGGAGGGAAAATTACTACTGAATTTGGTGTGCGTAGAGTGAATTTCGTACAATCAGAAAAAGATGGTAACCCTGGTGGTGTTGCAACAGGATTAGCGAAACTAGGTGGTCCAGACACAGGAGGAACTAGATTGTGGTGGGATACAACAGGGGCTAATTTTTAATACCTGAACCACATTAAACAACAGAACAAGTAATTTTTTATTGCTTGTTCTGTTTTTAACATTTTTATGCGTTTTTATGAATGATTTAAGTGGTTAGTAGTTTTAACACCTTGTAAATAAATGTAAAATGATTTTTTGTATTTTTTTAGAGCGATTTTGCTTAAAAATAAAAGCAAAAAAATGCACTTCATAGACAAAATATTACCGTTGGTTTAAAATTTCGAACAGTTTGGTCTATTTATTTTTTTAACAGAAATATTACCCTTAAATTTGAAATTGATTTAATATACTCTCCTTAATATAATATATAAAATTAGTAACTGTGTTTTAAATAAAATATTGTTTTAATAAATATTTAGTTAGTATAAATCTTTTTGAAATAAAATAACAAGTTAATAATATAATTTAAAAACCTTAAAAATGAAAAAAACTGTAGAAATTATGCCTGATATCTCTCATAAGAGTGCGGGTAAATTTGAAGAAACTCGTTTTGAAAAAATTCACAATGAAATTTTTAACAATTCATTAGAAGCGTCAAAAATTGTGGCACATGAAATAGCTTCTTTAATTCGTTCCAAACAAGAAGCTAATGAAAATTGTGTTTTAGGTTTAGCTACAGGATCGTCTCCTATCAAAGTTTATGAAGAATTAGTGCGTATGCACAAAGAAGAAGGATTGAGTTTCAAAAATGTGATCACTTTCAATTTGGATGAGTATTATCCCATGAATAAAGAGAACAAACAAAGTTATCATTATTTCATGCACCAACATTTGTTCAATCATGTAGATATTCACCCAGATAACGTACATATTCCTGATGGAACTGTTGCAATTGATGAATTGAATCAATACTGTATCGATTATGAAATGAATATTAAAAATGCTGGTGGACTTGATTTTCAGTTACTAGGTATTGGTCGTACTGGTCACGTTGGTTTCAATGAGCCGGGATCACATATCAATTCAGGAACTCGTATCATTACGTTAGATCATATTACTAGAGTAGATGCTTCTTCAGATTTTAATGGAATTGCCAATGTTCCAAAACGCGCAATCACAATGGGAGTTTCGACCATTATGCGTTCTAAACGTATTGTGCTTTTGGCATGGGGACAAAACAAAGCTGATATCATCAAAAGAACCATTCAAGGCGATGTAAGTTCTGAGGTTCCAGCAACTTTTTTACAAAATCACCCTAATGCTACTTTTGTTTTAGACAAATCGGCAGCTTCTTCCTTGACTCGTTTTGAAACCCCTTGGTTAGTTGGTGAGTGCATTTGGACTCCTGAATTGAAAAGTAAAGCAATTGTTTGGTTGTGTCAAAAAACCAATCAGTCAATTTTAAAACTTACCGATAGAGATTATAACAACAATGGTATGTCGGATCTTTTGGCTCAAGAAGGATCGGCTTATGATTTGAATATTAACATGTTCAATGTCTTACAACATACTATTACAGGATGGCCAGGTGGAAAACCAAATGCTGACGATACACACCGTCCAGAAAGAGCTAATCCAGCGAAGAAAAGAGTAATCTTGTTTAGCCCACACCCTGATGATGACGTGATTTCTATGGGAGGTACTTTTGCTAAATTAATCAAGCAAGGTCATGATGTGCATGTAGTGTATCAAACCTCTGGAAATATTGCAGTTACTGACGATGAAGCCTTGAAGTTTGCGGAAGTTTGTAATGATTTCGTAGGCGAAGATAGCAGTAAGATCAACTTTCAAGCCGTTATTGATTTCTTGAAAAACAAAAGCGACAATCAAATTGATTCTTTGGAAGTTCGCAAATTAAAAGGATTAATCAGAAGAAGAGAATCCTACGCAGCTGTCCGATACATTGGCTTAAAAGACGAAAATGTACATTTCCTTGATTTGCCATTTTATGAAACAGGGCAAGTGAAAAAGAATCCACTAGGTCAAGAAGATATTGCTATAGTTGCCGATATTATTGCTAAAATTAAACCACATCAAGTATTTGCTGCAGGCGATTTAGCAGATCCTCATGGTACGCATGAAGTGTGTTTGAATGCCATTTTTGCTGCAATGAAAGAATTGAAGGCCAAGCCTTATATGAAAGATTGTTGGTTGTGGTTGTACCGTGGTGCATGGCACGAATGGGATATCCACGAAATAGACATGGCTGTGCCGTTAAGCCCAGACGAAGTATTGTTAAAACGTCAGGCCATTTTATTCCACCAATCTCAAAAAGATAGAGTAATGTTCCAAGGTAATGATTCTAGAGAATTCTGGGTTCGTGCCGAGGATCGAAACAAAAATACTGCTAAATTATATGATGATTTAGGTTTAGCAGAATATGAGGCGATTGAAGCCTTTAAACGATTTGATTATTAACCTTATGTAACAATCAATTCGGTTTTGTAGCCGAATTGATTGTTTTTCTCAAATTTTGAGAAAGTTCACCCTTTATTCCTCATGAAACACTTTTGTTTAGTATTTTTACTAGCCCTTTCCACTTTTGCACAAAACGCAAAAAGTTCTCTTCCATTAATGCCATGGCCTCAAAAAATCGAATTACAAACCGGTAATTTTGTGCTAACTCCTAGGTTCAACCTTTCTGTATCAGGAAATCCAAATTCTAGAGTTTTTAACGCGGCTACAAATTTTTTAAGAAAATTGGATGGTAGAACAGGGATGTTTTTTAAACAAGGTTTCGTGACGACGACCAATGAATATTCCAAAGCGCAATTGCAAATTCAGTGCGCCAAACCTGGGGTAATTGATTTGTATCAAGACGAAAGTTATCAATTAAAAATTGATTCCAATCAGATTTTGATAACCGCAACTTCGGATTTAGGTGCCATGCACGGTTTGGAAACTCTATTGCAGTTGTTAACTGTAAAAGATGGAGTTTTTAGTTTCCCAAATGTAGTTATTACCGATATGCCAAGGTTTACTTGGAGAGGTTTAATGATTGATGTGGCAAGACATTTTCAACCTGTTGAAGTGATTAAGCGAAATTTGGACGCCATGGCTGCTTTTAAAATGAATGTTTTTCATTGGCATTTGGTTGATGATCAAGGGTGGAGAATTGAAATGAAAAAGCATAAAGTCTTGACCGATAAAGCATCTGATGGGATGTTTTATACTCAAGAAGAGATTAAAAATGTAGTAAAATATGCTGCCGATAGAGGTATTTTAGTAGTTCCTGAAATTGATGTGCCAGGTCATGCAAGTGCTATTTTAACTGCTTTTCCCGAAATAGGAAGTAAAGTAGTTACTGTAAATAAAGGAGACGCAGAGCAAAATCAAAAGGTATCTGCATTGGTTCAATACACTTTAGAAAGAAATGCTGGTGTTTTTTCGCCAACTTTGGATCCTTCCAATCCCAAAACCTATCAAATTTTAAGTGAAATTTTTGACGAAGTTTGCCCGTTGTTTACTGGGAAATACTTTCATATAGGTGGAGATGAAAATGAAGGTAAAGATTGGGATTCCAATCCCAAAATTCAAGAGTTCATGAAGAAAAATAAATTGGCAAACAATCATGAATTGCAAACGTATTTTACCATGCAATTGGTGCCCATGCTTCAAAAACACGGTAAAGCGTTAATGGGGTGGGAAGAAATCATGACCAAGAACCTTTCGAAATCGGCTATTATTCATTCTTGGAAAGGGGTAAATGAAGGCGTTGCACCTGGGAGTTCTTTGGTAAAAGCCGTAAAGAACGGGTATAAAACCGTTTTGTCTAACGGGTATTATATTGATTTAGTACAAGGCGTTGCTCAACATTATTTAGTCGATCCCATGCCAAATGATGCGTCATTAACTGCTGATGAAAAATCTAGAATCCTTGGAGGTGAGGCCACTATGTGGAGTGAATTAGTAACACCAACAACTATAGATTCTAGAATATGGCCAAGAACTGCTGCTATTGCTGAAAGATTATGGTCTGATGCAAAAGTTAATGATGTAGTGGATATGCGCCAAAGATTACAAGCTGTTACAAACCGTCTTGAAGAGTTAGGCATTTCTCATCTTAAGAACAAAGAGATGTTGTTGCGCAATCTCAGCAATTATCAAGATGTAACTAGCTTGCAGACTTTTTCAGCTATATGTGAGCCTTTGAAAATATATTCACGCAATGCCGGTGGTACCGAGTATCAAATGTATTCGCCTCTTACTTTATTTGCCGATGCTTGTACACCTGATGCAGAAGATGCTTTGATTTTTGACCAATTGGTTAGTGATTTTGTTACCAATAAAGATTCCAAAAAGCAAGAAACAATAGTGTTGTTTTTAGAAAAATGGATAGCCAATCACAAGCAATTAGAAGTCTTGAGTGAGCGTGCTCCTTTAGTACGCACTTTTTTACCACTGTCACAAAGTTTAAAAGACTTGTCTGTGCAGTTGCTTTTGAAATTAAAAGACCAGCAATCCGTATATTCAAAGAATTTAAATGAATTGTTGATTAAATGCAATTCCAAAGAACATGCGGATGTTGAATTAGCAGTATATGAAAGTTTGAAACGTTTGGTCGAATTATAAAAAGTTTCTATTGATTCTTAAATGAGTTTAAAATAAATAAAATGGTTGGTTAGTAAATAGTCATTCTTAAAAATGGTAATGTTAAGTTGGGTTTTTAGTTCCATTTTTTTAGAATGATAGGTGTTAATTTCTGTTTCAATTTGGTTATTGTTTTTTTTATTAGAAGTTAACCTCAAAACCGTCTCAAACTACCAATTGAGGCGGTTTTTTTGTGTTTGCTTGTATGAGAAATCAATTGATTCTGTCAGGAATTAGCATCAAAAAACAATCAAATTGATGTCGTTATCCTGAATATCAAACCATTCGCCTATGGCTTTATTGGTTAAGATACCATGATAAAGATAGACCCCATTTTTCAATCCTTTGTTGCATCTAATGGCACTTTCTAACCCACCATCGTCTGCAATTTGTAATAAGTAAGGGGTGATAATGTTGCTTATAGATAAAGAAGCTGTTTTGGAATATCTAGATGGTATGTTGGGAACACAATAATGTATGACATTGCTTTTAACAAAAGTAGGTTTTTCGTGTGTGGTAATTTCGGAGGTTTCAAAACTTCCGCCTGTATCAATACTTACATCCACAATAACGGCCCCCTTTTTCATATATTCTACCATGGTTTCGGTTACTACAATTGGGCAGCGCTCTTTTCCTCTCATGGCACCTATAGCAACATCACATCTTCTAAGGGCTTTTAATAAAGCTTTCGGCTGAATGGTAGAGGTGAAAATACGTTGAGATAAGGTATTTTGTAAACGTCTTAGTTTGGTTATCGAATTGTCAAAAACCTTGACATTTGCCCCTAATCCTATAGCGGTTTTGGCAGCAAATTCTCCTACAGTTCCAGCTCCCAGAATCACAACCTCGGTAGGTGGTACTCCAGTAATGTTGCCCAACAAAAGCCCTTTCCCAGAAAAATTATTAGTCATAAGTTCTGAGGCTATCAAAACTGAGGCAGTACCAGCGATCTCGCTTAGCGATTTTACAGCTGGATAGGTGCCATCTTCGTCTTTGATGTATTCAAAGGCTAACGCTGTAATTTTTTTATTGGATAGTGCTTCAAAATAAGATTTTGTCCTTGTTTTCAGTTGAATTGCCGAAAGGACTATTGCTTTGTTTTTAAGTAGTTTTATTTCTTCTATGGTAGGGGGTTCAACTTTAAGTATGATAGGGCATCCAAAAACCTTGGCCGTATTTTTAGTGATTTCAGCGCCCGCATCCATATATTCTTTGTCGGTGTAGCTAGCGTTTTCTCCTGCGCCAGATTCTATCATTACTCTGTGTCCGTGAAATGTAAGTGAATTTACTGCATCAGGCGTTAAACAAATTCTTTTCTCTTGAAAACTTGTTTCCTTTGGAATTCCAATGAAAAGAACACTTTTTTGTTTTCTTATTTCAAGGGTCTCTTCTTGTGGAATTAACTGTTGTTTGGTAAACGGACTTATCGGCATGGCAATGTTTAATTTAAGCGTACAATTTACGAAAAGAAATCAAATAAATATTTCTAAAAGTTTCGTTTCAATTGAGCAATTTCTTGCTTAAGGATTTCGGTTTCAAAAAAGGAATATACTAGTGGTAATTGTTTAGAAAGATTAGGCTTTACACATTACACTTGGGCCAAAAATAATTGTCTTTGACCATCCTCCAGTATTGTTATGTTTACGATTGAATGTTGTTCAGGAATAAGGTTTTCAATTTTTTCTGCCCATTCAATAAAACACCAATGTCCAGAGTACAAGTATTCATCAATTCCCATGTCTAATGCTTCTATTTCTGATTTTAGGCGGTAGCAATCAAAATGATAGACCAATCCTTGGTCTGCTTGATATTCGTTGACTAATGAAAATGTAGGACTATTTGTGGCGTCTTTTACTCCAAGAATCTTACAGAGTTGTTTGATTAAAGTAGTTTTTCCGGCTCCCATTTCGCCATTGAAAAGTATAATTTTATTGGGATTTTGATCCAAAATTTCTTGAGCTACATCGCTTAATTTGTCTTTCGTAAAAGTTATAGTCATATGCTTATTTTGGGTTAAAAACTAAAAAAGGAATTATCATTTCTTCCAAAGAAATTCCACCATGTTGATAGGTGTTTTTATAATAACTTACATAATGATTGTAGTTGTTTACATAAGCCAAAAACAAATCATTTTTTGCAAAAATATAGGAACTTGTCATGTTAATGGATGGGAGTCCAATTTCTTTTGGGTTTTTTACAGCAAAAACATCTTTTTGTTCATACGTTAAACTGCGACCTGTCTTGTAGCGTAGATTTAAACTTGTATTTCGGTCGCCTACTACTTTTGAAGGATTTTTTACATTGATAGTTCCATGATCGGTGGTTAATATCAATTTGAATCCCATTTTTTGTGCCATTTGGATGATTTCCAATAAAGGAGAATTTTTAAACCAACTCAAGGTTAGTGAGCGGTAAGCTTTATCATCGGCCGCCAATTCTTTGACTACATCCATATCCGTTTTAGCATGCGAAAGCATATCGACAAAATTATAGACTATTGTAATCAAATCGTTGTTTTTTAACGATTTGAAATTTTCTACTAATTTTTTTCCACCTGCAAAATTGGTGATTTTGAAGTAATCTTCTTTAATTGAAAGTCCTAAACGTTTGATTTGTGCCGATAAAAATTCGGCTTCATAGAGGTTTTTACCACCTTCTTCGGGGTCGTTTTTCCAATATTGAGGAAATTTATTTTCCATTTCAAGAGGGGTAAGGCCTGAGAAAATAGCGTTTCTAGCATATTGAGTGGCAGTAGGTAAAATAGAGAAGTAAGGGACTTCTTTTTCTAATTTATAGTGATTACCCACAATACTTTCAAAGGCTTTCCATTGATCGTATCTCAAGTTGTCAATGACAACAAAAAGTACCGGTTTGTCTTTTTTTTGCAGTTCAGGTACCACTAATTCTTTAAAGACATGGTGAGATAAAATGGGTTTTGCTGATTTTGGATCAAACCAGTCAAAGTAATTGCGCTCTATAAACTTGGCAAATTGCGAGTTGGCTTCAATCTTTTGCGATTCTAAAATGCCAAACATGCTTTGATCATTGATGTTTTCTAACTCAATTTCCCAAAACAGTAATTTTTTATAGAGTTCAATCCAGTCTTCGTAAGAATTGACTGTTGCCATTTCTAAAGTGATTTTTCGGAATTCCTTTTGGTAATCGAGTGTTGTTTTTTGAGAGACCAAACGCGAATGATCTAAGTTTTTTTTCAAACTTAACAATATTTGGTTGGGATTCACGGGTTTGATTAAGTAGTCTGCTATTTTTGCACCAATAGCTTCTTCCATCAAATACTCTTCCTCGCTTTTGGTGATCATAATAATGGGAACGGCAGATTTTTTTTCTTTCATTTCCGAAAGGGTTTCTAAACCGCTCATGCCTGGCATGTTTTCGTCAAGAAATACAATGTCAAAATTGTGCTCCTCAAAAATAGCTAACGCATCTAAGCCATTATTGCAAGTTGTAACAGTGTAATTTTTTTTTTCTAGAAATAAAATATGAGGCTTGAGCAAATCAATTTCATCGTCAACCCAAAGTATTTTTATAGTATCCATTTGTGTCTTTGTATAACTTTCAAAAATATTAAATTTTTATTCAAGTTGTCGATTTAATTCGGCTTACTTGTAGACTTTTTTTAGGATTTTAAAACTCACAATGTTGATAGGAGGAAATAGACAAAGTGCTTTCAATTTGCGAATAAATACTTTACAAACTAAATTGTTTATATTTGTTGCCCTTATAATTTATAGAAAGTGATTCCAATCAACAAATTAAAAATTTTCAATGACCCAATTTATGGTTTTATAACCATACCTAATGCGTTAATATATGACTTAATTCAACATCCCTATTTTCAGCGTTTACGTCGAATTTCACAAATGGGATTGTCTTATTTAGTGTATCCAGGAGCCAATCATACTCGATTTCATCATGCTTTGGGCTGTATGCATATCATGCAAAAAGCGGTAGAATCATTGCGATTTAAAGGCGTGTTGATTTCTAGTGAGGAAGAAAATGCATTGTATATTGCCATTTTGCTACACGATATTGGGCATGGACCATTTTCTCATGCAATGGAAAGTAGTATTGTGGAAGCTATTCATCATGAAGAAATCTCCTTGTTGTTTATGGAGGAATTGAACAAAGAATTTGATGGAAAATTAAGTCTTGCGATTCAGGTTTTTAAAGGAGAATACCATCGAAAGTTTATGTTGCAATTGATTTCAAGCCAATTGGATATGGATAGAATGGATTATTTAAAACGTGACAGTTTTTATTCTGGTGTGTCCGAAGGGAATGTCAATTCTGAACGCATTATTCAAATGATGAATGTAGTTGATGATGTTTTGGTGATTGAAGAAAAAGGGATTTATTCGGTAGAGAAATTTCTAATGTCCCGTCGTTTAATGTATTGGCAGGTGTATTTGCATAAAACTAGTTTGGTGGCCGAAATAATTTTGACTAAAATTTTAAAAAGAGCCAAAGAATTGTCCTTAAAAGGAATTGAGTTTCCGGCTAGTGCACCCTTGTCTTTTTTTATGAATCAAAAAGTTACACATGAATCATTTAATGCTGAAATTCTAAATACGTTTTCAAAATTGGATGATTTTGATATAGTGAGTGCACTGAAATCTTGGCAAGATCATCCAGATTTTATATTGTCTTCTTTAAGTTCAATGATTATCAATAGAGATTTGTTCAAAATTAAGGTAAGTGATGATAAAATAACTGCTGAAGATTTAAATGATTTAAAAGAAAAAGCCACCCAAATGTTAGGTGTTTCGATGGCAGAGGTAAACTATTTTGTGTTCAGAGGTAAAATAAAAAATCAAGCCTACAGCAAAGAAGCAGAACCCATTCGAATACTAAAGAAAGACCGTTCTATTGAAGATGTTGTAGAGGCTTCGGATCAACTTACATTTAAATCGGTTTCGAAATTGGTAACCAAATATTACGTTTGTTTTCCAAAACAACTTTTATAAAATAACATTTTAATACCTATTTTTTATATTTTTGTCGCGGTAAAACAAACAGATTTTTTATTTTGAAAAACATTAAAATAGATGTCGATTAGTTTTATCTTAATTCTTCAAGATAAAAAAAACACAAGTAGATGAAATTTACAGCAGAGCAAATTGCGGGTATATTAGAAGGAGAAGTTGTTGGAAATCCAGAAGCATCAGTATCTCGTCTATCCAAAATTGAAGAAGGAACCGAAGGATCTTTAACTTTCTTATCCAATCCAAAATATCAAAATTATATCTATGCTACACAAGCATCAATTACAATTGTAAATGATACTTTTGAGCCAGATGCACCGATATCAACCACGTTAATAAAAGTAAAAGATGCTTATGCTGCTTTTACAAAATTGTTGACTTTTTATAATGAAGTTAAACGTAATAAAACAGGAATTGAACAACCTTCTGTTATATCTGATTCTGCAACTTATGGCGAAAATTTATACCTAGGAAGTTTTAGTTATATTGGTCAAAATGTAACGATAGGTAATGATGTTAAAATCTATCCTAACTCTTACATAGGTGATAATGTTTCAATTGGAAATAATGTAACTATTTTTGCTGGTGTCAATATCTATTCAGAAACTGTTATTGGCAACGATTGTGTAATACATTCTGGAGTAGTTTTGGGTTCAGACGGCTTTGGTTTTGCTCCAAAAGAAGATGGTAGCTTTGATAAAATACCGCAAATTGGCAATGTTGTACTTGAAGATGGCGTTGAGATTGGGGCCAATACAACCATAGATAGAGCTACATTAGGCTCAACAATTATTCGTAAAGGAGTAAAATTGGACAATCAAATTCAAATTGCTCATAATGTAGAAATAGGAGAGAATACCGTTATTGCAGCACAAACAGGAATTGCGGGTTCCACTAAAATTGGAAAAAATGGAATGTTTGGTGGTCAAGTTGGAATATCGGGTCACTTAACTCTTGGCGATGGAATCAAAGTTCAAGCCAAATCGGGTATCAATAAAAACATTAAAGATAACGAAGTGCTTCAGGGTAGTCCCGCCTTTGGATTTAATGATTTTAATAAATCTTATATTTATTTCAAAAAATTACCCAAACTCATTGCTGAATTAGAAGAATTAAAAAAAATAATAAATCAAAAAAATGGAAATAATGGTTAAGCAAAAGACCATCAATACGGAAATATCACTTACCGGTGTTGGATTGCATACTGGTAAAGAGGTAACAATGACTTTCAAACCGGCTCCTGTAAACAATGGATTTACATTCGTTAGAATTGACCTTGAAGGACAACCGATTATTGAAGCCGATGCCAATTATGTTGTCAATACTCAAAGAGGAACAAACTTAGAAAAGCTTGGAGTGAAAATTCAAACTCCAGAACACGTTCTTGCTGCTATAGAGGGATGCGATTTGGATAATGTGATTATAGAATTGAATGCCTCTGAGTTGCCAATTATGGATGGTTCTTCTAAATACTTTGTTGAAGCTATCGAAAAAGCGGGTATTGTTGAACAAAATGCCAATCGAAATGTATACGTTGTAAAAGAAATCATCTCTTTTACTGACGAGGCAACTGGAAGTGAAATTTTGGTGATGCCAAACGATCATTATTGCGTGACAACTATGGTGGATTTTGGGACTAAAATTTTAGGAACTCAAAATGCAACCATGAAAAATATTGGCGAGTTCAAATCCGAAATTTGTGATTCGCGTACTTTTAGTTTTCTTCATGAATTAGAATCTTTATTAGATAATGGATTAATAAAAGGAGGCGATTTGAATAATGCCATTGTATATGTGGATAAAGAAATATCCGAAAATACCATGTCAAATTTGAAAAAAGCCTTCGGTAAAGATTCCATAACAGTAAAGCCTAATGGTATTTTAGATAATTTAACCTTGCATTATCCCAACGAAGCTGCTAGACATAAATTGTTGGATGTAGTAGGGGATTTGGCCTTAATTGGTACAAAAATTCAAGGAAAAGTGATTGCCAATAAACCAGGGCATTACGTTAATACACAATTTGCCAAAAAAATGGCTAAAATCATCAAAATTGAACAAAGAAATCATGTTCCAGTTTATGATTTAAATCAAGAGCCATTGATGGATATTCATAAAATTATGTCGGTGTTGCCTCACAGACCTCCTTTTTTGTTAATCGATAGAATAATCGAAATGTCGGAAAGTCATGTGGTTGGTATGAAAAATGTAACGATGAACGAAAATTTCTTCGTTGGGCATTTTCCAGAAGCACCTGTAATGCCGGGTGTGTTAATTGTAGAAGCAATGGCACAAACGGGAGGGATTTTGGTGTTGAGTACCGTTCCAGATCCAGAAAATTATTTGACCTATTTCATGAAAATTGATAATGTGAAATTCAAACACAAAGTTTTGCCAGGCGATACTTTAATCTTCAAATGCGAATTGATTTCGCCAATACGAAGAGGAATTTGTCACATGCAAGCCAATGCTTACGCAAATGGTAAATTAGTAACAGAGGCTGAATTAATGGCTCAAATAGCAAGAAAACAATAATAGAAGGTTTATTTATTAGGCATTTGTACTTAAAAATAAACTTACCAAAACAAAAACACTATGAATCAACCTTTAGCCTACGTTCATCCTGGTGCAAAAATTGCCAAAAATGTGGTAATAGAGCCATTTACAACTATACATAATAATGTAGTTATTGGTGATGGCACATGGATTGGGTCTAATGTAACTATTATGGAAGGGGCACGTATTGGAAAAAATTGCAATATTTTTCCAGGTGCGGTGATTTCTGCAGTTCCACAAGATTTAAAATTTGGAGGCGAAGAATCTTTAGCAATTATAGGTGATAATTGTACAATACGCGAATGTGTAACCATAAACAGAGGGACTATTGCATCTGGGCAAACAGTATTAGGAAACAACTGTTTAGTTATGGCTACGGCTCATATCGCACACGATTGTCATATTGGTGACAATTCCATTATTGTAAATGGAGTAGCGCTTGCTGGTCACGTAATCGTTGGTAAGTATGCTGTAATTGGTGGATTGGCTGCAATACATCAATTTATTCATATTGGTGATCATGCTATGGTTTCTGGGGGGTCTTTGGTGAGAAAAGATGTACCTCCATTTACTAAAGCAGCTAAAGAACCTTTATCATATGTAGGGATTAATTCAGTTGGTTTACGTAGAAGAGGATTTACCACTGAAAAAATTAAAGAAATTCAAGACATATACCGAATATTGTATCAAAAAAATTACAATACTTCTCAAGCTCTCGATATCATTGAAGCCGAAATGGAAGCAACTCCTGAGCGTGATGAAATTATTGATTTTATTAGAAATTCTTCTAGAGGAATAATGAAAGGCTATACAGGGTCTTACTAATTCTTTGAAATTGAGACCTAGAGTCACTGTATAGTACAAGATATTTTAAAAAATTTAAATTATTATAAAAAATGGCATCTACTTCAGATATTAAAAACGGACTTTGTATAAAACACAATCACGATATTTATAAAATTATCGAGTTTCTTCATGTGAAACCTGGAAAAGGCCCTGCTTTTGTTAGAACAAAATTAAAATCATTAACCAATGGAAAGGTGTTAGACAACACCTTTTCTGCAGGACACAAAATTGATGTGGTTCGTGTTGAAACGCATACATTTCAATTTTTATACCCAGAAGGTGATACGTTTCACTTTATGAATGCTGAGACTTTTGAACAAATCACTTTGAATAGAGATGTCTTAGATGCTCCAGAATTATTAAAAGAAGGAGAAAATGTAATGATTCAAATCAATACTGAAACTGATATGCCACTTTCAGTAGATATGGCTCCTTCAGTAGTATTAGAGGTTACTTATACTGAGCCTGGAGTAAAAGGAAATACAGCTACTAATGCTACCAAACCAGCAACTGTTGAAACAGGGGCTACTATTAACGTTCCTTTGTTTATTAATGAAGGAGATAAAATTAAAATTGATACCGCTACAAGTTCTTACATGGAGCGTGTAAAAGAATAATTTTTTTAAAGATAAAAGTATTTAATCTCTTTATTTCTTTTAGAGATTAAATACTTTCCTGATACATATCGGGAAATATGCTATACTATCATGAAATTTCCTAAAGTTTATTCTTTACAAGCAATTGCTGACTTGTTAAATTGTCGTTTTGTGGGCGATTCCCAATTTCCTGTAATGGGAATGAACGAGATACACGTGGTTACCCCAGGTGATATCGTTTTTGTAGATCATCCTAAATATTACGATAAGGCACTTCAATCTGCAGCAACTATTATTTTAATTAATAAAGAAGTAACTTGCCCTGAAGGGAAAGCGTTATTAATATCCGATGATCCTTTTCGGGATTTTAATATTCTTACCCGTCATTTTCGACCTTTTGTATCTTCAACTACAACTATTAGTGCTTCAGCTGTTATTGGGGAAAATACTATTATTCAACCCAACGTTTTTGTAGGGCATAATGTAGTAATTGGTGATAACTGTCAGATTCATCCCAATGTAATTATTTACGATAATACTATTATAGGTGATAATGTAATAATTCATGCCGGAACTGTTTTAGGAGCCGATGCCTTTTATTACAAAAAACGAGAGTCAGGTTTTGATCAACTCTTGTCAGGAGGTAGAGTGGTAATCGAAAATAATGTTGGAATTGGTGCTTTGTGTACGATAGACAAAGGGGTAACCGGTGATACTACAATTGGAGAAGGTTCAAAATTAGATAATCAGGTTCATGTAGGACATGATACAGTTATCGGAAAAAAATGCTTAATTGCATCGCAAACCGGAATTGCTGGTTGTGTAATTATAGAAGATGAAGTAACACTTTGGGGGCAAGTAGGAACCACCAGTGGTATTACTATTGGTACTAAAGCTGTTGTAATGGGACAAACTGGTGTTACCAAATCAATTGAAGGAGGCAAGTCGTATTTTGGGACACCAATTCAGGAGTCAAGAGAAAAATTAAAACAACTCGCCAATATCAAAAAAATACCAGAAATCTTAAAAAAGTTAACGTAATATGTCTCCAAAAGATTTTATTAGAGCCTTTTATAAATCAGACGCTTTAATTGATAGTACGGTTTTAAAAGAATTTATTCATCCAGATGTGTTAATCGATTGGCATTCTACAGAAGGCTTTATACAATTGAATTATGATGCTATTATTCAGCTTACAAAACAACTTCAAGAAGCGTATATTCGTTCCAAAGTACGAATAAGTCATATAGTTGAAGAAGAAAATATGGTTTCGGTAAGGTATTCTCACTTTGTGAAAACAGTCGAAAACCCAAGGGAGGAAATACATCTTGCACAGTTTATGACCATTTGGGAGATAAAAGACAATAAACTTTACAGAGGATATCAAATGAGTCATCTGTAATATTTTTTTCTCTCAATCGTTTGATTTGATATGAAAAAGCATACTTTTGCAACGCTAATTTAAAAACCACATAAAATAGATAACATGAGTGTTTTAGTTAATAAAGATTCTAAAATTATAGTTCAAGGATTTACAGGAAGCGAAGGAACCTTTCACGCTTCTCAAATGATTGAATACGGAACCAACGTAGTTGGAGGAGTTACCCCAGGAAAAGGTGGAACAACACATCTTGATTTGCCAGTTTTTAATACGGTAAAAGATGCAGTAGTTCAGGCAGGTGCCGATACGTCTATTATTTTCGTACCACCCGCTTTTGCTGCTGATGCTATTATGGAAGCTGCCGATGCTGGAATTAAAGTTATTATTGCCATAACAGAAGGAATTCCTGTGGCAGATATGATTAAAGCCAACGCTTACGTTAAAGACAGAAACGCTCGTTTAATTGGTCCAAACTGTCCAGGAGTTATTACTCCAGAAGAAGCCAAAGTTGGTATTATGCCAGGCTTTGTTTTCAAAAAAGGAACCGTAGGAATTGTTTCAAAATCTGGAACTTTAACTTATGAAGCTGCTGATCAAGTGGTAAAACAAGGGTTAGGTATTACAACTGCAATTGGAATTGGAGGAGATCCAATCATTGGAACCACTACTAAAGAAGCGGTTGAATTATTAATGAATGATCCAGAAACTGAATGTATCATTATGATTGGAGAAATTGGTGGACAATTGGAAGCTGATGCTGCCAAATGGATTAAAGCCGATGGAAATAGAAAACCAGTTATTGGTTTTATTGCAGGTGAAACTGCTCCAGCAGGTAGAACTATGGGACATGCAGGTGCTATTGTAGGGGGATCTGATGATACAGCTGCCGCTAAGAAACAAATTATGCGTGATAATGGTATTCACGTTGTGGATTCTCCTGCAGAAATAGGTAAAAAAGTAAAAGAAGTTTTAGGTTAATCCTTCTTTTTTAAGCAATAGAAATGCCTCACAATTTGTGGGGCTTTTGTTTTTGAAATTAGTTTATTAATCAATTGGTTAATCGCTTGAATTTCAGTAGTTAAATTAGTAAATTTGAGTTTAAAATCTTCATAAATATGAAAAGAGTCTATTTTTGGATTGCTGTTTTTGTTGTATTTGCAGTAATTTATTCCTGTGCAACAAATCCTATGACTGGAAAGTCAACTTTAAATATGGTGTCTAATAGTGAATTGTTTCCTTCTTCTTTTCAACAATATGGACAATTTTTAAAAGAGAACAAAGTTCTGCAAGGCACTGTAGATGCAAAAAGGGTAGAAACTATAGGTGTTAAAATAAAAGATGCAGCTCAAAAGTATCTGGCTTCTGTAGGGTATAAAGATTATTTGAATGAGTATCAATGGGATTACAAATTAGTTGAAAGTAAAGATGTAAATGCCTGGTGTTTGCCTGGGGGGAAAATTGTTGTCTATACGGGTATTTTACCTATTGCTAAAAATGATGCTGGCCTAGCTACTGTTATGGCACATGAAGTTTCTCATGCCCTTGCCAATCATGGTGCTCAACGTATGAGTGCCTCAAAATTAAAAGAATTAGGTGCTGTAGGTTTAGCTGTAGCTACAGGAGGAAAGTCTGCAGAACAACAAGCCATGTGGCAACAAATTTATGGAGTTGGTTCGCAAGTGGGTGTGATGTTGCCTTTTAGTAGATCACATGAAACTGAAGCCGACAAAATTGGTCTTACTTTAATGGCAATAGCAGGTTATAATCCTGAGGAAGCTATTTCATTTTGGCAAAGAATGGGGGCACAATCAGGCGGTGCTGCTCAACCCGAGTTTATGAGTACACACCCATCAGATGCCACCCGAGTTGCTAATTTAAAGCAATTGATCCCTGAAGCAAAAGCAACTGCACTTAAGTTCGGAATCAAATTTTAGTAGAAATCAAGATTTGTAAGTTTTAAACCAAGTTTTTACTTGGTTTTTTTGTCTATCCAAGTAAACCATTTCAGATAAAAAAGATATTTTTACAAAAAATTAGTTTACACTTATGACAGATCAACCCAAAGGACAAAAGAAGGTTTTAAATGCTTGGGCTTTTTATGATTGGGCCAATTCAGTTTATTCTTTGACTATTGCTTCCGCTGTATTTCCTATATTTTACGAAGCCCTTTTTACCAATCGAGGACATTATATTGAAGTGTTTGGAGTGAATTTTAAGAACACTGCGTTAATCAGCTTTACTACAGCTATGGCTTTTTTGGTAATAGCCATGTGTTCTCCAATTTTATCTGGTATTGCTGATTATATGGGGAATAAAAAGATTTTCATGAAGTTTTTTTGTTATACAGGCTCTATTGCTTGTATGGGGTTGTACGTATTTCAATTGGAATCAATTTATTTGGGATTGTTTTTTTATTTTTTTGGATTAATTGGCTATTGGGGGAGTATTGTTTTTTATAATTCGTATTTGCCTGATATCGCATATAAATCACAACAAGATGCCATAAGTGCCAAAGGGTATTCCTTAGGTTATTTCGGGAGTGTTATTTTGTTGCTCGTTAATTTGGGAATGATCATGCAGCCCAAGTTTTTTGGAATAACCGGAACCGAAGGAGAAGCTGCTATGAAGGCAATGAGGTATTCTTTTATCATGGTGGGTGTTTGGTGGATTCTTTTTAGTCAATATTCATTTTATTATCTACCAAAAGGAAATAAAAAAATAACTGAAGCAACTCGCAAAGATGTTTTGTTGAATGGTTACAAAGAGTTAAGATTGGTTTGGAATATTCTTAAATCGAACGAAATTCTGAAGAAATACCTTTATGGTTTTTTTGTTTCAAGTATGGCTGTTCAAACGGTTATGTTGGTGGCAACTTATTTCGGAGCTCAAGAAATTGCTTGGAAATCCAAAACAGATAGTACCATTGGTTTGATTATTTGTATTCTCTTGATTCAATTTATTGCTATTATAGGAGCATTTTTAACTTCAAAAGCTTCTGAAAAGTTTGGGAATATCAAAGTTTTAATTGCTATTAATGCATTTTGGGTATTATTATGTGTTGGGGCCTTTTTTATTGTGTTGCCAATGCAGTTTTATATTATGGCAGGATTGGTAGGTTTGGTTATGGGAGGAATTCAAGCATTGTCCAGGTCAACCTATTCAAAGCTGTTGCCTGAGACACTCGATACTACGTCATTTTTTAGTTTTTATGATGTAGCAGAAAAGATAGGAATCGTTATAGGGATGTGTGTTTATGGTTTGATAGATCAAGTAACAGGAAGTCCTAGGTTTGCCATCGTGTTTTTGGGTGTATTCTTTGTTTTAGCTGTTGTTTTATTGCAAAGAGTGCCCGTAAAAAAAGCCACTTCACTCATGTAAATTGTGGGGGGGGTATAAGCTATCCGGATGATGTTAACTTTTTGAAATACTACCCGATCCAGATATTTGAGTGTCCTTTTGATTGGGATTTCCAGAATATAAAATTTTACCAGAGCCTGAAATTCTTGCATGTAAACTATCAGAGCAAGTTACTTTTATGTTACCAGAACCCGAAATGATAACTTTGGCTGCTTTCGATTCCAATTGCGAGGCGTCAATGTCTCCCGAGCCAGAGATTGAGGTGGTTATTTCATTGGCTATGCCTTTTAACAAAACACTTCCTGAACCACTAAGAGTCATGTTTAGTTTTTTGGTGTCTAGTAATAGTTTCAATTCTCCCGAACCTGAAAGTTTTGTGTCAAAAGTTTCGGTTCTAATTACATCTCTGCTTATGATTGTTCCTGAACCACTCAAAGAAAGTTGGTTGATGGTTTCAATTGGGATTTTAATATGGATGTTTTGATTGTTCGAAGTTTTTAGATAATAGCCTTTTTCGGAACCTATGGTTAAAATATTTTCGTTCACCGATACAGCAATGTGGTCGATAAGGTTTTGTTCTCCTTCAAGACTGATGTTACCTTCTTTTCCTGCTATTAATTCTACATCGTATACCCCAGAAATTTTAATGCCTTCATAGGCTGTTGTGCTGCGGTTTTGAGTAACAATCATACCGTTGCCTTTTATGGTCTTGCTGTTGTTCCATTGCCCAAAAGACAAAAAGGAAATCAAGAATAAAACTAGACATTCTAAATAGGTTTTTGTTTTCATGAGAATTGCATTTGGTTACAGTTTTAATTGAGATATTGGAATAAATTTAAGAAAAAAAAGAATAGGGATAATCTAGTATTTTTGACTGCTAATTTCAATGCGATTTTATGGCAAAAGATTAGAATCAAGATTTTTAAAGTTTAAGTTTTAATTATCGAGTTTTAGTATTGCGATGCGTGTTGTATTCTGGCATAAAGATTGACATAAACCTTATGGATTTTGTGTGCTATGGTTCCATAAACATTGAATTTCAGATAAATAAAACGTTTAAATCATTAACTTTGTGTCGAATGATTTTTCATTTAATGACAAAATGACTCAATAATACTATGTCAAATCATAAAATACTAACAATTGACAACTTGTCACTTCAAGAATTTGATTCTGAATCGGATTTGATTCCTTTGTTAACTCCCGAGGACGAGGAGGAAATGAATAATGAATCGTTGCCCGAAACATTGCCCATATTGCCGTTGCGAAATACAGTTTTGTTTCCAGGGGTGGTAATTCCAATATCAGCTGGGAGAGATAAATCAATAAAATTAATCAATGATGCCAATGCTTCTGGAAAAGTAATTGGAGTGGTTGCTCAAATTAATGAAGCAGATGAAGATCCTTCTAAAGATGATATCAATACAATTGGTACCGTAGCCAAAATTTTGAGAGTTCTCAAAATGCCTGACGGGAATGTAACGGTAATTCTTCAAGGGAAAAAACGCTTCGAAATTAATGAAGTGGTATCTGAAGATCCATATATTACGGCCACTATAAAAGAAGTTGCAGAGAAACGTCCTAAAAAAAATGATTCCGAATTTAATGCTATCATTGAATCCATCAAAGAATTGGCCATTAAAATTATTCAAGAAAGCCCCAATATTCCAACTGAGGCTACTTTTGCCATAAAAAACATCGAAAGTCAGTCGTTTTTGGTCAACTTTGTTTCTTCTAATATGAACCTTTCGGTCAAAGAAAAACAAGATTTATTAGCCATAAATGGTCTGAAAGAACGTGCATTGGAAACTTTGCGTTTCATGAATATTGAATTGCAAAAGTTAGAATTAAAAAATGATATTCAGTCCAAAGTTCGTTTTGATTTAGACCAACAGCAAAGAGAGTATTTCTTGCACCAACAAATGAAAACTATCCAAGAAGAATTGGGTGGTGTTTCTCAGGAGGAAGAAATGGATGAAATGAGCCAAAAGGCGAAATCCAAAAAATGGGACGAAAAAACGCAAAAACATTTTGAAAAAGAACTAGCTAAAATGAGACGCATGAATCCTCAGTCGCCTGATTTTGGTATTCAACGCAACTATTTAGAAGTGTATTTGGATTTGCCTTGGGGTGAATATTCTAAAGATAATTTTGATTTAAAACACGCTCAAAAAATATTAGACAAAGATCATTTTGGTTTAGATGAAGTCAAAAAACGAATGATTGAACATTTGGCGGTTTTGAAGCTTAGAAATGATATGAAATCGCCTATAATTTGTTTGACAGGACCTCCGGGTGTTGGTAAAACTTCAATTGGTCGTTCGGTAGCTGAGGCATTAGGTAGAGAATACGTTCGAATATCTTTGGGAGGATTACGTGATGAAGCTGAGATACGTGGGCATCGTAAAACATATATTGGCGCTATGCCAGGTCGTATCATCCAAAGTTTGAAAAAAGCGGGAACCTCAAATCCTGTTTTTGTTTTAGATGAAATTGACAAACTTTCAAGTAGTCATAATGGAGATCCTTCTTCGGCTTTGCTTGAAGTTTTAGATCCAGAGCAAAATAATGCCTTTTATGATAATTTCCTCGAAATGGGATACGATTTGTCTAAAGTGATGTTTATTGCTACATCTAACACAATGTCGACAATTCAACCCGCTTTAAGAGATCGTATGGAAGTCATTAATATGTCGGGTTATACCATTGAGGAGAAAGTTGAGATTGCCAAGAAACATTTGTTTGCTAAACAATTAGCGGCTCATGGTTTGACTTCTAAAGATTTATCTATTGGTAAAAAACAATTGGAAAAAATCATTGAAGGATACACTAGAGAATCTGGCGTTCGTGGATTAGAAAATAAAATCGCTCAAGTGGTTCGAAATGCTGCCAAATCAGTTGCGATGGAAGAGGAGTACAACAAAAAGGTAACCGATGAAGATATCATAAAAGTATTAGGTGTTCCAAGATTAGAGCGTGACAAATATGAAAGTAATGATGTGGCAGGATTAGTTACAGGTTTAGCTTGGACTAGCGTTGGTGGCGATATTTTGTTTATCGAATCATTAATTTCTGCAGGAAAAGGCACTATGACAATTACTGGAAATCTAGGTAATGTCATGAAAGAATCAGCAACTATTGCTTTAGAATATATTAAAGCAAATGCTGAAATGTTAGGTTTGAATTCAGAAGTGATTTCTAAATATAATGTGCATTTACATGTGCCAGAAGGTGCTACACCAAAAGATGGACCAAGTGCTGGGATAGCCATGTTAACTTCTTTAGTTTCATTGTTTACACAAAAACGTGTGAAAAAACAATTGGCTATGACGGGTGAAATTACATTGAGAGGAAAAGTATTGCCTGTTGGTGGAATTAAAGAAAAAATATTAGCAGCGAAAAGAGCGAATATTAAAGAGATTATACTTTGTCATGAAAACAAAAATGACATTGACGAAATCAAACCAGAATATCTAGAAGGATTGACTTTTCACTATGTAAAAGAAATGAGCGAAGTTTTGGCTATCGCAATAACGAATCAAAAAGTGAAAAACGCAAAAGAAATTAAGTAAATATATATTTTAAAATATCCAAATTCTCTTATCTAAACGTTTGAGAATTTGGATTTTTTTATGGTTTCTATGTTTAACTTTATTTTTTAAATTATAAAATTTTATCTTCGCTTTTACGTTATAAAAGTTATCTAAAAATCCAACTATTTTGAGGGTCTATCTAAAAGTTGTTATCGTATTTCTATTATCATTTAGCTCTTCAATAGAGGCTCAAATAGGTGGTCGGTATACCTATCAATTTTTAAACCTAGTTACTTCCCCTCGACAAGCGGCATTGGGAGGAAAGGTGTTAACGATTTATGATCAAGATGTAAATCAAGTACATTTTAATCCGGCAACCATAAATGCAGAAATGCATAATCAATTAGCCATTAACTATGGGAATTATTTTGGAAATGTAAGTTATGGGACGGCTTCCTATGCCTATACATACGATAGACATGTGCAAACTTTTCATGCTGGAGTTAACTATGTCAATTATGGCTCTTTCGAAGGCTACGACGAAAACGGACAACCCACCGCAGCATTTACTGGAAATGAAGCGGCTCTAACCTTGGGATATGCTTATAATATTCCGTATACCGATTTTCACTTGGGTGTTAATGCGAAATTGATTTCTTCCACTTTAGAGCGTTATAACTCTTTTGGCGGCGCTATAGATTTGGGAGCAATCTACATCGATGAGCGTAATGATATCAATTATGCCTTGGTGATTCGAAATATTGGTACACAATTTACCACTTATTCGGGGGTGCAGGAAAAATTACCTTTGGAAATTCTAGTAGGAGTTTCTCAGGAATTGGAGAATGTCCCCATACGTTGGCATTTAACATTGGAGAATTTGCAGCAATGGAATCTAGGTTTTTCAAATCCAGTACGATCTGAAACTTCTATAAACGGACAAGAAAATGCTGAGAATGTTTCGTTTTTTAATAATGCGTTGCGTCATGTGGTTCTTGGTGCCGAATTGTTTCCTAAAAGAGCTTTTTCGCTTCGTTTTGGATACAACTTTAGAAGAGGCGAGGAGCTTAGGATAGTTGAGAAAAGAAATTTTTCAGGAATTTCTGTTGGTTTTGGATTAAAAGTAAACCGATTGAAGTTTAATTATTCCTATTCCCGCTACACTTTAGCTTCCAACACAAGTTTATTTGGTTTGACCTTAAACTTGCAATAAGAGTTTTATAACTTTGTAAACTATTTTAAAAAATTAAATTTTGAATTCAAAAATAACAATAGCAATTGATGGCTTTTCATCCACAGGGAAAAGTACATTAGCAAAACAATTGGCAGCTCATCTCGGTTATGTTTATGTAGATACTGGAGCAATGTATCGTGCAGTGGCTTTTTTTGCCATGCAAAAGGGATTTATATCCAATGAAAAATTCGATAAACTAGCCTTAATACAAGCTTTGCCTTCTATACATTTGGCTTTTCATTTTAATGCAGACAAAGGGTTTGCTGAAATGTATTTGAACGATCAAAATGTAGAGCAAGCCATTCGCACATTAGAAGTGTCAAATTTTGTAAGCAAAGTGGCAGAAGTTTCGGAAGTGCGTGCTAAATTAGTGGAACAACAAAAAGAAATGGGCAAAAACAAAGGCATCGTTATGGATGGTCGTGATATTGGTACAGTTGTTTTTCCGGATGCCGAACTCAAAATTTTTATGACAGCCAGTGCTGCAACACGTGCACAGCGTCGATTTGATGAATTGCAATCCAAAGGAACTGAAGTAAGTTATGAGGAGGTACTTCAAAATGTTGAAGAAAGAGACTATATTGATACCCATAGAGAAGATTCTCCTTTAATTATTGCTGACGATGCTGTAGAAATAGATAATTCTTTTTTGACAAAACAGGAACAATTTGACGTGGTAATGGATTTGGTTCATCAAGCAATTACAAGACACTAAGTTTTGTCATTTACCATTTAAATAGTAGCTTTACCATCTTAACATTTTATTACAATTTGAATTTATTTTATGGGAATTAAAAATAGGTTGATCATCATGAGCTTTCTTCAATTTTTTGTTTGGGGAGCATGGCTTATTACCATTGCAAATTTTTGGTTTGGCACAAAGCAATGGGATGGAACACAATTTGGTTTGGTTTTTAGTACCATGGGAATTGCTTCCTTGTTTATGCCAACTCTAACTGGAATTGTAGCTGATCGATGGATTAATGCTGAAAAGTTATATGGCGTTTTACATATTCTATATGCCTTAATCTTGTTTTATCTACCTCAAATTTCCACACCAGATAATTTTATTTATGTTATGTTGATTGCCATGTGTTGTTATATGCCAACCATAGCATTAAGTAATTCGATTTCTTACACTGCTTTGAAGTTGAACAACTGCGATGTAGTTAAAGATTTTCCTCCAATTCGTGTTTACGGTACTGTAGGTTTTATTGTAGCCATGTGGATTACTAATCTTACGGGAAATAAGGCGTCGGCTTATCAGTTTTATATTGCCGGTATTGCTGCCATTGGTTTAGGATTGTATGCTTTTACATTGCCAAAATGTAAACCTCAAAATTTGATTAATGAAAATGCTTCATTGATGGAATTAATGGGATTACAATCTTTCAAATTGTTTGCCAATTATAAAATGGCGTTGTTCTTTATTTTCTCCATGTTTTTAGGAGCTGCTTTGCAATTGACCAATGCTTATGGAGATGTTTTTTTAGACGAATTCAAACATTTTCCTAAATATGCGGATTCATTTGTGGTGAAATACTCTACCATCATTATGTCAATTTCTCAAATATCTGAGACTTTGTTCATTTTGGCTATTCCTTTCTTTTTAAAGCGTTTTGGGATCAAACAAGTAATGCTTATTAGTATGTTGGCTTGGGTGTTGCGTTTTGCATTATTTGCTTTTGGCGATCCTGTAAATGGTTTGTGGATGATTATTTTATCCTGTATTGTATACGGAATGGCGTTTGATTTTTTCAATATCTCAGGTTCATTGTTTGTGGAAACAAATACAGATGCAAAAAATAGATCTTCAGCTCAAGGCTTATTTATGATGATGACCAATGGTATTGGTGCGGTTTTAGGAAGTTTTACCTCAGGCTGGGCTATCGATAAGTTTTTTACTAAATCCTTTACTACTTCTGCTGAATTGGCTGTTTTTTTAGAAACAGATCCTGGTAATTCGAAAATGCTTGATTTCGTGTCTAGTCAAGGTAAAAAAGTTTCTACAGATGGATTGTTCGATTCTGAAATTTTGATGAAAGATTGGCATCATATCTGGTTGGCATTTGCAATTTATTCCTTGATAATTGCGGTAGCCTTTGCTATATTATTCAAACATGAACATCGACCTCAAGAAGTGGAGTCTGTAAATCATTAATACCTATAAAGTAAAATCCCAGCTTTTTAAGAGAACTGGGATTTTTTATTGCTACTTAATAGTTATAATATTTGATTAATTGATTGTTAAAAGAGCACTTTTGTAGTACATTTGCACCGCAGACCGCCTTATCGTCGTCCTGATTTATAGGGAGGGAGGAAAGTCCGGACACCATAGAGAAGCATAGCGGGTAACGCCCGTCGGTTCGCCTCGGCGAATTAGGACAAGTGCAACAGAAAGTATGTACAGGTAATGCTGTAGTGAAACCAGGTAAACTCTATGCGGTGAAATATCAAGTATATCAGCATTTAAGGGCTTCTCGTCCGTTGCTGAAGGGTAGATAGCTTGAGCTTATGAGTAATTGTAAGTCTAGATAAATGATAAGGGTTTCGTTTCGACTTTTGTCGTTTTGAGATACAGAATCCGGCTTATAGGTCTGCTTTTTTTATCACAGTGAAATAAAACGAAGTGACTATTCATCTTCGTCATTCCAATCGTCTTCTAAATCATCGTCGTAAAGGTCATCCTGATCTTCTTCATTGGTTGCATATTCGAAAAAACTAAAAAACGAACCACCATAATTCTTTTGAAATGAAAAATGTTCCAAATGATCCATTTGGGTGTGTTTAGAATGTTCTATGATTAGCATGCCGTCTTCTTCGAGTAAATTCTTTTCGAATACAAGTTGTACTACTTTTTCAAAAGTACTTTGATCTAGTCCATAGGGTGGGTCGGCAAAAATTATATCGTATTGCGTTTTACCGTTTTCTAAAAATTTGAAAACATCACTTTTGGTTGCGGCAATCGTAAAATCAAATTCTGAACTTACTTGTTTGATAAATTTAATACAACCAAAATCACCATCAACAGCGGTAATGGGGTAACTGCCTCTTGATGCAAATTCATAACTAATATTTCCGGTACCTGAGAATAAGTCCAAAACTTTTAAACCATCAAAATTAAAGTGATTGTTTAAGATGTTGAATAAAGCTTCTTTACTCATATCGGTCGTAGGTCGAACTGGTAAGTTTTTTGGTGGGAGTATTCTTCTTCCTTTATATTTTCCAGAAATGATTCTCATGAGTTAAAAAGTATAAAATGTTGTCTATTGATGGTTTCAGAATAATCGTTGTTTTTTTGCAAAGAACTCATGTCGAAAAATGAAATGTTTCTTATGTATTTATACGCTAATTGATAAAAAGGACTTTCCTCAGTGAGTGAGCCAAGAAATTCTAACGGGAAATGTTCGGGATTTAAACTTAATTGTTCTGCTGTAAACAAGATGTAGTATAAAAAATCTTCTGGTGTGGAGTATTCAAAAGTATTGAATAATAAAAGTTGTTGATTTTGTACCACAACGATCTCAAAATGTCCCGAATTAAAGTGTACAACCATTTTTTTGGTATCATTGTTTTTGGAGGTTTCCAAAATCTTAGTTACCAATATGGTATTGGCATGTTTGTAATCAAAAGAGCCAAACTGATCGATAAAAAAATTATTGATATTTACATACGGAATGTATACCGTATTCATTTCGTAATTGGAAATTGTATCGAAGGAGAAATAATCAGTAGGAAATACTTTAGTGTTGTATTGTAAATAACTTCCTAAATAATTTTCATCGAATAAAGCTTTTGGGACAAAAGTCGACAATGTGTTGTTATGTATGACTACAATTTCATCATAGGACTCCTTTAATTCTGGGAAATCTTTAAAAGCATCAGAAAAAAGAGTTTCAATTTGAGTTGATTTATGAAAAGTATCAAAATGAATTTCGTTATACGAAGTAATTTTTTTTTGTAACGTATCAAAACAACAAAATGACAAACCCGTTAATGAAACTTGTAGGGCTAATTTGTTGTATTTTTTTTGTGTTATACTCATTTTAAAACAGGCTTTTTTTGAATCACACAAACTTACAAATTTAAATAGCAATTGCAATTTCATTAACGGTAAATAAATATGGCTCTCTCATTATTCCCATATTTTTCAATTCCGAAATCATACCCTTATAGAAAACTTTCCGTTACTTTGTGGCTTAATTTTATGTTATGAATTCTGCTCAATTTTACGGACTTTTACAAAAGCAATTTCCGTTTCAACCTACCTATCAACAAGATATTTTTTTTCAAAAAATTGCCGTTTTTTTGACAGATACTTCAAACGATTCAATTTTTGTATTGAAAGGGTATGCAGGTACAGGAAAGACTTCTGTAATTTCCACAATTGTGAATAATTTAGTTGCCATACAAAAAAAATATGTTTTGTTAGCACCAACGGGTCGAGCAGCCAAAGTAATCGCCAATTATTCGGAAAAACCAGCTTTTACCATTCATAAGAAAATCTATTTTCCTAAAAAAACATCCGGAGGCGGCGTTTCTTTTACGCTGCAACCCAATAAACATAAGAACACCATTTTTATCGTCGATGAAGCCTCTATGATTTCGGACACCAATTCCGATTCGAAATTGTATGAAAATGGCTCACTATTAGATGATTTGATTTCGTATGTGTATTCGGGAACCAATTGCAAAATGATCCTTTTGGGAGATACCGCTCAGTTGCCTCCAGTTAATCTTGAAGTGAGTCCAGCGTTGGATATTCATTCGTTAGAATTGCATTATGCCAAAAATGTAGAGCATATTGAATTGAATGAAGTCATGCGTCAAGAAGAAAGTTCTGGAATTTTATATAATGCAACTGCTTTGCGTGAATTGCTTAACGATGCTTTCGTGACGGATTATCAATTTGATTTGAAAAAATTCAAAGATATCGTCCGACTTGTGGATGGTTATGATATTCAAGATGCGATTCATTCAGCTTATAGCAACTACAGCATTGAGGATACCGCTTTTATTGTACGTTCTAACAAAAGAGCGAATCAGTACAATGAGCAAATTCGTGCCAAAATATTAGATAAAGAAAGTGAATTGGCCACGGGCGATTTTTTGATGGTGGTCAAGAACAATTACTTTTGGCTAAAAGATTCTGATGAAGCTGGTTTTGTAGCCAATGGTGACATCATCGAAGTGTTAGAGATATTTGCAATCAAAGAATTATACGGTTTCAAATTTGCAAAAGTCAAAATCAGAATGGTCGATTATCCCAACCAAAAACCTTTAGAAACCGTTTTATTATTGGACACCATTAAAAGTGAATCGCCTTCTTTAACCTACGAAGAATCGAACAGATTGTATCAAGAAGTGATGAAAGATTACGAAGGCGAAACCAAATACAAACAGTTTCAGAAAGTTAAAAATAACGAGTATTTCAATGCACTTCAAGTCAAATTTTCCTACGCCATCACTTGTCATAAATCGCAAGGTGGACAGTGGAATACGGTTTTTATTGAACAACCGTATTTGCCCAACGGTATCGATACGGATTATGTTCGTTGGTTGTATACTGCCATGACACGTGCGAAAAATAAGCTATATTTGATAGGATTTAAAGATGATAGTTTTGTAGAATAGTGTTTTATTATCTGTTGATATAATTATAAAAAAAAAGAAAAATAATGAAAATAATAGCAGTCATTCCCGCTCGATACGCCTCCACACGATTTCCTGCAAAATTAATGCAAGATTTGGGTGGACAAACAGTCATCAGAAGAACTTATGAGGCCGCCATGAATACACAACTTTTTGATGATGTGTTTGTGGTAACCGACTCTGATTTGATTTATAATGAAATTGTTTCAAACGGCGGTAAAGCCATCATGAGTATCAAAGAACATGAGTCGGGGAGTGATCGTATTGCAGAAGCAGTTGAAAATTTGGATGTTGATATCGTGGTCAATGTACAAGGCGATGAACCATTCATAAATGCCGAACCTTTGGCAAAAGTGATTGAAGTATTTAAAAACGACACCAACCAACAAGTGGATTTAGCTTCCTTAATGCGTGAAATTACAAATGAAGATGAAATAAATAATCCAAATAATGTGAAAGTGGTGGTGGATCAAAATGGCTTTGCTTTATATTTTTCACGTTCTGTAATTCCGTATCCAAGAGAAAAAAATGTAGGAGTGCGTTATATGCAACATATCGGTATCTACGCTTTTAGAAAGCAAGCCTTATTAGATTTTTACAGTTTGCCTATGAAATCTCTCGAAGCTTCTGAAAAATTAGAACAGTTACGTTATTTAGAATTTGGTAAACGAATAAAAATGGTTGAAACTAGCCACGTAGGAATAGGTATCGATACGCCTGAAGATTTAGAAAAAGCAAAAAAGTTATTGAAATAAAAAAATCATAAAATAAGTTGTATATTAGATTGATATTCAGTTATCTGTCTCTAGTGTAATGTTTCGTTTTGTTTTTAACTAAAAAAAAATATTATGAGAAAATTATTTTTTACAACTGTTTTTTTTGTTGGATTTTGTTGGGGAATTCAGGCTCAAATATCACTTAATGATGTAAATAAAGTCACATCAGTAGCCTCAAAAGCAGCAACATCCTCTTTTGATGTAGGGGCTATCGGCAGTCAGATTGTAAATTCATTACAATCTAAAATTCAATTAAGTCCTGAGCAGGTTACACAAACTACTTCAATTGTTACTGAATTATTAAATAAAAAGAAAAATGCCTTGCCTATGTTAGCTACAAACAAGGCGGGTTATCAAAAAGTAATGTCTGGTATACAAACTGCTTTTCCTTCTAAAATGAAAACTGTTTTAAAAGCACAACAATATGCTAGTTTGTTACAGTTAATTCCTAAAACATCTAGTTCAACTAATATATTATCTAAATTACTCTTCTAGTTTTAATACAAAAAAATAAATAAACCGTTTCAGAGGGGCTTTGAGACGGTTTTGTTTTTTTAAAAGTTAGCAAGATGTTGTATTTCATTTTGTTAATACTAGAGGCTTGACTTTTCTTTAAAATTTCAATTTAAAAAAGCTTCTAATGTTCTTATAAAAGTGTAATTTTATGGAATTCGATTTAATTTCCTCTAATTTTATGGATATTTCAACCTCAAATTGCTCTATTAAATTCACAATGATGAGAATAAGAAATTTTGTTTTACTTCTTTTTTTACTTCTTTTAGTTAGTTGTTCCAAAGAATCCCGCCAAGAAACTCAGCCCACAATCGGGGTTATTACAGAAAGTGTTTATGCTTCTGGAGTAATAAAAGCCAAAGGTCAATATATAGTATATGCTACGGTTAACGGTGTTTTGAAAAAAACAAGAGTACAAGTGGGGCAAACCATTAAAAAAGGGCAAATTTTGTTTGAATTGGATAGTGATAAAGCTAGTTTAAATGCTCAAAATGCTCAATTAGCTTATGAGTTGAGTCGAAGAGAAAGTCGTTTTATACAAGATAAAATTGCCGAACTAGAGTTGAAACTTCAAACCGCAAAAGATAATTTGGCACTTGAAGAATCGGTTTATAAAAGAAGTCAAAATGCTATGAAATATGAAGGTATTTCTCAAGTTGATTTGGATAGGGTAACGCAAAGTTATAAAACTGCCAAAAATAATTACGAAGTAGCTCGTAGACAGTTGGCTCAATTCCAAATTCAATTGCAAAATGACCAAAATAAAAATGCAATCAATGTGAAATTAAGCCAAAAAAACCTTGAGGATTATGCAATTTCAAGTGAGTTTAATGGTCAATTGTTTGATTTACCAGTCAAAGAAGGCACATTTGTAACTCCTCAAATGGCATTGGCTACCATCGGAAAAACCAATGATTTTTTAATCGAACTGGATGTGGATGAAAATGATATGGTAAGGGTACAAATGGGGCAAAAAATGCTTATCACTATGGATAGTTATAAGAACCAAGTATTTGAAGCCATTGTTTCAAAAATTTACCCTATTATGGACGAAAAATCAAGGACATTTAAATTGGAAGCACAATTTACTAAAGCACCGCCAAAATTGTATCCCAATCTTACAGCAGAAGCTAACATTGTCATCAAAACCAAGAAAAATGCTGTAATTATTCCTAAGGAGTATTTATTTGACGGTTCTTATGTACTGGTGAATAAAGATGAAAAAAGAAAAGTTAGAATCGGTTTGAGTGACTATAAAAAAGTCGAAATTCTAGAAGGACTTCATCAAGGAGAAACTATATACAAGGCTCAGTAATGAATTATAATCTCATTCTCAATATAGCTTTGCATTTGCTTAGAGCGCGTTTGAAACAAACAATAGTGGCGGCAATTGGAGTTACTTTTAGTATTGCTATGTTTATTGCTCTGGTAAGTTTTATGAATGGTTTAAATGATTTGTTGGATGGTTTAATGCTCAATCGAACACCTCATGTTCGATTGTATAATGAAATAAAACCTACAGAAAATCAACCAATTTTATTGAGTAAAAATTATGCAAAAGACATTCATTTTATCCATTCGATTAAACCCAAAGACCAAGGCAAATCTATATATAACGCGATTCCAATTATTAAGGTTTTAAAAGAAGATTCTCGTATTGTTGACGTAGCGCCAAAAGTAGTAACTCCTGTTTTTTTTAATTCAGGTACCATAGAAATCTCCGGGGTAATCAACGGTATAGAGGTGAATGCGGAAGAGAAACTTTTTCAAACCAGTGATTATATTATCGAAGGTACTATAACTGATTTAGAACAAAACAATAGTATTATTATTGGGAAAGGGTTAGCGGATAAAATGATGTTGGTTGTTGGAGATCGTATCAAAGTAACTACTTCAAAAGGGAATTTGGCTACATTAAAAGTAGTCGGCATTATTCAAATAGGTATTGCAGAAATTGACGATACGATGACCTATACATCAATTGGTACCGCGCAAAAAATATTAGGAGAGTCTACTAATTATATTACCGATATTCAGGTTAAGCTTTTTGATATGACCACGGCTCCTTTGATTGCTAAAGAATTTGAAAAAAATTTCGATTTGGATTCCATTGATTATCAAACCGCCAATTCTCAGTTTGAAACCGGAAGCTCTGTTCGGTCAATAATTTCATATGCCGTAGGAATTGTACTGCTTATTGTGTCTGGTTTTGGGATTTACAATATATTGAATATGATGATTTACGAAAAAATGGACAGTATTGCCATTCTCAAGGCAACAGGATTTTCGGGCAATGATGTGAAATGGATTTTTATGACCTTGTCTCTTATTATAGGATTTACAGGCGGCGTTTTTGGATTGTTGTTTGGGTATATCTTTGCCTCTATTATTGACATTATACCATTTGAAACGGCAGCTTTGCCGACCATATCAACGTATCCTATTAATTTTAATATTTTGTATTACATCATTGGAATCTCTTTTGCGCTTTTCACCACATTCATAGCAGGTTTATTTCCAGCGATAAAAGCAAGTAAGATTGATCCTGTAGCCATCATTAGAGGAAAATAACTATGTCTAATAAAGTTTTAGAAACTCAAGGTTTAAGTAAATACTTTTACGACCCTTCACCATTTCAGGTGTTGAAGAATATTGATATGACTATTAATCATGGGGAATTTGTTTCCATTGTTGGTAAATCAGGTTGTGGTAAATCAACTTTGTTGTATTTACTTTCGACTATGGATACTGATTATGAAGGTAAATTGTGGATTCATGAAGAGCTTGTAACGGGTAAATCGGATAAAGAATTGGCTTGGATTCGAAATGAGAAAATTGGTTTTGTGTTTCAGTTTCATTATTTGTTGAATGAGTACAATGTATTGAGAAATGTAATGCTCCCAGGATTGAAATTAGGTAAGTTAACCGAAGCAGAGTTAGAATTTAGGGCAATGGAACATTTGAAGACCTTAGACATGCAAGAGCAAGCTTTAAAAATGCCCAATCAATTAAGCGGAGGACAAAAACAGCGCGTAGCCATTGCAAGGGCTTTAATTAATGACCCTTTAATTATTATGGGAGATGAGCCTACGGGTAATCTAGACAAGAAAAATAGTGATTTGGTTTTTGATATTTTCAAGCAATTAACGCTCGAAAAACAGCAAACCTTGCTAGTTGTAACACATGATAACGAATTTGCAGAAAGATCAGACAGAACCATTATCATGCAAGATGGACAAATTCTTTCGAATTAATCTACTACGACCTCAAAACAGCTCAATAGACCTTTGACTTCAGCCCTGCTAAAACGGGCTTTTTTTAGTTGTGTTTTAGTTGGATTTATAGCGTAGTTGCGACTGGTTTTAAAATCAGTTTTATTGGCTTTGGCTTTTTCAAACTCTGCTTTGTATAAATCACAATTGTCAAAAATGGCTTCGGTGAGATTGGTGGCCATAAAATCTGCAGCAATCAAACTGCATCCAATGAAATTGGTTTTCTTTAAATTTAGAGCGTAAAATTTTGTAAAATCCAATTGGCAATTTGAAAAATGAATTTCAAAAATTGTTTTGTCACACATAGCAAAATTGACGGCTTCCATATGACATCCTTTGAAATGCACTGTTCTAAATGCAACATGGTTAATTTGTGTCCCCTTGAAATTGCAATTAATAAATTCACAATCGATAAATTGGACATCTATAAAATGGCATGAAGGGAAATTGCAATTTTCGAAAATACAAGTTTCAAATTCTTGATGATTCAATGAGCTAATGTCGAAGATTACGTTCTTGTATTTTTGGTCATAATGGAATTCTCTCATAATTAAAGGAAGGGGGTAAAAGCAAAAAACGCAACTATCAATGGATAATTGCGTTTTTTTGTGACCTCGACAGGATTCAAACCTGTAACCTTCTGAGCCGTAATCAGATGCGCTATTCAGTTGCGCCACGAGGCCTTTTGCTAATGGCTTGGTGTTTATAACTAAGCCTTGATTGCGGGTGCAAATATAGGAATAAATGTGTAACTTGCAAGCGTATTTATTAGTAAAAATAAAAAAAAATGAAAATAGATCAGTATATCCGTGATATTCAGGATTTTCCTAAAGAAGGAATTTCGTTTAAAGATATAACTCCATTACTTCTTGACCCTAGTGCAAGGAAAGAATGTCTTGAAATTTTAGTTTCTTCATTACGAGACCGCGGAATTAATAAGGTTGTTGGCGTAGAAAGTAGAGGTTTTTTTATGGGCACTTTGTTGGCACAAGAATTAAATGCTGGTTTTATTCCAGTTCGTAAACCTAAAAAATTACCCTACGAAACTTTGTCGGCTTCATATGAATTAGAATATGGATTTGATGCTTTGGAAATTCATACCGATGCCATTCAAAAAGGGGATTTAGTGGTGATTCATGACGATGTTTTGGCTACGGGAGGTACAGCCAAAGCAGTATGCGATTTGGTCGAGCAATTAGGCGGTATTATTGTACAATGTAATTTTATAATGGAACTTTCCTTCCTAAACGGAAGAGAAAAATTGGGAGCAAATGAGATTTTTGCTGCCATTCAATATTAATCAAGCGCTCTTTTGGTTACATAATATCTATAGCCGATTAATGCCAATTGCCACTTTTTGGCTTTATTGATATCTAATCGTTGCTTGGTGAAACTTGGTAAGATGAATTTGTTAATTCGAGCTAAAATTTTAAACATATGTTTTTTTCTTCAAATATAAAAAAAATGACGGTCTATCAAAACCGTCATTTTTCTTTATATTTTTTGTTGTTTTAAGGCTTCTGCTCGAGCTTTCTCTAGTTCTATTCGAGCTTTTTCCATGGCTGCTTTTGCTTTTTCCATTTCCTTTTTCGCTTTTTCAATTTCTGGTGTAACTTTTTCGCGTTCTCTAAATGCTCGTATCATTTCAGATTTGGCTTTTTCCATTTCTTCTTTAAATCGCTCCATTTCTTTACCCAAGTTGATTTCGGTTTTTCCGTCTTTTGAAGTAATAATAATGGTGCCTTTTTTGGCATTGCCTTGAATTGCTATGTCTTCATCCAAAGCATCTAAATTTAAAAAGGAACTTGGGTCAAAACTAAAGTCTAGATCGTCTAAATCAATATCAATTTTTTTACCATTAATGTAAACCGTTGGTTTATCGCCATTTTTTTCAGTAAATACTTTTATCTTTTTTTCAATTTTCACATTTGGTTGTGCGGGTAACTCAGGTTTATCAGCAGGAGAGGCCTTTGATGCTGGGTTGGGTGGAGTTGGTGTTTCTGGTATTTCTGGTCTAGTAGTAGTACTAATTTCGTCTTCGTCATCACTAAAAGAAAAAGTAAAATTGTCGCTTTCTTTATCTTTAGTTGTGATGGCAATTTTTTTATGGTTACTAAGTTTATTAGGTTTACCAGAAAGTAAACTTAAATTAGTTTTTCCATAATCGTCTGTTTTTTTGATGAGAGAAAATGGAGCAATGGGATGATCGCTTGCTACTTGGTTGCTGCCTTTGTTGCCAAATTGATCTTCGTATTGGATTTTTATTGCCGTAATTTCAAAATTAGCATTACGCTTTATTTTTGATACTTTCAGGGTGATACCGTGTTCTTTTTTAAGTTGTTCTATGTCTTGTTTCAACTTAAAATCGGTTGTGTTTTTGTCAATTACCCAAACAAGGTCTTTTTCTTTTGCTATCGAGGAAGAGATAGTAATAGTTGGTTTTTCTTGTGCAATTACTTTTACTTGAAAAAGTATTACAAATGCCATTAATGCTGGAATTATCAAAGTGTATTTCAATAAATTCCTTCTGTGAGATTGATTTTTGTTTAACATAACGATTCGTTTTTTGATTAATGATTGATGAAAATGATTGGTAAGAGCCACACAATTTTCGTGAGTGGTAAATTTTAATAGAGCCAATTGGTAGCTTTTTTTGTCTGAAAGACGCTGTATGGCTTTATGATCGGCTATAAATTCGAGATTCTGTAAAAGGGCTTTTTGGTATAACCAAATAAAAGGATTGAACCAAAAAAGTATACTGAAAAAACGAATGATTAGTACATCAAGAGTATGATGTTGTTCACTATGAATTTTTTCGTGTTCTAAAATACTTTGTAATTCTTGTGTTGAATACAAGCTGGAGTTGAAAACAATAGTGTTGAAAAATGAAAATGGAGCAATTTTTTCAGCAACATCGATTAGTTTGAAGTTGGTTTGGCGTTCCGATTCTTGATGACGTAAAAGGTTTTTTAGGCTTTTAAAGTCTAGGGCGAGTTTTAAAAATAATACAGCCAAACCGATCAGGTACAATCCAAAAATTACACTAAACCAATTTATTTCAAAGCTATCATTCGTATGTATTTGTTTATATGATAGGGGCGAAAATAGCAT
Source organism: Flavobacterium riviphilum (assembly GCF_055231795.1). Classification (NCBI taxonomy): domain Bacteria; kingdom Pseudomonadati; phylum Bacteroidota; class Flavobacteriia; order Flavobacteriales; family Flavobacteriaceae; genus Flavobacterium; species Flavobacterium riviphilum. The sequence continues at coordinate 269,427 of NZ_JBUYSY010000002.1, forward strand.
GGGGACTTTTGTTGTTGTGACCCAGACAATTTTTTTGATATAAAATAACGGTAATGTGAGGGCAATACCAAGGCCACTCAATAAGAAATAGCGATTGAGCGAAAAGAATGTTTCTTTGCGTAACAAAAAATGATAGGCAAGATAGAACATTACAATCAAGCCACTCGATTTTAATAGGTAAAGAAAGAGCGTTTCCATATCTTTATTTTTGTTCTATCATAGCAAGTATTTCACGTAACTCAGCGGCTGATATTTTTTCTTCTTTAGCAAAATGGGTTACCATGTTTTTGTAGGAACTATCAAAAAAATTTTCGATAGCAGTTTTCATGAATTTCTTGCGATATTCTTCCAAAGTAACTACAGGAAAGTATTGATGGGTATTGCCAAAAGCCAGATGAGCAACAAAACCTTTCTCTTCTAAATTTCTTACAATAGTTGACAGTGTATTGTAGTGGGGTTGCTCGTCAGTGATTTCTGCGAGTATTTCTTTTACAAAAGCTTTTTTTAGCTTCCATAAAATATGCATGATTTCTTCTTCTTTGTTGGTAAGTTTTTGCATCATGGTTAATTTGTGATTGTGATACAACAAACTTATAACTATTTTTTTAGTTGGTAAACTAATTTTATAGTTATTTAACTAAATTTTAAGTTGACATTGCTCTTCTATAGGTGTGTAGACGAAGTTATGAAGAGGATTTTTGTTTTTCATTTTGTACCAATTTCAATATCCAGATACAACCAAGTACGGAAAGGAGGCCTAGTGCACTCATGAACAACCAGTTGTTTTGATAGCCAAATCGACTAATGATTTCCATGCCCGTTTTCGAACTGACGATGTGCGCCAAACTAAAACTCATAGTGAAAAGCGCCATATAGCGTCCTTCATGACCTTTGGGTGCTCGGCTCAATGCAAATGAATTTGAAAAAGGGAATATAAACATCTCTCCAAAAGTGATTATGAAAACGCTAATAATCAAAAAGCCAACCCAAGAGTGAAGAAGTAATACCAAGAAACTAATAGACATGAAAACACAACCCCACAGAATGATCTTGAGTTTGTTGATGTTTTTTCTCTGCGATGTACTTACAATAGGCATTTCTAAAAAGAAAATCAACAAACCATTGAAGGACAATAATAATCCGCTTTGAAATTCGGACAGCCCAAATTGTTCTTTATGATACAAAGGTAAAGTGGTAAATAATTGAAAGAATAACACAGCTGTTATAAAACAAACAAACAAGAATATCCAGAAAATACTGTCTTTAAATACAGAAACCGTTTGATTTGATTCGTTAGAAATCTCTATGGTATTTTTTACTGATTTTTTTTCTTTGACTAAAAAGGCAAATAAGCTAATAGCAATTATACATGAGGCTCCGTCCACCCAAAACAATCCTTGGTATCCCATTCCAATGATTATCAAACCACCTAAAGCAGGTCCAGCGGCAAATCCAAGGTTTACTGCCAAACGAACCAAGGTTAACGCTCTTGTTCTGTTTTCGGGTTTGGCATAGGTGCCCAACGAAACAAACATGGCAGGTCGAAACATATCTGCTATAGACATGATGACAAACATACTAACGCAGAGTCCCCAAAATGAGGTAATATATTGTACCACAAAAAACAAAAGACCAGTAGTAAATAAACTGAATACCATAATGCGATAAAAACCAATCTTGTCAGATAGCTTTCCTCCCAACCAAGAACCCAGCATCGAACCAAAACCAAAACAAACCATAACCCATCCTACTTGTGAATAGGTAAATCCAAGGTCTTCCTTTAAATATTTTGATAAAAAAGGGAGCACCATTGTTCCTGCACGATTTATAAAAGTCATAATCGTTAAGATCCAAACTTCTCTAGAAAACCCTCTGTAATTATCAATATAGCGTTGAAATCCTTTTGTAAGCATTGTTTTTTTGTTTGCTGCAAAGGTACTGTTTTGAAAATTTAAAATTTAGGGTTCCTTGTTATTTGACTTTGTTGGCATAAATTACATGTCGAATTTGATCATTTTTTGAGAGGGATAAATTATTTTTGCAAAAAAAAGTACATGAAAAAAGCATTTTTTGTTTTTGCAATTCTATATTTCAACGCTATTCAAGCACAAGCTCCTTTTGATAGCAATTCAGTTATAAAATTTCAAAACGATTTGAATATCGAATTTTCAGATCCCAAACATAGTCCTTTAAACAAAGAAGATTTGGCAAAATTTAAAGCCCTTGAATTTTATTCGATTGATGAAAAGTTTTGTGTTAAGGCAGTTTTAAAACGTACTCCCAACGAAGTGCCTTTTTTGATGAAAACCACAACGGACCGAAAACCATTGTATGTAAAATATGGCGAAGTAAGTTTTACAATAGAGAATCAATCATTTACTTTGAATGTATACCAAGATGTTGAATATTCTAAAAAGCAAGGTAATGAGGATGATTTATTTTTGCCCTTTTTTGATTTGACTTGTGGAAAGGAAAGTTATATAGGTGGAAGATATATTGATTTGAAAGTACCCAATTCTAATGAACTCTTGATAGATTTCAACAAAGCTTACAATCCTTATTGTGCTTACAGTCATCGTTATTCTTGCCCCAAAGTTCCAATAGAAAATGATTTGAATATTGCAATTAAAGCAGGTGTAAAACGTTTTAAAGACTAATGCAATTTATTAATTTACATACGCATCAATTTACCCATCAAGCAAAGGTGTTGGAAATAGTAAATCAATATCCCAACGATTTTGATTCCGAAATACCATATTTTTCTGTTGGTATACATCCCATGTTTATTGAGATTGATCGGTTAGAAGACGATTTTCAAGTTTTAAAAGATAAAGTACAACTATCAGGATGTATGGCTATTGGCGAATGTGGAATAGATAAAAGGAGCGCAGTAGATTTAGAAATGCAAATGAAAGTTTTGGAAAAACAATTGGAAATTGCAGAGCAAATACAAAAACCTGTAATTCTGCATTGTGTAAACGGTTATCAAGAACTCATAGCATTAAAAACGAAAGTTAAAACTACCATTCCTTTAATAATTCATGGGTTTTCCAAAAAAGATATTTTAGCGCAACAATTATTGCATCACGGCTTTTATCTTTCCTTTGGAAAACAAATTTTGGAAAACTCAAATTTAGCATTGGTTTTAAAGAACACTCCCAACGATCGGTTTTTATTAGAAACGGATGTGGCAGACATCAAAATACAAGAAGTTTATACCGCTGCAGCAGCTTATAAAGCACTAGCAGTGGAAGAAATTCAAACTATAGTAAATCAAAATTTCAATGCACTATTTTAAAAAAATAAATAATTCTTTAACTAAAAAATAATCTTTAAAATGGCACAATGGACCGAGAGAGCAGAGCTTTTGTTTAAAGCTGATGGATTGGAAAAATTAAGAAAATCAAATGTATTAGTAGTAGGTTTAGGAGGAGTAGGATCTTTTGCAGCCGAATTTTTAGCTAGAGCCGGAGTGGGTAGCTTAACGATAGTGGATGGCGATGTAGTAGATATTACCAATATCAACCGACAGTTGCCCGCCTTACATTCTACAGTAGGAAAACCTAAAGTTGAGGTGGTTGGAGATCGATTGATGGATATAAATCCAGAATTGAAATTGACACGAGTAAAAGAATTTTTATCACCAGAACGTGCTTTTGAAATCGTAAATAATGACTTTGATTATGTTTTAGATTGTATCGATAGTGTGACTCCCAAAATTAATTTGATTTTAGGTGCTAGAAGGTATAGGGTAAAAATTATCAGTAGTATGGGAGCCGGCGGAAAAATGGAGGCATCAAAAGTGAAAGTTGCAGATATTTCACAAACCATTAATTGTAGCTTTGCCCGTACTATTAAAAGGCGATTAAAAGAGCATAAATTGTTCAAATTAAAAGTAGTTTTTTCTTCAGAAATCCAAGATCCTACCAGTTTAAAATTGACAGATGGGTCCAATTTCAAAAAATCTTTTTATGGCACCAATAGTTATATGCCAGGACTTTTTGGTTTGTATGCTGCCGAAACCGTTATACGCCATTTGTTGAAAACAGATAAAGCAGAAGAATAGATTCTATTAATTATTAAAAAAAATATAACAAAAAATAAAAAAATGATACAGACCGTAATTTTTGACATGGATGGAGTGATTGTGGATACAGAACCTGTACATCGTTATGCGTATTATAAACAATTTGAGGTGTTAAACATCACAGTACCCGAGGAGATGTACACTTCTTTTACAGGGTTGTCAACTCGAAATACGTTTCAAATTTTGAAATCTAATTTTAATTTGTCTCAAGAAGTTGAGGACCTGATTCAGCAAAAAAGAAATCTTTTTAATGATGCTTTTGATACTAAAGAGGATTTGACTTTGCTAGAAGGGGTAGAAAACTTAATAAAAGATCTTTATCAAAATGGAATGCAACTTATAGTAGCTTCATCTGCCTCAAAAGTAACTATTGATCGTGTTTTTAAACGCTTTGATTTACATCAATATTTTTCGCATATAGTTAGTGGGGAAGACTTTCCACAATCGAAGCCTCATCCTGCAATTTTTGAGCATGCAGCAAGTTTGTCAGTAGCACCAAAACAACAATGTATTGTTATTGAAGATAGTACCAATGGGGTGAAAGCAGCCAATGCGGCAGGCATATTTTGTGTAGGCTATGCCAGTTTGCATTCTAAGGATCAAGATTTGACAACAGCTAATGCTTTGGTAACTGATTTTAATGACTTAGATGCAGCAATTGTAAAACAATACGGATTTAAAATCTAAACTTAAGTAGAGGAGATGTCAATCTTATTTGTAATTTTGAAAAACTAACTTAAATTACACCTATGAAAAAAATTATTATTGCATTGGCGATATTTATTGCCAATTTCACAATCGAAGCACAAGTAAAAGCACCTGCTGCTAGTCCAAAAGCGACTATCATGCAAACTGTGGGACTCACAGATGTTGAAGTGGTATATTCTAGACCAGCGGCAAAAGGAAGACCTGTTTTTGGAAATTTAGTACCATTTGGTAAATTATGGAGAACAGGAGCTAATGCTAATACAACAATATCTTTTTCTGATGATGTGATCATTGATGGGAAAACATTGAAAAAAGGTAAGTATGCTTTATATACCATTCCGAAAATTGAAAGTTGGGAAATAATTTTTTATACCACTACTGACAATTGGGGGTTGCCAGCTGAATTTAATGAGGCTAATGTAGCTTTGCGTACTACAGTAAAAGAAGAAGCGTTGCCTAAAGCGGTAGAATCTTTTACCATTGGAATTAATAACTTGTCGATGAATGCGGGACATTTAGATATTGCTTGGGAAAATTCCTCTGTTTCTTTGAAATTTGAAGTTCCAACTGAAAAAATAGCAACAGAAAGTATCAACAAAGTATTAGCAGGACCCACAGCTGGTGACTATTTTTCTGCAGCACAGTATTTATTTCAAGCCAATGGTGATCTTTCAAAATCAAGAACATACATTGATAAAGCTTTAGAATTAAGTGCCGAAAAACCTTACTGGTATTTAAGATTGAAATCTTTAATTCAAGCCAAACAAGGGGATAAAGCAGGAGCAGTAGAAACTGCAAAATTATCTCTAGCTGGTGCTGAGTCTGCAAAGAATCAGGATTATGTGAAAATGAATAAAGAAAGCATCGCTGAATGGAGTAAAAAATAATCCGTTTAAAAAGCTCAAAAAAAATCCCAATCTAGCAGATTGGGATTTTTTTTGATATTGTTTTCTAATTATTTGTGTTTATTAATGAAAGTAATAATGTTTTCAATAACGACTTTGTCACCAAGAATTTTTCTATGGCCAAGATTGTTGGTTAGCAATAATGAACTTGAAATTGCATGTTCGTGAATGTGAATTCCAGCAGAAACAGGGACTTCATAATCGTCATTATCGTGTATAATAAGTAAAGGAGTTGTGATAGAAGATACAACTTTGTAGGAGGAGTAATCGTCCATTTTTCCACCGTATTTTTTTTCAAAGTATTCTTTTAAAAGTGTACTAAACTTGGGGTTGATCTTTAATTTGAAAATAAAATCATCAATAATGTCTTTAACAACATCGCCACTTCCTATAATTACTGCATTTTTTACTTTTAACCCATTTTTTAGTGCATTTAAAACTGACATGCCTCCAAGGGAATGACCTATGGCTATTTCAAAAGGGCCGTACTTTTGGTCTACTTCGTGAATGGCGGCAATGAATTCAGACATTATTGTTGTTGAACCTGGTGATTTTCCATGGGCAGGAGCGTCAAAACTCACTGTGGCATAACCATTTTTTGTAAAAGCTTCAGCAATTTTGCATAATTGAGTTCCACGACCAGACCAACCATGAACTAAGAGCACTTTTTTTTGTGATTCACCATACCGATAGCACATTATTTTTTTGTTAAGACTTGGTATGTGTAAGAATTCCTTTTTGCTTTTTCTGTACATTTCATGCTCTCTTTTAGGCGCTTTGTGTTTGATTGGGGTAACAAATAACAATGCGGCAAAACGTGTTGTAAGTCGAGTGGATAATACTGAGGATATCTTAGCTGAATATAAAATAAATTTTGGTATTCGTAAATTTTTGTTTGTATTTGAATTGTTGCTTGGCATTTTTATAATTATCTCTAAATATTTGTAAACCGTTTTATTTTTCTTAAATTTAAGAAAATATTATTAAAGCACTGTTTTTTTAGTAAAATATGCTTTTAAAATATGTTTTTATTAAGTATTTAGAATCTTAAGTACTTAATATCAGTGATTTACAATCGTATATACTAGAACCATTTATCATGAAACAACAAAAGAAAAATGTGATTGCAATCGTTTTGGGAGGAGGGCAAGGATCACGCTTGTTTCCACTTACTCAATTTCGATCAAAACCTGCTGTGCCTATTGCTGGGAAATATCGATTAGTAGATATTCCTATTTCAAATTGTATGAACTCAGACATCTTTCGGATTTTTGTGTTGACGCAGTTCAATTCTAAATCATTAAATGCACATATCAAGAACACCTATAATTTTAGCATATTTACCAATGCTTTTGTAGATATTCTGGCAGCAGAACAAACGCCTGATAATCCTACTTGGTTTCAGGGTACAGCCGATGCTGTAAGACAATGCATGCCTCATTTTTTAAATCATGATTTTGATTACGTATTGATTTTATCAGGAGATCAGCTGTATCAAATGGATTTCAATGATATGCTAGAAGCTCATATTGCTAATCAAGCTGATATCTCTATCGCTACACTACCAGTTAACGCAAAAGATGCTCCTGAATTTGGTATTTTAAAAACAAATAAGCAAAGTGGTATCGAATCGTTTATAGAGAAGCCAGCACCTGAGCTTTTGCCTCAATGGGAGTCAGAAGTAAGTGAGGAAATGCAAGAACAAGGTAAAAAGTACTTGGCTTCAATGGGGATTTATATTTTTAATAGAGAGCTTCTAGTTGAAGTTATGAAAAACCCAGATACCAAAGATTTTGGAAAGGAAATAATACCTCAAGCTGTTGGTAATAAAAAGATTTTAAGTTATCAATATGAAGGTTATTGGACTGATATTGGAAACATAGATTCGTTTTTTGAAGCCAATATTGGCCTTACTGATGATGTGCCAAAATTTAATTTGTACGACAACGAAAACAAGATATATACGCACCCTCGATTGTTGCCTCCTTCCAAATTTATCAATACACTAATAGATCATTCGGTAATTTCTGACGGATGTATCATTAGTGCAAAGTCAATAAAACGTTCTGTAATTGGTAATCGTTCTAGAATAGGTGAGGGCACTGTTATTGAAAATTCGTATGTCATGGGGAGCGATTTTTATCAGAGTTTGGAGGATATTCAGAAAGATGTACAAAACCAAGTTAGTTTAGTTGGTATAGGAGCAAATTGTTTCTTGAACAATACTTTGATTGATAAAAACTGTAGAATCGGGAATAATGTATATCTCAATGGAGGGCCACATTTGGAAAACTGTACCGAAGAACTTTATTGTATTAAAGACGGTATAATAGTAGTCAAAAAAGGAAAAGTTCTTCCAGATAATTTTAGAATTGAATAAAAGAAAGTACATTTTTTAAGTCGTTATGGTATAAAACCCTCCAATGACTTACCTATAAATATTGATTTATGCAAAAACAAACACGAATTATAATTGAAAATGTTGTTCCACAGTTAGATGGAGGAGCGCATTTTATTAAACGAATTGTAGGTCAATCAGTAGCGGTAGCTGCTGATGTTTTTTCGGATGGACATGATGTTTTAGAGTGCTGTGTAAAATTTAAACACGAATCGGAAAAAAAGTGGAGTGAAGTGAGAATGTGGCCTACTCATAATGATGAATGGCATGCAAGTTTTACAGTTGAAAAACAAGGTTATTATACTTATTTTATTGAAGGTTGGGTGGATTACGCATTGAATTGGCAACATGGCACCGAGCGTAAAATTAACGATAATCAATATGTAAAGTCGGAATTGCTAGAAGGGGCAGAATACATAGAAGCAATACTCCAAAAAGTTGAGGCTTCAGAAAAAGAATACCTAAATCGAGTACTAACCTTATTCAAAACAGAGTCGTCTTATGATGCTGCTATAAGGGAAGCGGTGTCTCCTGAGTTGAAATCTATTTTTAAAAAATACCCCGTACGTTATATTGAAAATACCTCGCAAGAATTAATTGTGTATGTAGATAGAAAAAAAGCACTTTTTAGTACTTGGTATGAGTTTTTCCCCAGATCATCTTCTGAACAAGAAGGCCAACATGGTACATTCAAAGATTGCGAGAAACTATTACCTAGGGTGGCAGCTATGGGTTTTGATACCTTGTATTTTCCGCCCATTCATCCAATAGGAGAAGTGAATAGAAAAGGTAAAAATAATGCTACCAATGCCCAAGTAGGGGATGTGGGATCACCTTGGGGGATTGGTTCCCAATATGGCGGACATAAAGCGGTTCATCCCGAGCTAGGTTCTCTTGAAGATTTCAAATCTTTAGTGAAAAAAGCAAGCGAACTAGGAATTGAGGTAGCAATGGATTATGCGTTGCAAGCTGCTCCTGATCATCCTTATGTAAAAGAGTTTCCTCAATGGTTTAAGTGGAGACCGGATGGAACGGTTCAATATGCCGAAAATCCTCCTAAAAAATATCAAGACATTCAGCCTATCTATTTCGAAACAAAGGATTGGAAAAACCTTTGGAAAGAATTGTTAGATGTGGCTTTGTTTTGGGTTGAAGAATGCGGCATTAGAATTTTTAGAGTGGATAATCCGCATACCAAACCTTTTTATTTTTGGGGTTGGTTAATAGCCGAGGTAAAGAAAAAACATCCTGATGTTTTGTTTTTAGCAGAAGCTTTTACTCGACCAAAAATAATGAATGAATTAGCTAAACAAGGTTTTACACAATCTTATACCTACTACACTTGGAGGAATTCAAAACGAGAATTAACAGAGTATGTAACTGAATTAACTCAGTCAGCTCAAAAAGAGTATTATAGACCCAACTTTTGGCCTAATACCCCCGATATTAATCCTTTTGCATTGCAAGGAGCGAACGAATCAGTGCATTTGCAAAAATATTTTTTGGCAGCCACACTTAGTTCAAATATAGGAATTTATGGTCCTGTTTTCGAATACATGATTAGTACTCCTCTTGCTCAAGGTAAAGAAGAGTATCTGAATTCTGAAAAATATGAAGTTATTAAATGGGATTGGTCTGTTTATAATAATTTGATGCATAGAATTACACAAATAAATACAATTAGAAAAGCACAAAGTTCGTTGCAGCAAACGAATAATATTGTTTTTTGTGAAACCAATAATGACCAAGTAATAGCCTACTATAAATTTGATGATTCTAAGGAAAATCAAACTTTAATGGTGGTGAGTTTAAACGCAGAACATACTGTTCAAGCCATGGTTAAATTGCCTTATGCTCATATCGGAAATCGCCCAATACGAGTACATGATTTGATGACAGACGAATCGTATTATTGGGAGCACGAATGGAATTTTATAGAATTGAGACCTAATTTGCCTTTTCATTTATTTAATTTTCAATAGTAATGGTTGATAAAAGTAATATTGATGAATTCCAAAACCCATTTGAGTTTAATATTGAATGGAAAAATGCTTTTAAAGAAGAAGAATTTGTAAAGATTTTTTCTTCAGATATTTTAGAAAATTATATTATCAATAAGCGATGGTACGGTGGAAAAGCCAGTACCTTGAAATATATTGAAATTGTGGAATCGTTTCAGATCTCCTCAAAAAAGCATACTTATTATGGTGTTTTGTTTGAAGTAAATTTCAAAGAAGCATTCTATCAACATTATTTTATGCCTATTGCTTTTATGTCTGAAGTAGACATAGAAACCAATACTGTTATAGCTCCCGTTGTGATGAATGGGGTTCAAGGATTTCTGGTAGATGCTTTGCATCAAGAAGATTTTAGAAGGCTATTGTTTGATAACATAGTGCATTCCAATAACAAAATGGATGCGAAACTAAGTTTTCATTGTGGGACTAATATGCATCAAAAAAACTATCATAGTTCCAAATTCATGGGCGTTGAACAAAGTAATACTTCTATCATTTATAATGATTCATTAGTGCTCAAAATTTTTAGAAGGATATACATCAACATGAATCCTGATTATGAAATCAGTAGGTTTTTGACAGAAAGGATGCATTTTAAAAACTCGCCTGCATACACCGGAAGTATAAGTGTTATTTTGGCAGAAGGGAATATCACCTTAGGACTTATGCAAGAGTTAGTTCCTAATCAAGGGGATGCCTGGAAGTTCATGTTAGAGGAAATAAATGGGATTTTCGAAAACTTGAGTGTGCGAAAAATCAAAATTGACAAATTGCCCGATGTTGCCTTGTTTTCTAGGTTAAAACTGAATGATGTTCCGCATGAAATCATCGATTGGGCTGGACTAAAAATTTTTTTAAGGATTCGAACTTTAGCTACTCGCACTGCCGAAATGCACATTGCCTTAGGGAGTGATATACATGAAACGGCATTTACGCCTATAACGTACAATAGTGATTATTCGGTTTGGTTAAAAAACCGTTTGACCTATCAATTTCAAAACCGACTGAATATACTTGAAAATAATCTTCACAAATTAGACGGATTATCTCTAGAATTGGCCAATCAATTCTTGGATAATAAAAAGAAGATTAGACGAGTGTTTCTGGATTTCAATTGGACTAAAATGAAATCGGAACGCATTCGTATACATGGGGATTATCATCTAGGGCAAGTCTTGGTAAACGGTGATGATTTCTATATTCTTGACTTTGAAGGAGAGCCAGAAAGTACCATACGAGATCGAAAAGTAAAACAACCTCCCTTGAAAGATGTTGCAGGTATGTTTCGTTCGTTTCATTATGCAATTTATGCCACCATTTTCAATAATAAAGACAAATACCAATTTGAACAAAATGAACTATTTAAAGCCGGTGAGTTATTGTATAAATATTTCGTAGGGATTTTTATAGAAACCTATACTAATGTGGCACAAAATGGTAATTTAAATATTGGATACGACAAAGAAATAGAATTTTTATTGAAATATTGTCTACTAGAAAAAGCAGTATATGAATTGGGTTATGAGTTGAATTCAAGACCTCGTTGGTCTGTAATTCCTTTGACGGGTATTGCGAGTATTATGAATTTTAAAGAACAATAATTTATCACGACTGAAGCATTCGGTTTAACATTATACAAATGAATAAAGTACAAGTACATTCACTTTTTACTGACTTTGATATTAGTTTATTTAAAGCTGGTAAACATTATAGATTATATGAAAAATTAGGAGCCCATATTATTGAAGTTGATGGTATTCATGGGGTATATTTTGCAGTTTGGGCTCCATCGGCCAAGTCTGTAGAAGTTATTGGAGATTTTAATTTTTGGCAAGGCGAGGAACATCAACTCTATGTTCGATGGGATTCCTCGGGAATTTGGGAGGGTTTTATTCCTTTAATTTCACTTGGTTCAGTGTATAAATACAAAATTTATTCCTCCAATGATAATGGGGTTTTTGAAAAGGCTGATCCTTTTGCCTTTTACTGTGAAAGACCTCCTCATACCGCATCAATAGTTTGGGATTTGGATTACAAATGGAAGGATCAAACTTGGATGTCTACTAGAAAAGAATACAATGATTTGGATAAACCTTATTCTGTTTACGAAGTGCATTTGGGCTCGTGGATGCGTCATGCAGAGGATAACAGTTTTTTATCGTACACTGAAATAGCTGATAAATTGGTAAAATATGTGAAAGAAACAGGGTTTACTCATGTAGAATTCATGCCTATAATGGAGTATCCGTACGATCCGTCGTGGGGATATCAACTGATAGGATATTTTGCCCCAACTTCAAGATTCGGCACCCCGCAAGATTTTATGCATTTAGTGGATTCTTTGCATAATGCGGGTATTGGAGTTATACTAGATTGGGTGCCTTCTCATTTTCCTGAAGACGCTCATGGGTTAGGTTTCTTTGATGGTTCTCATCTGTATGAACATCCTGATAGAAGAAAAGGGTATCATCCCGATTGGAAAAGTTTGGTGTTTAATTATGGAAGAAATGAAGTGCGTTCATTTTTGATAAGTAATGCTATTTTTTGGTTGCAAAATTATCATGTCGATGGATTACGTGTTGATGCTGTGGCCTCTATGTTATACCTTGATTATTCTAGAAACGAAGGCGAATGGGAGGCTAATATTTATGGTGGAAGAGAAAACTTAGACACTATTAGTTTTTTGAAAGATTTTAATGAAGCGGTTTACGCAAATTTTGATGGTGTACAAACCATTGCAGAGGAAAGTACTTCTTTTCCAATGGTGTCAAGGCCAACCTATATGGGCGGTTTAGGATTTGGAATGAAATGGATGATGGGATGGATGCATGATACGTTACATTATTTTCAGAAAGAAACGGTGTATCGTAAATACCATCAAAATGAGTTGACGTTTTCCATGACTTATGCTTTTTCGGAGAATTTTATGTTGCCGCTTTCACACGATGAGGTGGTTTATGGGAAGCGTTCTATTGCAGGGAGAATGCCTGGTGATGAATGGCAAAAATTTGCGAATTTAAGATTGTTGTATGCTTATATGTTTACTCATCCAGGAGCCAAACTTTTATTCATGGGATCGGAATTTGGACAAAGTGAGGAATGGAATTTTCAACAAAGCTTAGATTGGCATTTGCTTCAGTATCCATTTCATCAGGGTATTCAAAAAACGATTACAGCCATAAATAGTGTGTATAAGTCAGAACCGGCTTTATATGAAAAACAATTTAGTCCAGAGGGATTCGAATGGATTAACTATTCTGATCATGAGAATGCGGTGATGACATATATGAGAAAGGGTAATCAAGAAAAAGACAATCTGATAATAGTGGCCAATTTTACTCCTGTAGTTCGTGACAATTATCGAATAGGTGTTCCGAAAAAAGGGGAATTAGTTGAGGTATTTAATAGCGATGCTTTACACTATGAAGGTAGCGGAGTTGAAAATAATGCAAAACTAACAGTAGCATCTACACCTTATGATGGAAGAGATTATTCTGTAGCTTTAACACTACCTCCTTTGGCTGTTTGCATTTTAAAATACTGCTAATGGTATGAAAAAAACAATCGCTTAAAATTTTGGATATTTTTTAAGCGATTGTTTTATTTATTGTCTTACAAAAGGTGGAAGCAATTGACTAGTTACTTCTCCAAAACCTATGCGAACTTCGTGGTTTTGACTGTAACCTTTAATGGTTACTGTATCGTAGTCATGTAGAAATTTTCTTTCTGTTCCATCATTGAGTTGAATGGGGTTTTTGCCTCCCCAAGTTAGTTCGAGCATGGAACCAAAACTATCAGGAGTTGGTCCAGAAATCGTTCCAGAACCCATCATGTCGCCCGAGTTTACTCTACAGCCATTGGAGGTGTGATGCGTTAACTGTTGACACATAGACCAATACATGTATTTGAAATTGGTTTTAGAAACTATATTTGGAACCCCATTTTTTGGAGTAATAGCAACTTCTAAATTGATGTCAAAAGCATGTTTACCTTTGGATTGCAGATAAGGTAGAGGGGTTGGATTTTGTTTTGGGCCTTTGGTTCTAAAGGGTTCTAAAGCATCCAAAGTAACAATCCATGGAGAAATGGAAGTAGCGAAATTTTTAGCTAGAAAAGGTCCTAGTGGTACATATTCCCATTTTTGAATGTCTCTTGCGCTCCAATCATTTAATAGGACCATACCAAAGATGTAATCTTCGGCTTCGTAAACGGGGATGTTTTCTCCCATAATGTTTACATCTGTTGTGATAAATGCAGTTTCTAATTCGAAATCTACTAAGCGTGATGGACCAAAAACAGGAGTGTCTTCTCCTTTTGGTAATGTTTGTCCCATCGGGCGATGAACGGGAATACCTGACGGGATGATGGAAGAACTTCTTCCGTGATAGCCCACAGGAATGTGAAGCCAATTCGGGAGTAAAGCATTCTCAGGATCGCGAAACATTTTTCCAACATTGGTAGCATGTTCTTTACTCGAATAAAAGTCTGTGTAATCACCAATCAAAACCGGAAGTTGCATCTCTACTTCCGAAATATTAAAGATGACTACCTCGCGATGTTTTGCATTGTCTCTAAGTTTAGGATTGCTCGCTTCAAAAATTTCTGAAATTCGATTTCTAACCAATCGCCAGGTTTTTTTACCATCAGAAATGAAGTCATTCAATGTATCTTGCATGAACATATCATCGGTTAGTTCAATGCCTTCAAAATAATTCAGTTGTTGCAAGGCGCCAAGGTCTATGGCATAATCGCCAATACGAGAACCAACGGTTACAACATTTTCTTTGGTCAGAAAAACGCCAAAAGGAATATTTTGAATCGGAAAATCGCTATCTACTGGCACATCAAGCCATGATTTTATATTTGGATTATTGGCTGTAACTGGCATAATGTGTTAATTAGGTTGTTGAAAATTATAGACCAAATATATTATAATCTAAGTTTCAAGCAAACGATTTTTTGTATTTTTGCGACTTAATTAACGAAAATCAATAAAATGCAACGCGACGAACAAATTTTTGACCTTATTCTTGAAGAACAAGATAGACAAATTCATGGATTAGAACTTATTGCCTCTGAGAACTTTGTAAGTGATGAAGTATTAGAAGCAGCTGGATCTGTGTTAACCAATAAATATGCTGAAGGATATCCTGGTAAAAGATATTATGGAGGATGCGAAGTAGTAGATGTAGTAGAACAAATTGCGATTGATAGAGCCAAAGCTTTATTTGGAGCGGAGTATGCAAACGTTCAACCACACTCTGGTTCTCAGGCTAATACTGCGGTTTATCATGCCTGTTTACAACCAGGTGATAAAATTTTAGGTTTTGATTTGTCTCACGGAGGTCACTTAACACACGGTTCTCCAGTAAACTTCTCTGGTCGTTTGTATACTCCCGTTTTTTATGGCGTAGACAAAGAAACAGGACGTTTGAACTATGATAAAATTCAAGAAATTGCTACAAAAGAGCAGCCAAAATTAATCATCGCTGGGGCATCTGCTTATTCACGTGATATGGATTTTGCTAGATTCCGTCAAATTGCTGATAGCGTTGGTGCTATTTTGATGGCTGATATTTCTCACCCAGCTGGTTTAATCGCCAAAGGTTTGTTGAGTGATCCAATTCCACATTGTCACATTGTTACTACAACTACTCATAAAACATTACGTGGTCCACGTGGAGGATTGATCATGATGGGGAAAGATTTTGAAAACCCATGGGGCCATAAAACACCAAAAGGTGAGATTCGTATGATGTCTTCTTTATTGGATTTGGCAGTTTTTCCTGGAAATCAAGGTGGACCGTTAATGCATATCATTGCAGCCAAAGCAGTGGCTTTTGGTGAAGCTTTACAAGATGAGTTTTTTACCTATGCAATGCAATTGCAAAAAAATGCCAAAGCTATGGCTGAAGCATTTGTAAAAAGAGGGTATGAAATTATTTCTGGTGGAACTGATAATCACATGATGTTGATTGATTTAAGAAATAAAAATATCTCTGGTAAAGAAGCTGAAAACGCCTTAGTGAAAGCAGAAATTACTGTAAATAAAAACATGGTGCCTTTCGATGATAAATCGCCATTTATCACCTCAGGTATTCGTGTGGGAACCGCTGCAATAACTACTCGTGGTCTTGTAGAAGAGGATATGGAAGTTATTGTTGAAATGATTGATAAAGTTTTGATGAATCATACTAATGAAGAGGTAATAGAAGAAGTTGCTGCTCAAGTTAATGAAATGATGAGCGAAAGAGCAATGTTTGTTTTTTAATACTTTTCGTAATCATAATAAAGAGTTTAATGTTCAAGGTTTACTTTATGGTAAAGTATTGAATTTTAAACTCTTTTTTTAATCTATTGTTTTTTAATTTTTTGCTATGTCTGTATTACGATTACAATTGCCAACTGACCCAAGATGGGTTAATATAGTTGAAAAAAATATTGAAGAAATTCTAACCGATCATGCATGGTGCGAACAAAAAGCGGCCACCAATGCTATGACCATAATTGTCAATAATTCTGAGTATCAAGATTTGGTGAAAGATTTGTTGGCCTTGGCCAAAGAAGAAATCGATCATTTTGAACAAGTGCATAACATTATCATCAAACGTGGGTTGAAATTAGGAAGAGAACGCAAAGATGAATATGTAAATGAATTGTATTTGTATATGAAAAGAAGTAGCGATGGTAGCCGAGTTTCTGGTTTAGTAGAGCGATTGTTGTTTTCGGCCATGATTGAAGCAAGGAGTTGTGAACGTTTTAAAGTACTTTCCGAGAACATAAAAGATCCAGAATTGGCAGTTTTTTATAGAGAGCTAATGGAAAGCGAAGCAGGGCATTATACTACATTCATTAGTTATGCAAGAAAATATGGAGTAGGTATTGATGTGGAAAAGCGATGGAAGGAATGGTTAGACTTTGAAGCTGCTATTATATCAAATTATGGAAAAAAGGAAACCATTCATGGTTGATCTCTTTTAAATTATTGCTGTAGTTTTATGAGTAAGAATATTTTATATTTATGCTTGTTGTTTCATTTGTAACAAAAAATCATTTATTTAATAAAATTACAACAATTATTTGTTTTTTTATTTATATTGCGGCTTTAAATAAATCTACATATGAAATTTAACTCTTTATTGGTTTGCTCTTTGAGTGCTTTACTGTTGATAAGCTGTAGTACAATGAAAAATGATCCTCTACAAACTGTGCTTCAAACCCAATCTGGGATTATTCATCAAGTGATGCAAAATGCCAAAGAACATGAAATACAAATTATCTACACAGAAATCAAAAGAGGAAAAGATAAGAGTGTTTATTTCAAAGATTACTCCTATAATTTAGACGCCAATTACTATCATTATCCTGCAAGTACAGTTAAATTTCCAATTGCGGTCATGGCACTCGAAAAGTTAAGTACCATACCTAATGCGTCTGTTAACTCGGTCTTTCAAATAGGAGACGATACTAAAAAATGGCGTTTTTCAGAAGAAATTTCAAAAGTATTTGCTGTTAGTGAGAATGAAGCCAGTAATCATTTATTTGAATTTATTGGATTTGAGTATCTAAATGAAGGCATGAAACAAAAAGGGATTCAGCCTTTTTTAATTACACATCGTTTATCGGTTCCAAATGCTGCAAATACTACGGTTGATAAAACCATTCTGTTCAAAGACGACGGAACACAAATTGAGTATCCTTCTACTACTATTCAAGGCTACAAGCCACTTGAAATTAAAGGCTTGTTCAAAGGGATAGGGTATATGAAAGATGATAATTCTATTGTGAAAACCCCTTTTGATTTTTCTAAAAAGAATGATTATCCAATTGAAAGTTTACACAATACATTAAAGAGAGTGATTTTTCCAGAGGCTTTTGCTGAAAATCAACGATTCAAATTATCTGAGAAAAACAGGGATTTTTTACTTTATTCGATGCAAAATCTACCACGAAATGCTGGATATGACCCAAAAGAATATTATGATGGGTATTGCAAGTTTTTGATGTACGGAGATACCAAAAATCCTATACCAGATCATATTAAAATCTACAATAAAGTGGGGGATGCCTACGGAACACTAACAGATTGCGCCTACATTGTGGATACTAAAAATAATATTGAATTTATGGTTACGGCTACGATTTTAGTCAATAAAAACCAGATTTTCAATGATGGAGTTTATGAGTATGAAACGGTTGGTTTTCCTTTTTTGGCAGAATTAGGAAGACAATTGTATGAAAAGAATTTAAACAAAAAGAAGTAGCATGTAATTTTTGTTTGGTGCTTAGTTTAAGGTTAGTGCCCCCAAAATTTCTTCTGACATAAATGGACCACCAGGATATTTTGCAGTATAATCCAAATTTAACCACACATTGTTTCGTTCGTCTATGTGATAATGCAATTGATTATTTGAGCTTTCTAAAGGAAACAATTCATTTTTTATAAGAAAATTTATTATTTCTAAATCGCTTACTTTCCCAATGAGAATTTCTGGATAAATATGGCCTTTGGTATGAATTAACCGAGGAGTTCCACCAATTGCTCTCACTGCAGCAGCCATTAAAATGGAATGATCATCGCAATCACCAGAGAAATACAATAGTGATTCAGAGGCTCTAGCTATATAATCTCCATTTTTAGGGTCGTTTACATAATTCCATTTACTGTTTATTTCTTTGAAAACTGCAAAACACTGAATTAGGGATTTGTAATTTTTATACCCATAAACATGTTTGAAATGTTTATTGGTAGCCATTATTGCAAAGTTTCTTACTTTAGGGTTGTTATATTCTATGGCGCTAATAATTTTTGATTTGTTTGGAAAAGGAAGCAATTTAGCAATGATAATGTCTTGTGGGTAGGGGTTGTTAGACATGGTGTATAGCATCGAATTGTAGTCTTCCAATAGACTTTTGAAACCGTAGTTTCCAAATAAACTACCATAAATGAGGATGAAAAAATAAACAATTATGGCAATAATCAAGAAGGTTTTAACAGCATTGAGTAGTATATGAATGCTAACTAATACTACAATAACAATAAGAATTCTATCAATGTTTAATGGCCAATCTGGGTCAATAAGGTTTTGATGAACTATGATAAAGGTAGGAAAAGCCAATAAAATATTTAGAATTGATATAATAATCCAATCCCAAGGTTTCTTTACTTGAAATTTTGTTTTGAATTGATTAAAGTCAAATTTTTTGGAGGATATCATATCAAAAAAGGTATGTGATTATAGCCTTTTTACTATACTAGCAAATGTACTTTTTTTATTAATAATACCTAGTTCGAATAAGCTATTTTGTATTTTATCATACTCTTCTTGGGTTATTGTTTTTTGTGACCATTCGGTAATTTCCAACCAATTATGAAGATCATTTTCTTTTTGCTGATATCGCTTTGCTAACATCTCGATTATTCCCTTAGTTTCTTTGAAGTGAAGCGTTTTGGAGTTGATAATTTCGACTATTTTTTTTACGATTGTAGGATTGTTTTCCAATAGCGAATCACGCACTGCAATTACAAAACAAGGCCAAGGAGTAGGGCATTCCCCAACTCTTTTAAATACTCCATTGTCTATTAGGGGTTGTGTCATGAATTTTTCCCACATGAAGTAATCGGCAGTACCTTCTTTCAAAGCTGTCACGGCTCCGTCAATTGTATTGACAATTTCGAATGACAAAGAGTTAAGATCCCAATTTTGATTATTAGCATTGACATAGGCCATTAATTGAGAGCCAGAGCCAATTCTAGAAATGGCGGCTTTGGTGCCTTCAAGTTGAGCTAAAGTTTCATATTTGGATTGAGCGGCAACATGTATCCCCCATATTAAAGGGGATTCTACGTAAACTTGAACTATTTTTGAAGGATTTCCTGCAATGATATCTTTTATGATTCCTTCGGTTAAAATAATGGCAATATCAGTACTTCCATCCCGAAGCATTTGGCACATTTTGCCTGTGCCTTCTGGAACGTCGGTCCATTGTAAATCGATTCCTTCATTTGCAAATTCTTTGTTTTCAATGGCCAAATGCCAAGGAAGGTTGAAATGTTCAGGAACACCAGCTATTTTTATTGTTGTCATTTATTTTTGATTTATTAGTTGCCACCATTTCCAGTTGATTCCGTCTTCTGCGGTGTATTCTTCTTGAAACCGCATACCGCATTTGCTCAAAATATGATTGGATGCGCCATTTTGAGCATGAGTGTATGCATTTACTTCTTTTATCTTCATCTGATTGAAACCATAATCCAACCAAAATTTTGTGGCTTCGGTGGCATAGCCTTTATTCCAAAAAGGCTCATCTAACCTATAGCCATAATCAAAAAAATTGGTGTTCCCATTTTCTACATGATCATTAACGAATTTAATACCAGTCCAACCAATAAACTGTCCGTTTTCTTTAAGAAGTGTGGCATAACGACCAATGTTGTTTTCTGCATATTGTTTTTGCACATACTCAATTACCTTAATGATTTCAGAAATATCTTTAGCAGGGGTATTCCATAGGTATTTGTGTACGTTAGGATTAGAATCCATGACAAACATTGCTTTTGCATAGTCTAGAGTAAGTGGACGAAGAATCAATCGGTCGGTTTCGAGAAGTAAATCCATAATTTGTTACAATTATTGCGTTAGTTTATTCAGAGTGTACAAAATAAGTTCGTCAACAGCTTTATAAGGATCTTGGCTAAAAGTGCCGTTGGCACGATTGGCAATTATGGCATTCATTGATAAACAGTGATGACCTAGTAATTTACCAAGTCCATAAATGGCACTGGTTTCCATTTCTAAATTGGTAATGCGATGTCCTTCGAAACTAAAAGAATCCATTTTAGCATTCAATGCTGGATCTTGTATTCCTAATCGTAACACACGTCCTTGTGGCCCGTAAAAACCACCAGCGGTGGCTGTAATGCCTTTGTGAATTTGATCACTAGCAATCAATTGCTCCAACTCAGGGGAACAACCGATGACATAAGGTGTTCCTTTTTTCAAATCCCAGTTGGTATGTTCGATAAACGCTTTTTCTAAACGGTTTTCTGAAATCGAATCAATCAAATAGGAGCGAAGCATGTTGTCTAATCCTAGTCCGTACTGCGCCATCACAAAATGATCTACTGGAATATCGGCTTGTAGAGATCCAGAAGTTCCAATTCTGATGATTCGCAATGAGGTTAGCGTGTCTTTTACCTTTCTAGTTTTCAAATCGATATTGACTAAAGCGTCTAATTCGTTGAGTACAATATCAATATTGTCAGGACCTATTCCAGTAGAAACCACACTAATTCGCTTGCCTTTATAGGTTCCGGTTTGCGTTTTGAATTCTCTTTTTTGAACGGTTAATTCAATAGTATCAAAATGCTTAGTGATTTTTTCTACACGATCTTGATCGCCTACAAACAGAATCGTGCTTGCAATTTGCTCTGGCTTTAAGTTGAGATGATAGACACTACCATCAGGGTTGAGTATTAATTCGGAATCTTTTATCATATCAAAGCCCCCTATCCCCCAAAGGGGGAATGCCTATTAGAGGTGAATAGGTATAGTTTTTATTAATAATCAAGCTAAATATTCCCCATTTTGGGGTCTGGGGGATTACCCTCCAACTCTTTTTGTTTTGAAGCCTTTATCTTTTAAAAGAGCCATAATTTTATCGCGATAATCACCTTGAATGATGATTGCACCTTCTTTGAAAGTGCCACCCACACTCAATTTTGTTTTTATTTCTTTGGCTAAAATTTTGAAATCCTCATCGGTTCCCTCATAGCCCTCGATAATGGTGGTGGCTTTGCCTTTTCGTTTTTCGTATTTACAAATCATCGGTTCTTTTTGCACATACAATTCGTGTGCTACTTCCTCAACGGGTTCGTCGGGAAGAGGTTGATGATCTGGAAAAAGTTGTTTTAATTGGTCTTGTAAATCCATAAAATTGAACTTTTGAAAAAATCAAATTCCAAATTCCAAGTTGGTAAGCAATGGAATTTGGAATTACTGATAGTATGTTTATACTTTTATTTTTTGATTAAACCCAAATCTACCAAACGTTCATACAAATAATCGCCTGCAGTGATGTCATCAAATAATTTAGGATGTTGGTCATCGATACAATTTTCCAAGCAATTTAGCTTCATATCGCTAACAGGATGCATGAAAAACGGAATAGAATAACGTGAGGTTCCCCATAATTCTCTCGGCGGATTCACTACTTGATGAATAGTTGATTTCAAACGATTATTGGTATGACGTGATAACATATCACCAACATTAATCATTAATTCATCAGGTTGTGCCATAGCGTCAATCCATTCGCCTTCGTGGTTTTGCACTTGTAAGCCTTTTCCTTGAGCCCCCATTAATAGGGTAATTAAGTTAATGTCTCCGTGAGCTGCGGCACGAACGGCGCCGTCTTTTGGTTCATCTGTAATGGGTGGATAGTGGATAGGTCTCAAAATACTATTACCATCTTTTACGTATTGGTCAAAATAAAATTCATCCAATCCAATAAATAAGGCTAAGGCTCTTAATACATAAACCCCTGTTTTCTCAAGCATTTGATAAGCTTCTTTACCAACGGTATTAAAATTAGCTAATTCTGAAACTTCAACATTGGCAGGATATTCACCTTCGTATTTTGAACCTTCGCTTACATATTGGCCAAAATGCCAAAATTCTTTCAAATCTCCAGCTGAGCGTCCTTTGGCATGTTCTTTTCCAAAAGAAATGTAGCCTCTTTGTCCTCCAATACCTGGAATTTCATATTTTTCTTTTACTTCGAGTGGAAGCGAAAAAAAGTTACGAACTTCGGCATATAAGTTCTCTACTAATTCGTCATTTAAAAAATGACCTTTTAATGCTACGAAGCCAATTTCTTCGTAAGCGGTTCCGATTTCATTTACAAATTTTTGTTTACGTTTCGGGTCATCCGAAAGGAAATCACGCAAGTCAACACTAGGAATGTTTTGCATAGTAAAAAAATTAAATAGTTTTGAAGTCAAAATCTTCAAGTAACAAAATTAACGATTTTTTTTGAAATCCTTTTAGGTTTGAAGTCTTGTTGATTTATAAAAATATAACAAAAATTAGCAAAACTGTGATATTTTTATATCTTTGAATCCTATTTAAACGCTAAACCAAAATGATATTTGATAGAAAAAATCTTACCGACTTTCAATTATTACAACTTTATAATAAGATAATTGTTCCAAGATTAATTGAGGAAAAAATGCTTATCCTAATTAGACAAGGTAAAGTGTCTAAGTGGTTTTCTGGCATTGGCCAAGAAGCTATTGCTGTGGGAATTACCGCTGCCTTAGACCAGGATGAGTATATATTGCCTATGCATAGAAACTTAGGCGTTTTTACTGGAAGAGACATTCCTTTGCATCGATTGTTTTCGCAATGGCAAGGTAAAGCCAATGGTTTTACAAAAGGGAGAGATCGTAGTTTCCATTTTGGGACTCAAGACTATAAGATTATTGGAATGATTTCGCATTTGGGTCCTCAATTAGGAGTTGCAGATGGGATTGCTTTGGCTAATACACTTAAAAAAAATAATAAAGTAACCGCTGTTTTTACAGGCGAGGGAGCTACTAGTGAAGGCGATTTTCATGAAGCGTTAAACATTGCTGCTGTTTGGGATTTGCCGGTTCTTTTTGTTATTGAAAATAACGGTTATGGCCTTTCGACCCCTACAAACGAACAATACCGTTGCGAAAATTTGGCTGACAAAGGAATAGGATATGGCATGGAAAGTCATATTGTAGATGGGAATAATATTTTGGAAGTCTTTAATTTGATTTCCGAATTAAAAGCTTCAATGATTGAGCGTCCACGTCCAATTTTACTAGAGTTTAAAACGTTTAGAATGCGAGGCCACGAAGAGGCAAGCGGCACTAAATACGTTCCTCAAGAATTGATGGATTTGTGGGCAGCTAAAGATCCTGTGACCAATTATAAAAATTTCTTACTTGAAAACGGTATACTTTCAGAAGCATTGGATGCTGAAATGAAAGCAGAAATCAAAAAGGTAATTGATACTGATTGGGCTTTGGCTAATGCCGAACCAGAAATTGAAGCTAGTCTTGCCGAAGAGTTAAATGATGTCTACAAACCCTATGTTGCAGAAATTGTTGAACCCTCAGGTCCTACCGAAAATATTCGTTTTATAGATGCTATTAGTCAAGGATTAAAGCAATCCATGCAGCGCTATGAAAACTCTGTAATTATGGGGCAAGACATTGCTGAATATGGAGGTGCATTTAAAATAACCGATGGTTTTGTGGCTGAATTTGGAAAGGAACGCGTTCGAAATACACCTATTTGCGAAAGCGCTGTAGTTTCTGCCGCTATGGGATTGTCCATTAATGGATACAAAGCTATTATGGAAATGCAATTTGCAGACTTTGTTTCTACAGGTTTTAATCCAATAGTGAATCTTTTGGCTAAATCACATTATCGTTGGTTAGAAAAAGCCGATGTTGTGATCCGAATGCCTTGTGGTGGAGGAACTCAAGCGGGACCTTTTCATTCTCAAACTAATGAAGCTTGGTTTACCAAAACACCAGGTTTGAAAGTGGTTTATCCTGCTTTTCCTTATGATGCCAAAGGATTATTAAATGAATCGATTAATGACCCTAATCCGGTTTTATTTTTCGAACATAAATTATTGTACCGCTCCATTTATCAAGAGGTTCCGAAGGAGTATTACACGCTTCCTTTAGGTAAGGCAGCTCTTTTAAAAGAAGGGAAACAAATCACCATTATTGCTTTTGGAGCTACCGTTCATTGGGCCTTAGAAACCTTGGATAAAAATCCACAGTTTAGTGCTGATGTGATTGATTTACGTACCTTACAACCCTTGGACACCGAAACTGTTTTTGCTTCGGTAAAGAAAACAGGAAAAGCCATTATTGTGCAAGAAGACAGTCTTTTTGGTGGAATTGCCAGTGATTTGTCAGCATTGATTATGGAAAATTGTTTTGAGTATTTGGATGCGCCAGTAAAACGCGTGGCCAGTTTGGATTCGCCAATCCCTTTTACAAAAGCACTTGAAGATCAATATTTACCCAAAGGCAGATTCGAAAAAGAATTGCTGGATTTAATAGCATACTAAAATAGAAATCAAAAAGATGATTGTTGCCCAAAAACGACAATCATCTTTTATAAAGAATGGAATTTTTCTTTTATCAGTTCTATTTCTTTAGCATAGATGCTTTTTTTTCTGGTGGCAAAATACAAGGTGTTAACTAAAGCATGATATCCTTCCCATAATACTTGTACGGTTCCATTTTCTATTTCACTTTTACACAGAAAATCAGGAACAACAGCTAGCCCATGACCGGAACTCAAACATCGAATAATTGAATTTATATTTGGAACAATATAATTGGGTCTAAAATCAGGATACTTATTAAAATTGAGTTGCCAAAAACGGCGCAAATGTTCCATATCTCCTGTAGTGCCATACCATTTCTGTTGTTTTAGCCACGATTCCAATTCATTGGAGTTTTTACTTTCTAAAAGCGTTGTAAATTCATCGCGATTTTCGTTTATACCACAGATAAGAACGATAGTTTCTTTTGAAAAAGGTTCATAAACAATGTTGTTTTTTGTAACATTTTGTGGTGTAATGATCAAATCTAAAATTCCTTTTTCCAAATAATCAACCATTTCTGGGTACAATCCGAATTGTATAATTACATTGAAAGGTAAACTTGAAATGTATTTTTCAAGTGTAATTTGAAACGTTTCAAAGCACATGCCTACACTAATAGTAGGGGTGTTTTTTTCAGTACTTCGTTGAAAATTTTTTTCAGCATCTTCTAATTTGGATAGTGGTTCAATAATATAATTGTAAAGTACCTTTCCTTTTTCGGTTGGGACCATTTTTCGGCCGGTCCTATCAAACAATTTGAAGCCAACATAATTTTCTAATGAGCTAATATGAAGACTTACACCGGGTTGAGAGATGAATAACTCCTCGGCAGCACTGGTTAAAGTACCTGTTTTGTAAACCGCTTTAAAGGTTCGGTACCATTCTAAATTGACCATAACTATTATTTTTATAATACAAATGTATAATTTATCTTATTTTAATAATAGTATGTGAGGCTGTAATTTTGCACCATCAAATTAAACAAAGAAATCATGAAAAAAGTTTTTATAATTAATGGAGGTCAAAAATTTGGTCATTCAGGTGGACGTTTCAATGAAACAATTACCAATGCTTCAGTAAATTTTTTTGAGAATAATGCGAATTTCGAAGTGAGAACCACCAATATCAATGAAGAATATGATCCAAAAGAGGAAGTCGAAAATTTTGTTTGGGCGGATGTTATCATTTACCATACCCCAATCTGGTGGTTTCAATTGCCCCATGGTTTTAAAAAGTATATTGATGTAGTTTTTACTGAAGGACATGCCAACGGAATCTATAAAAGTGATGGGCGTACATCTGAAAATCCAGCCATTAATTATGGAACAGGAGGTATGCTTAAAGGAAAAAAATACATGCTGACTACTTCTTGGAATGCACCCAAAGAGGCTTTTACATTGCCTGGTGAGTTTTTTAAACAGCATTCTGTAGATGATGGACCTTTATTTGGATTTCATAGAATGAATGCCTTTGTAGGATTGGAACCGTTGCAAAGCATCCATTTTCACGATATTGAAAAAAATGCCAACGTAGCAAATGATCTTAAAACTTATCAAAATCATTTAGAACAACTTTTTTTAAATTAATCATGGCAATACATCTTACCGCAATAATTAAAAGTAAAACTGAAAAAACTGCAGAAGTAAAATTGTTTTTGCTTGAAATGGTTCAAAAATCCACGAAAGAAGAAGCATGTATGCAATACGAATTGTTTCAGGAACAAACAGATTCCTCAATTTTTATTTTTCACGAAATATGGAAAGATCAAGAAGGATTTGAAAAACATAACCAACAAAAGTATATTCAAGCTTTTTTTGAACGATCAAATGCCTTATTGCAAGAGGCTCCTTTGGTGTATTTTAACAATAAATTATCGTAGAAATTTTGGCACAAACAAGGTTAGTTTTAATTTTGACTTGAAAATTGAATACCATGAAACCTTTAAAAGAAAAACAACTCATACAAGAAGCTTCTATTCATAAAATGCAATACGACAAAGAGTGGTTCTTTATGTTGGACGACATGGCTTTCTATTTGAAAGAAGATCTTTCAGAAGTGGAATCTATCTATTTGCCATTGATTATTGAGGGAAAGGAAAAAATGGTGAAATGCTGTACTTTTGAAGATATCTTACGAGGGCGAAGAGAAATATAATTCAAAAAAAGCTGTCTTGCATAGACAGCTTTTTTGATTTTTGACTATTTATTTAGTCATTTTTATTTAAAACTGTTAAATTTGATAGTAAAAATTACAATTTTGAAAAAAATAGTCTTGTTTTTTGGATTAATTATTACAACTTCCCTTTTTGGGCAGGAATTATTGCCTTTTGTCGAAAATTATAACAAGTCGATTTACAAAGGAGATAATCAGGTTTGGAGTATTGTGCAAGGGGAGGATAAAGCCATGTATTTTGCTAATAACAAGTATTTTATTCGTTACGATGGTAACGAATGGGAAAAATACCGATTGCCCATTAATACTGTAATTCGATCTGTTTTTTCTGATGGTGATCGAATATATTCAGGTTCTTATAAAGAGTTTGGATATTGGCAAAGAAATAATGGCAAAATGGAATATTTTTCGCTGACCCATGGAAAGTCGGTTTTCTATGAAAATGAAAATGAAGAAATATGGAAAATTTTTAAACAAAATGGTATTATTTATTTTCAATCTTTCAATCAATTGTATGCCTACAACAAACGAACGGTTAAGAAAATTACGTTTTCCCATTTGATATCATATTGCTTTCCGATTGATCAGGAACTTTATGTAGCCACGGTCGAAAATGGGATTTTTCGAATGAAAAATGATCATTTTCAAGCCATACCCGGTATGGATAAACTGAAAAAAACGGTAATTCATGGGATTCAAAAAATAAATAAAAGACTTTTTATTTTTACTCAAAACAAAGGCGTATTTGTATTTGAAAATAACATACTTCAACCTTGGAATCATCCGTTGAATGCCCTTTTAAAATCGGCTACAATCAATGTCACACACTGGGTTGCTCCTCAAAAGCTCATTATAGGTACGGGATTGCAAGGGCTTTTTTTGTATGACTTTAAACAAGACACTTATCAGAACATAAGTAAAAAAAACGTGTTGCTAAATAATTCGGTATTGTCGATGACGCTTGATGCCGAAAATGATTTATGGTTGGGTTTGGATAATGGGATTTCTCATGTTGAAATTAATTCTCCTATTTCTATTTTAAATGATAATTCGGGTATTTTAGGATCGGTTTATTCTGTTGCACAAACATCTCCTTCGCATTTTTTACTGGCCTCAAATCATGGGGTTTTTGAATTTCACTCTAATAAACTTGAGCCATTACCAGCGGGAAAAGGTCAAGCATGGGATATTGAAGCAGTACCACAAGGCTTTATTGTAGGTCATAATTCCGGTACCTTTCTCTATGAGCCTAACTCAACATTAAGGCAATTAAATGTGGAGAATGGAGGCTGGAATTTTGTAAAAAGTGGCATCAACGCATCCTATTTGCAGGCTACATATACCGGTGTGGTAGTGTATCCTAATCCCAATGATTTATCCGTAAAATATAATATTAAAGGATTGGTCAAACCTATTAAATATGTAGCACAAAACAGGAAAAATGAAATTTGGGCAGCAGATAATTATAGAGGATTATATCGGATAGTGACCAATGATCGGTATGAAACAGTTACTGTAAAAAATGTATCCCAACAAAGTAATATCAAGAATGATTTTGGAGTAAAAATTTTTGATTTTCGAAACGAACTGTTGTTTTTAATCGATAACAATTGGTATACGTACAATTCACTAGAACGCAAATTAGAAATAAACGAGTTGTTTCAATCCAATTTTAAAGACATTTCTAATGTGGTGGCCTTAGACGATAATCAGTTTTTGGTTGTAAAAGAAGGTATTTTGTATCATATTTTGACCGATGGAAGTCATTTCAAATGGAATAAAATTCGTGATAAATATTATCGTGGGAAACTTTCTATTGAAAACTTGAAAGTGTATCAGTCAAATAAGCATTATTTATTAAACTTAGATGACGGATTCATAGCAATTGCTTTTGAGTTTGATAATAAAAAAACCACAACACCAAAAATTGAGGTTTATAATCATGAGGTTTTGCTTTTACAAGGAGACAAAGTAGATAATAATGCTGAATTACGAGTTAGAGTTATTACAGGAATGTATGGTTACAAAAGGCCCAACTTATTTTATAGTATTGATGATGGTAAAGAATTTATACCTTTAAAAGATGATGGGTTTGTTTTAAATAATATGAGAAGCGGATCCTTATTTATCAATGTATATTATCATGATGGAATTGACTTTGTCAAGCTTAATTCATTTTTACTCAAAGTAAAACATCCTTGGTATTTGACGTTTTGGATGTTTATACTCTATTTTATGGTTTTGGGAGGCTTCTTGTTTCTGTATTATAAGTGGAATAAAATGCGTTATCAGCAAAAATTAAAATTGCAAGAAGAAACATTGAAACACAAAAATGAACTGATGAAGATGGAGCTGAAAGCACAAAACGAATTACAGTTTCAAGAGTACGAAAAACACATTTTAGAATTAGAATTGCAAACCAAATCTTCTGAAGTGGCTGGAAAATCATTATCTATAGCCAAACAAACTGAGATGATGGATAAAATTCAGACCATTTTAGAAACCGAAACCGAGGTGAGTAAGGTTAAAAATGAAATAAAGAAGGTGATCAAGATTAATTCGGTCAACAAGCATGAGTGGGAAGCTTTTGAAACCAATCTGAACCATATTCACAAAGAGTTTATTACTAATCTAACAGCTAAGTATCCAAAATTGACTCCAAAGGATATCAAGCTTTGCATCTACTTAAAGATGAATCTTTCTTCTAAGGAAATCGCACCAATGATGAATATTTCATTTCGTGGTGTAGAATTGCATCGTTATCGATTAAGAAAGAAATTACAACTTCAACAAGAAGAAAACCTCACCAAATTTTTGTTGAACATTTAAAGTTTGTTTAAGAGCATATATTTTTTTCTTTATAAAACGTTATAGTTACGCTTACTCTCCTACATCATCACTACATCATACGCTACAGCATAGGTTTTAAGGTGATATTGTAATTGATTGTTTTTTAGGTAATTAATGTTAAAATTTAACTAAATGATGTAGTTGTGTAGTGGTAACACACCCTTACTACAACGTTGTAATTGATTAATTTTGAGCCATCAACATTAACCAATTATAGTCATATGAGAAATTATATTATTTGTTCATTAATGATCCTATTGATGCCTGCATATATGGCAGCACAATCAATTAAAGGTCAGGTCCTTGACACACAAGGATTGGGTGTTCCAGGAGCCATAGTGGTATCTACACCTTCAAATACTTCCGCAGAGACTGATTTTGATGGAAACTTTGAAATAGCAGCCAAAGAAGGCGATATGTTAAAAATCTCCATGCTCGGATTTGATTCTCAAACGGTAAAAGTAACTTCTGTTTTTATGAAAGTTATTCTTAAAGAATCAGAAGATACCCAGTTAAAAGAAGTTGTAGTTATTGGTTACGGTACTCGTAAAAAAGCTGACAATACCGCTGCTGTATCTTCTATTAAATCAGAAGAAATTGTAAAAACTAAAGTACTTAATGCTTCTCAAGCCATTCAAGGTAAGGCAGCTGGGGTACAAGTTGTTTCTTCCGATGTACCAGGTGCAGCACCTTCTGTAGTGATTCGTGGTTTAGGAACTGCACTCGGAGGTAGATCTCCATTATTTGTAGTTGATGGTATGCCAACAGAAAGTATTAACAACATTAACGCAAACGATATCACTTCGTATGAAATTTTGAAAGATGCTTCTGCATTAGCAATTTATGGTACAAGAGCGGCAAATGGGGTAATCATTATTACGACTAAAAGTGGTAAAGGAGACAAAGTCAATGTAGAAGTAGAATCTTTTGCAGGGGTTAGAAATCCTTTGAAAAAAGTAAAAATGGCTGGTAGTAACAAATATGCTCATTATACCAATGTAGCTTTGGGATCTACTGTTTTTTCTCAAGATCAACCTGTAAACACGGATTGGTTTGATGCCATTACAAGAACTGGTCAATATGTGCAAAACAACGTTTCGGTTTCTGGTTCTTCTGAAATTGTGAAATTTTTCTTTAGTGCGGGTAATTACACTGAGAAAGGTATTTTGAATGGTTTAGATTATGGCCGTACTACTTTCAGAAATAATAATGAATTTAAAATTTCAGATAAGATAAAATTGAGTCAAAATTTCAGTTTAACTTCAACTCAATCAACACCAAAACCATTAAATGCATTTACTACGGCTTACAAACAATCACCCATAGTATCTGTGCGTTTTCCTAGTGGGCAATATGGTGTTTCTTTTGTAGGTGCTGATGGATTTGCATCTCCTTCAGGTTCAGCTTTCAACAATGTTGGGAATCCAGTAGCAATGTTAGACTTTTTTAATGAGCAACAAAGAAGTCTTACCTTACAAGGGGGATTGAAATTAGATTATGAAATTATTAAACCCCTAAAATTTACTTCTCAATTTAATGGTGAATATTTTTCTTGGAAAAACTACAATTTTACCGACACTAAAAATATTTGGTTAGCCGCAGATCCAACTAGAGTTCCTGAAGCTTACCCTACGACAGACTTTATCAATACTTTATCAAGAGGAAGAACTGATAACTATAACTGGAACATCATGAATTATTTTACATTCAACAAAACGTTTAAAGAAATTCATGATTTGGAAGTAACGGCGGGTATGGAAGCTTCAGTTAGACGTTCTACTTCAGGGATGTATGCCACAAGAAAAAATGTAAATCCAAATGAAAATTATTGGAGTATCAATATAAATCTTACAGATCTTATTGGATATTCTGAAGGAATTTCCAATGAGAATAAATTAGCCTCTTACTTTGGTCGTTTTCAATACAAATTAAAAGATAAATATTTATTTACAGGAACAATTAGACGTGATGGTTCATCCAGTTTTGCTAGAGATTATCGTTGGGGGACTTTTCCAGCCTTTGGTTTAGGTTGGGTTGTTTCGAAAGAATCCTTTTTACAAGACTCTAAAACTATCGATTTATTAAAAGTAAGAGGAGGTTGGGGTAAACTTGGAAACCAAAGTGTGCCTTTGAATCGTCAAGCTTTTTCTACTGGATTAAATTCCTATTTGGGTGGTTCATTATTAGAAGAAGGTACAACCATAGCCTCTATCATTGATCCTAGTTTGTCTTGGGAAATTACACAAGAAGCTTCTTTTGGAGTTGATTTAGAAATGTTCAACAAAAGATTAAAAGGAACATTTGACGTGTATGATAAAGAAACTTCAAATGTGATTTTATTCACTAAACCAGCGATAACTTCGGGTATTACAGGTGCAACACCAGCTCATGTTGGTGAAGTTAGCAACAAAGGTTTTGAAGCTGCTTTGCGTTGGGATGATAAAATTACAGATGAATTGTCGTATTGGATAGGAGGGAATTATTCTTATAATGACAATAAATTACAAGCTATCAAAGATGTTAGTTTAGCTCCAATCGTAGGAGGTGCATTGGGTAACGGACAGGATACTAAGTTGCTTGATAACTCCTCTGTAGGTAAACCACTAGGAAGTTTCTTTATGTATGAGTATGCTGGTTTTGATCCTAACAATGGTAAAATGTTGTATTTCAATGCCAATGGAGACAAAGTAACACAAGATGCCTTAGTATTAGCAGATAAAAAATATGTTGGAAGTGTATTGGCTAAATCTACTTTTGGTTTGTCCTTAGGTTTAACCTATAAAAATTGGGATTTCTCGGTAGATGGATATGGTACAGCAGGTGCCAAAGTGTATAATGGTAAAAAAGCACAACGATTTGCAGGTGAGAATGTTGAAGATGTTTTAGCTACTAATTTCTGGACACCCAATAACCCAGGAGGGTCAGTGGTAGGGCCATTTAACGAAGTACCTGTTGCTTCTACTTATTATTTAGAATCTGGAGATTTCTTCAGAATCAACAACATAACAATTGGTTACAAACTACCAATGGATCTTAAATTCATTAGTTCTTGTAGACTTTATGTAAATATGATCAACCCCTTTATTTTCCAAAAATACTCAGGCTTTTCTCCTGAATTGAATGGAAACGGTGATCCTTATGGTTCGCAAGGTATTGAATTAGATGCTTATCCAACTTTGAGATCATTTGTAATTGGAGCTAATTTAAAATTTTAACATTATGAAAAAGAGATATATAACCCTATTTGCTTTATCCTTATTGTTTTTTACTGCTTGTTCAGACGATTTTCTAGATGTAGATCAAAAAGAATCGGTGTCAACAGACGATCTGGAGTTGTATAATAACGATAAAGGAGCAGCCACCTTTACTACTGCGATTTACAATAAATTCTTGAATTTTGATATGTCTTCCTTTCCTTGGATTGGTATTGCTAGTATTACTTCAGATGATGCCGACAAAGGGTCTTCGCCAGGAGATACAGGAGGTGATAAAGATGTATTGGATGCCTTGACATTTAACGCTTCTAATCCATCATTTTTAGATGTTTTTAGAGCTAATTACGATGGGATAAATCGCTGTAATCAAGCTTTAAATATCATTCCAAAATTAGATAAAGCCAACCCACAGTTAAGAGAAAGATTAATCGGAGAGGCTAAGTTTTTAAGAGCTTATATGTATTTCACCTTAGTAAAATGTTTTGGTGGGGTGCCAATTGTTGATCGATTGCCAAATCCTTCTTCTGATGAAGATCGAAAAATGTTATTGGAAAGAAAAACAAAAGAAGAGGTATACGCTTTAATTGAAAAAGACTTAAAAGAGGCTATCCCTGTATTAGTAGATAAGTCCGCTTATCCTGCAAATGAAAAAGCTAGAGCTTCTAAAGGAGCTGCCTATGCCTTATTGGCAAAAGTGAGTTTGTACCAACAAAAATGGCAACAAGTTGTTGATAATTGTAATGCAGTTACAGGATATTCTTTATCACCTGATTTTGCTAAAATGTTTAGAGTGGAAGGAGAAAATGACAACGAATCCATTTTTGAAATTCAAAGTACTGGTTTAGCACCAGCCATCGGAATTCAACAATATTCTCAAGTACAAGGCGCTCGTGGTGCCGGTGGTTGGGGATGGGGTTTCAATACGCCATCTGAAAGCTTAGCAAATGCTTTTGAACCAGGTGATGTGCGAAAAGCCGCAACCATCATTTTTAGAGGAACTACATTGTACGATGGTAGAGTTGTGCCAAATACAGTAGAAAATGAAAGATATAATTATAAAGCGTTTTCTTCTTTGTATACAGGAGCAGATATTTCCGATGCTAATATGAAATTAATGCGTTACGCTGAAGTACTCCTGATGAAAGCAGAAGCTTTGAATGAATTAGGTCAAACTAGTGCCGCAATTCCACTATTGAATCAAGTTCGTAACCGAGCTGGATTGGCCAATACTACTGCACTTTCTCAGAGTGAAGTAAAGTTAGCCATCTGGAAAGAAAGACGTGTTGAAATGGCCATGGAAAACGATCGCTATTTTGATTTAGTAAGAACAGGTCAAGCGGTATCAGCATTTGCAGCTGTTGGAAAAACTTTTGTAAAAGGAAAACATGAAGTGTTTCCAATTCCACAAAATTTTATCATTCAACAAGGTGATTTCGCGCAACAAAACCCTAATTATTAAACTTCAAATTCTATCACAATGAAAAAACATCAATTGCTATATTTACTTTCTTTTGCGCTGATAAGCCCTTTTTTGATCAGTTGCGAGGATAGTATTGACAAGGTGAATAACCCTATTCCTTATGAACCGGTAGGTGGATATGAAACTTCAGATGAAGTGGCCGCTGAAAATTTAGTGTCTAAAATAAGTTTTGATAATACGTTTACAGATGCCAAAAGCAATGTAAACAGTATTGATGGTTCAAAAGCTGGATTTGGTACTGGAATTAAAGGGGCTGCCTACCAAGGATCTAGTACAGAAAACCGATTTGCAGTTGGTACTGGAACTACAAAAGTTACAGGTCTAAATGATTTTACGCTATCTTTTTGGTTAAATTCTGCCAATACAGTGCCTGATGGAGGAAGTCCAGGACAAGGTAAAGGGGCACAAGGACTATTTTCAATTGTTCGTCCAACAGAGTTTTGGGGTGCTTTGAATGTGTTTTTAGAAAATCCTGATAGTACTAAACCCAATAGATTGTTGCTAAAGTTGTCTACAGAAAACGGAAGAGCAGGTGTAGTTTGGAGAGGTCAAAACCTTGTTTTAGAAATTGACGATTTGTTGAACAAATGGGTTCATGTTTCCTTTACTTACAATTCAAAAACAAGTACCATTACAAGCTATGTCAATGGAGTTGCTAAAAAAAGTGCAGTGTGGTTTGCAAATGATCCTGGTGGCGCAGACAATCCAAACAATGCTCCAAAATGGGGAGTATTTGAAATGACTGGCACCAATGGAAAAATTTTATTTGGATCCCATCAGTTTGAAACTACTCCACCACTAAATAACGGTTCGGATCAACCTTGGGCTACTAGTTTTGTTGGGTTAATGGATGAATTCAGAATTTACAACAAAGCCCTAGAAGCCAACGAAGTTACAGCATTATACAAACTCGAAAAAGATAATCGATAATGAATTATGATACTACTACACCTAGAAACAGTTGGGTGTAGTAGTAACTTTTGTAATTGATTTTCATAATTTAAAAGATACCTATGAAAAAATATAGTTTTTTATTACTATTCCTTACGACTTTAGTGTCTTGTACTAGTTCGAATACGAATGGTAGCAGCGGAACCCCACTTCCAACACCACCCAATGTCATACTTCCTGATAATGAATTATTAGATTTAGCACAAAGAGACGCGATTAAATACTTTTGGGAGTATGCCGATGGAAATTCCAAATTAGCACGTGAGCGATATCATACTGAAGATCCCAACTTTGAAGCCAATATTATCACAACAGGTGGGTCTGGTTTTGGATTGATGAATCTGATAGTAGGAATTGAAAGAGGGTTTTTACCTCGTGCAGAAGCGGTTGCTAGATTGCAAACGGCATTAAACTTTCTTGAAAAAGCAGATCGTTTTCACGGTGCTTGGCCTCATTGGATGAACAATGCTGACGGGAAAGTGCTTCCATTTGGTACAAAAGACAATGGAGGTGATTTAGTAGAAACTTCATTTGTTTGCCAAGCATTAATTACAGTTAGAGAATATTTTAAAAATGGTAATGAAACCGAAAAAGCCATA
The DNA here is from genome assembly GCF_055231795.1 of Flavobacterium riviphilum. Lineage (NCBI taxonomy): Bacteria > Pseudomonadati > Bacteroidota > Flavobacteriia > Flavobacteriales > Flavobacteriaceae > Flavobacterium > Flavobacterium riviphilum. Next base: position 305,972 of record NZ_JBUYSY010000002.1, read on the forward strand.
GCCAAAAAAGCCGATGAACTATGGAAAGGAGTAGAGTGGGATTGGTATACCAAAGGAGAAGAGGCTTTGTATTGGCATTGGTCTCCAAATTATGGTTGGGACATGAATTTTAAACTCGAAGGGTATAATGAATGTTTGATAACCTATATTATGGCTGCTGCATCTCCAACACATTCTATTTCTACCAATGCATATCATAAAGCATGGGCCAGAAGTGGAGCCATTAAACATGGAGGTTCTCAATACGGAATTCCTGTGGTTTTGAGCTACAATGGTTCTGCAGGTAATGTTGGACCTATGTTTTGGTCGCATTATTCCTATTTAGGATTGGATCCTACTAATTTAAAAGACGCTTATGCTGATTATGACGCATTAACAAAAAACCATGCCAAGATTATGGTAAAATACAGTCAAGATAATCCTAAGAACTTTAAAGATTATTCGGATAAATGTTGGGGATTAACCGCAAGTTATACCCGAAATCCTGATGGTACGACTGGCTATACGGCACACGAACCTAAAAATGATAATGGTGTAATTACACCCACTGCCGCATTATCTTCATTTCCATATGCGCCGGTTGAAGCAATGAAATTCTTACGTTATGTATACGATGAAAACAAAGCAAAATATGTGGGGATTGCTGGCCCCTATGATGCGTTTTCACCTCATTACAATTGGGTAACGCCTCGTTATTTGGCTATTGATCAAGGGACTATTGCTCCTATGATAGAAAATTATAGAACGGGATTGTTATGGAAACTATTTATGAATGCTCCTGAAGTAAAAGCAGGACTGACCAAATTAGGATTTACCTCATCAAAATATGGGATTTAAACCTAATTATTCCTTCAACAATTTGGAGTAAGGATTGATAAAAAAACACACCAACTTTTTAAAAATTGAAAACATGAATACAACGAAACTATTAGTGCTTCTTTTGAGTGTCTCCGTTATAGGATATAGTCAAAAGAAAGTCAATAAAAAGAATGTAAAAATTAAACCCAAAACAGAGTTTGTTGCCGAATTAATGGCCAAAATGACTCTTGAGGAAAAAATTGGACAGTTGAATTTGCCTACTTCAGGCGATATTACAACTGGTTTAGCTAGCAGTTCCAATGTAGCCAAAAAGATCGAAGACGGTCAAGTGGGTGGATTATTCAACATCAAATCGGCCAAAAAAATTCGTGAAGTTCAAAAAATTGCTGTAGAGAAAAGCCGTTTAAAGATTCCTCTAATTTTCGGTATGGATGTAATTCATGGTTATGAAACTACCTTTCCAATTCCATTAGGGTTATCTTGTACTTGGGACATGAATTTGATTGAACGTAGTGCTCAAATTGCTGCTCAAGAAGCCAGTGCCGACGGAATTAATTGGACATTTTCTCCTATGGTGGATATTTCTAGAGACCCAAGATGGGGTAGAGTATCCGAAGGTAATGGTGAAGACCCTTACTTAGGGTCCGAAATTGCCAAAGCTATGGTGAAAGGGTATCAAGGAAAAGATTTATCCGAAAAAAACACTATTATTTCATGTGTAAAACACTTTGCTCTTTATGGAGCTCCTGAAGCAGGGCGTGATTACAATACTGTTGATATGAGTAGAATTCGTATGTACAACGAATACTTTCCACCATACAAAGCGGCTATTGATGCAGGGGTAGGATCGGTGATGGCTTCTTTTAACGAAGTAGATGGAATTCCTGCAACAGGTAACAAGTGGCTTATGACTGACGTATTGCGCAAACAATGGGGATTCAAAGGCTTTGTTGTAACAGATTTTACTGGAATCAACGAAATGGTTGATCACGGTATGGGAGATACGCTTACAGTAGCTTCTTTGGCTTTAAATGCTGGTGTAGAAATGGATATGGTAAGCGATGCTTTTTCTTCTCAATTAAAAAAAGCTTTAGAACAAAACAAAGTGTCTCTTGAAACAATTGATAATGCTTGTAGATTGATTTTGGAAGCCAAATATGATTTAGGTTTATTTCATGATCCTTATAAATACTGCGATTTAGATCGTGCCAAAAAAGAAATTTTCACTTCGTCAAGCAGAAAAGAAGCAAGAAGTACAGCAGCACAATCTTTAGTATTGTTGAAAAACGAAAAGCAATTGTTACCACTTAAAAAATCAAGTACCATTGCTTTAATTGGACCATTAGCGGATGCTAAAGAAAATATGTCTGGAACATGGAGTGTAGCTACAAAAGCAGAAAATTGTATTTCGCTTTTAGAAGGTATGAAAACTGTTGCTGGTGATAAAGCTAAAATTTTATATGCTAAAGGAAGTAATTTGGAATATGACGCAGCCTTAGAAGATAAAGCTACTATGTTTGGTAAAACGTTGCACAGAGACAATCGTTCAAAGGAAGAATTGATTGCCGAAGCGCTAAAAGTAGCCAACCAAGCCGATGTGATTGTTGCGGCATTAGGTGAGTCTGCAGAGTATAGTGGAGAATCTAGTAGTCGTGCCAATATAGAAATTCCTCAAGCTCAAAAAGATCTTTTAGAGGAATTGTTGAAAACAGGAAAGCCTGTAGTTTTGGTATTGTTTGATGGTCGTCCTTTAGTTTTGGTGGATGAAAACGAAAAAGTTCCTGCTATTTTGAATGTTTGGTTTGCTGGAAGTGAAGCGGGTTATGCTATTGCCGATGTGTTATTTGGTGATGTAAACCCTTCAGGGAAATTAACCTCAACTTTTCCAAGAAGCTTAGGTCAAGTGCCAATTTACTATAATGCAAAAAACACCGGACGTCCGTTGATGAACAAAGAAGGGAAATTTGAAAAATTCCGTTCTAACTATATTGATGAACGCAATGAACCTTTATTTGCTTTTGGTTACGGGTTAAGTTATACCACTTTTGAGTATTCTAACTTAAAAATTTCATCCAATAAAATGGATAAAAATCAATCCTTAACCGTGTCTGTTGATGTAGCAAATACAGGAAATTATGATGGTAAAGAAGTAGTTCAATTGTATATCAGGGATGTTGTAGGTAGTGTGACAAGACCATTGAAAGAGTTAAAAGATTTCAAAAAAATTAGTTTGAAGAAAGGTGAAAAACAAACAGTAACCTTTGAGATAACATTAGAAAAGCTAAAGTTTTATAATTCTGATTTGGAATTTGTTGCAGAACCAGGCGCATTTGAAGTGTTTGTAGGAACAGATTCTAATACCGACAGAAAAGTAAGTTTTGATTTAGTTAATTAATTTTTTTTTACCCTTCGACTCCACTCGAAGGGTAATTTTTTACAAACACGATTTTTTCAAGCATTTGATAATTTGATTTAACACGATGACTTTTTTAAAGAAAATATTTTTATACACATTTGTTATTGGCACCTTGTCGTTAGCTCAGGCACAACAAAAGACCTATTGCAACCCGATTAATATTGATTACGGCTATTGTCCGATTCCCAATTTTGTGACACAAGGAAAACACAGAGCTACAGCCGATCCTGTAATTACCTATTTCAAAGATCACTATTATTTATTTTCAACAAATCAATGGGGATATTGGCATAGTAAGGATATGTTAGATTGGAAATTTGTTTCAAGGAAATTTCTTCGACCAGAGCACAAGGTTTATGACGAATTATGTGCGCCATCTTTATCATTTGTTAACGATACATTATTGGTTGTAGGATCTACGCATGGTAAAGAGTTCCCAATTTGGATGAGTAAAAACCCAACCAAAGATGATTGGAAAGAACTCGTTCATAAGTCGGAAGCGGGAGCTTGGGATCCTCAAATTTTTTGGGATAAAGAGAAAGATGAAGTTTATGAATACTATGGATCTAGTAATGTCTATCCGTTGTATGGAGTCAAATTAAATAGGAAAACATTCCAACCAGAGGGAGAAGTAATACCGCTTATTGCTTTGAATGATGATGAACATGGATGGGAACGTTTTGGGGAGTATAATGACAATACTTTTATGCAGCCCTTTATGGAAGGGGCATTTATGACGAAGTACAAGGATACTTATTATTTACAATATGGTGGTCCAGGAACAGAGTTTAGCACCTATGGTGATGGGGTTTACACTAGCAAAAATCCGTTAGGGCCTTTTGAATACCAATCGCACAATCCTTTTTCCTACAAGCCTGGTGGCTTTGCAAGAGGAGCAGGGCATGGGGCTACTTTTCAAGATGCCAATGAGGCCTATTGGCATGTGTCCACTATTGTAATCAGCACTAAAAATAATTTTGAGCGTCGATTAGGGATATGGCCCTCTGGTTTTGATAAAGATGGTATTTTATATTCCAATACAGCATATGGGGATTATCCAACTTTTTTACCCGCACAACAAAAAGACCATTGGAAAGGCAGTTTTGCCGGATGGATGTTGTTGAATTACAATAAGCCTGTAATGGTTTCCTCTACCTTGGGAGGATTTCAGCCCAATTATGCAGTAGATGAGGATATCAAAACGTATTGGTCTGCAAAAACTGGAGGTAAAGGAGAATGGCTGATTTCCGATTTAGGCGAAATTAGTACTATTAATGCTTTGCAAATCAATTTTGCAGATCAAGATGTAACCCTGATGGGTAAGCCAGCCACTACAACTGGTCACAAATACGTGCTTTCCGTTTCTGATGATCAAAAAAACTGGAAAGTGGTTGCTGATAAAAGCAAGAGTACCAAAGATGTACCTCATGAATACATTGAATTTCAAAAACCAATCAAAGGACGTTATTTGAAACTAGAGAATATTGCGATGCCTGATGGCAAATTTGCTATCAGCGGCTTTAGAGCCTTTGGAAAGGCAAGTGGGAAAGCCCCAGGAATGGTGCAAAAGTTTGTTCCGCTGCGCTCAGGACCAAAAGTTAAGGGTGAGCGTCGCAACGTATGGTTCAAATGGGAACAAAATGATCTTGCTGATGGATATGTGATATATTTTGGAAAATCTCCCGATAAATTGTACGGTTCGGTGATGGTATATGGCAAAAATGAATATTATTTAAAAGCTTTGGATCGTACTGATGCTTATTATTTTCAGATAGAGGCTTTTAATAATAATGGTATTGGGCCTAGAACACCTGTTGTCAAAGTAGACTAAAATTGTAATAAAGTGTAAATATGAAAAAGGCTGCCCAAAAGTTTATACTCGGGCAGCCTTTTTATTTATAAAGCGTTATTATTGCTTAGAATAGTTTTTTATCTAAAAATTAGATTGCAGTGATAATAGCTACAAAATCATTGGCGTTTAAAGCGGCTCCACCAATTAATCCACCATCAACATCTGGTTTAGAGAAGATTTCTTTTGCATTGTCTGGTTTAACGCTACCTCCGTAAAGAATAGTTAATTCTTCAGCAATTGTACTACCAAAAGCTTTACGAACAGTTTCTCTAATAAACTCGTGCATTTCTTGTGCTTGTTCTGGAGAAGCAGTTTCACCCGTACCAATAGCCCAAACTGGTTCGTAAGCTAAAACAACTTTTTCCCAATCGCCAGCATTGATATGGAACAATCCATCTTTTAATTGGTTTTCCACTACATTAAAATGGTTACCTGATTGACGGTCTTTTAGTTCTTCTCCAAAACAGAAAATAACTGTCATATCGTGCTCTAAAGCAGTATCAACTTTGCTCGCAATTAATGCATCGCTTTCGTGAAAAATAGATCTTCTTTCAGAGTGACCTAAAATTACATGGTTCACCCCAACACTTTTGATCATGTCGGCTGAAATCTCTCCAGTAAAAGCGCCACTTTCTGCTTGATGCAAGTTTTGAGCAGCTACTTCAACTGCAGAACCTTCAAGTTTGGCAACTGCTGCAGCCAAGTTTACAAAAGTAGGAGCTACAATTACTTGTGCGTTAGTTTGTGCTGGTATTTTAGCTAGTAAATCAGTTAATAACTCTTGAGTTTGAGTGGCATTTTTATGCATTTTCCAGTTTCCTGCTACAATCTTCTTTCTCATTTTATTTGAATTTTAAGTGTATAACGATGATTAATTATTTAATTTTTTTAATACCGCATCAATTTCTTCAAAGTCTGTTTCTACTGCTCGGTATTTTACAATTTTGCCTTTTTTGTCTAAAATAATGTAACGTGGAATCCAATCTAAATCTATGGCTTTGGCAAATACGCCCTTCATTTGATCATTGGCCATGTAGTGATCTCCTTTAATGTCGTGTTTTTCGATTCCCGCTTTCCATTTATCTGCCGTTTTATCCATAGAAATGAATACATAATTTACTTCTGGATGATTCGCTTGAAGCTCTTTTAATTTTGGCATTGCTTTTACACAGTCACCACACCACGAAGCCCAAACTTCTATTACAGTAGTTTTGCCTTTGTGTTTTTTTACAATGTCTTTAAATGAAACTTGTTGATTTGTATATCCTAATAATTTTTCATTAAGTGCTACTTCAGAAAAGTTTGATTTTTGTGCTTGAGTGCATGATATACTTAAAATAGCGAATAAAAGAGCAATAGTTTGTTTCATTGGTTTGAAAGTTAAATTAAGCGTATTAAAATAAATTGTATTTATTTTTTTAAGTTTAGTTATAAGGTTGGTTAATTGGTTTGCAATAATTCCTCATTAAAGTGAATCAATACATTTTCTACAAATTTAAGTAATCTATTCCATCTATAACGAGTTGAATTTGATAGTTTAGTTGTTTTTTTGTTAAAAAAATCAACAATATCGTTATCGTATTGCTTTTTGGTGTTGGTTTAATTCTTTTGGTTTGTTGAGTACATCTTACATAAAGCTCAAATTAAATACAACAAAAAAGCGTTCTAATTTTAGAACGCTTTTTTGTTTTAGAAAGCATAGAGTGTATTGGCTAATTGTAACTTGTCAATATCATTATGGTGTACTTTTTGAACTACAACAGCTTTTGATACTAAAACCACACTTGGATTGGCTCTCTCGATCGTTTTTAAAGCGATAGCATCACAATAATAAAAATCGAAGGTTAGTCCGTATTTTTTCTTGGCTATTTCCATTTGTTCTGGTGTAGAGCCCGTCATACCTATGACTTTATAACCAAGAGCAGTTGCTTTTTGATTTAGTTTTTCCATTTTTTGCATCCCTTCAGGATCAGCAAGGGTCAGGTCATAGGCAACAATTATCATTAGTCTCTGATGTCTCAAATAACGTTCTTTATAATCCACTCCGTCTTTTTCCATTGTGAAGTCATGAATTGGAGGAACATACCCTTCTTTAATGACTTTGTCGATTCGGTCTACAAATTGAGCGCCTTCTGGAAGCGACATTAAATCCTTTTCTCTAAATTCTTTTTTGACACCATTTACATTGTATATAAATACCATTTCAACCTCACTTTTTGGAGCGTTTTCTGGAATTTGCATTCCTTCAATTATATTATTTCCCACTTTATAGGGTCTAAAATCGACTAATGGTAGATGGTTTAAAACCCAATACCCCATGAAGCAGCACAATATAAATGTGATACTTGCGATACTAATTTGAATTGTATTGTTAAATAGTGGTTGAATCAAATCTAGGTTGAAATATAAAATCAAGATGAAAACCAATAAAACAATGTCTTTAGTAAATGTACCCCAAGGCGTCAATTTTAGGGCGTCACCAAAACAACCACAATCTTTTACTACATCAAAGTAAGCGGAATAGAAGGTAAGAAACGAGAATAAAACGGTTAGTAATAATAAACTCCATACGGTAAATTTGTTTTTATATCCTATCAATAAAAACACCCCTAATAGCACTTCTACTATTACGAGAAACAAAGCTAAAGGTAATGCTGTAGGGTTTAGAAAAGGTAAATTAAAAACGGGTTCACTAAAATATTCTACGAGTTTGTAGGAGAAACCAAGAGGATCGTTAAGTTTAATGAGTCCCGATATAATGAATAAAATCCCTACAAAAAGTCGGGAAAAATGAGTGAGAATTTTTTTCATGGTTTAAAAAGTTGCGATTGGGGTTATTGGTTATCTAAATGAAAATTCATCAATATCAATGCGAAAACAGCATAATTTATCATATCTTGATAATTGGCATCGATACCTTCAGATACGATAGTTTTTCCTTGATTGTCTTCAATTTGCTTTACACGAAGTAATTTCTGTAATATCAAATCGGTTAAAGAACTCACTCGCATGTCACGCCAAGCCTCTCCATAGTCATGGTTTTTTGCTTCCATTAAAGATTTGGTCAGTGCAATTTTGGTATCGTACCAGTGTGTCGCACTTTCTACATCCAAGTCAGGTTGATCTACCACGCCTAATTCTAGTTGAATCAATGCCATTATGGAATAGTTTATGATTCCAATGAATTCTCCCGATTCGTCTTCATCAACTTTACGAATGGTATTTTCTTGTAGGCTTCTGATGCGTTGGGCTTTGATAAAGATTTGATCAGTAAGAGAGGGTAATCTTAAAATGCGCCATGCACTTCCGTAATCTTTCATTTTATTGACAAATAACTTTCGGCAAATGGCAATTATGGCATCGTATTCTTGCGAAGTGTTCTTCATTATTGGTGTATATTTGTATTCTGATTGCTCCAAAAATAAGTTATTTTTTGAAATGAATCGCTATGTTTGTAATTGAAACACCAAAACTATGACAATAAACTGCAACGGACAATTGTTGGATGTGTCCACGCCCAAAGTTATGGGGATTTTGAATGTGACACCTGACTCATTCTATGATGGTGGTCGTTTGGCAGATATGAACTCTATTTTAAAAAAAGTGGAGCAAATGTTGCTTGATGGCGCCACAATTATCGATGTAGGGGGATATTCCAGTAAACCCAATGCCAAAGAAGTCACTGCTCAAGAAGAAAAAGCAAGAACGGTACCAGTTGTTGCTTCCATTATGGAACATTTTCCAGAAGCCATTTTGAGTATTGATACTTTTAGAAGCGATGTAGCTCAATTGTGCTTGGATCAAGGTGCAGCTATGGTTAATGATATCAGTGCTGGGCTTTTAGATCCGTTGATGTTGAAGATAATAGCCAATTACAAAGTGCCTTACATCATGATGCACATGAAAGGGACGCCTCAAACTATGACCTCTCAAACTCATTATGATGATGTCATCAAAGAGATGATGTTTTATTTTTCGGAAAGAGTAGCGGCAGCTCGAAGTTTGGGTATTTCGGATTTAATCATCGATCCCGGTTTTGGATTTGCAAAAACTTTGGATCAAAATTTTGAGATTCTAAACCATTTGGATGTTTTTAAAATGATGGAATTGCCAATTTTGGCTGGAGTTTCCAGAAAATCAATGGTTTATAAAACACTTCAAATTACGGCAGATGAAGCATTAAACGGAACTACGGTTTTGAATACTATTGCATTGCAAAAAGGGGCAACGATCCTCAGAGTTCATGATGTCAAGGAAGCGGTAGAAACAATACAACTATGGAAAAAAGTAACAGAAAAATAATTTTCAGCTATTCTTTGGCTATTGTTTTGGCTGGCTTGGTAGCTTCTTGTGTCGAAAAAAGAGAAGTAGAATTGCCAAAATCCAATGCTTCTTTGGTTACGCAAATTGGTGAATATTCTACCATTTATATCTTTTATGAAAAAGTAGGAAAAGATACAATTGCGGACTTAAACCGTAATAATACTATCAGTTCAACACATTGGGTTTTTAATATCGATAAGCGATTGCCTTTACGATTAGTAGTGCCTCATTTGATAAAAATGAAAGCTAAAAAGGAAGGGAGCATGCATAAAAGTGAAACGGCACAGAGTTATTTTTCGTATGCTGATAGTTTGCGTAAAAGTTTAGCTTTTTTGCCATTTACGAAAGTTAACTATAGCCTCTCTAAACCTAAAAAAGGTATAAGTGTGTTTTTTGATAAAACAAATGTCATATGGATAGGAGGGGTACGTATCAAAAGAGAGGTTTTTGCGGATTATATGAAGCAATATGTTTTTTCAAAAAATCTGGAATACCAGTACTGTTTTTCTAAAGATTTGTCTTTTGGAGAGTATTTGCAAAACAAAGTTTTTTTAGCAACTATCAAAAAGACAGAAATGAAACAGTCATATATAGTACTTGACGAGTATGTTTATTAAAGGAAATACTTCTTTTTATAGCGTTTTTCTCTTAACTATTGATGGTGGTATGGCTCGTTGCGAAGAATGGTAAATCCTCTGTACAATTGCTCAATGAAAAATAAACGCACCATTTGATGCGAAAATGTCATTTGTGATAAGGATAATTTACCTTGCGCTTTGGCATAAACATTGTCTGAAAAACCATAAGGCCCACCAATGACGAATACTAAAGTTTTGATACCAGCGTTCATTTTTTTTTGTAATTCGGCCGAAAAACCGACACTTGAAAATGTTTTACCATTTTCGTCTAAAAGTATCAATTGGTCTGTGGAGGTAATTTTAGCTAAGATTAATTCGCCTTCTTTTTCTTTTTGTTGACTTTCTGAGAGGTTTTTAGCGTTTTTGATATCGGGAATGATTTCCAAATCAAACTTGATATAGAAGGACAGTCTTTTGGTGTAGTCTTCTATAAGAGATTGTAAAGCTTTATTGTCGGTTTTGCCTATCGCAATCAGTTTGATGTTCATGTTTGTTTGTTTTTAATGGTTGCAAAGTTATCTCTTGCGAAACACTTACTCAAATTAGTTTCTTACTATTTGTTCTTTTGTTTTATTAAAGATTCTACTCTAAAATGAGTTGCATGAAAACGGAATGTAACCATCTGTTAAATTTAAATCCCGATTCTTTTATAAAGCCAACGGTTTTGAAGCCATTTTTTTCGTGAAATAAAATACTGTTTTCATTTTCAGAATCAATAACGGCTATCATGGTATGTAATCCTTGTTTTTTGGCTAAATTGATTAGCTCGGTCAGTAATAGTTGGCCAACCCCTTTACCTTGAGCGTTTGGTGCTACATACACAGAATGTTCTACGGTGAACTTGTACGCTTCTCTAAAACGAAATTCGCTATACATTCCAAATCCAATAATTTGATCATCAACTTCGGCTACAATTACAGGGAAATTTTTAGAAATTTTATCCTTTAAAATGCTTAGTTGTTGTTCGTAGCTTCTAATGTTGTAGTCGTATAATGCGGTTGAGTTGAGTATGTTATAATTGATGATTTCAAGTATTTTTTCGGTGTCATTTACCTGATAAGGTCTAATATGTATTTTCATATTTGTTAGGAATTTCAATTCAAAAATAGAAAATCTTATCCAGTTTACGGTAATTAGCGTATCAAGTTTGTAACTTTGCACCTCAAGTTTGAGTTGTCATACTCCTTACTTTTAATATCTAATTTCCGACTTTAAAATGGTTTATCCCAAAATACCTTTAGCGCAAAGTATTCTTCAAATTTTTTTAGCCAAAGGCATTCATACAATTGTTATATCACCAGGATCACGAAACGCTCCTTTAACTATAGGATTTGTAAATCATCCTGATTTTACTTGTTACAGTATCGCCGATGAGCGATGTGCGGCTTTTTTTGCTCTAGGAATAGCGCAACAAACCCAAAAACCGGTTGCGGTAGTCTGTACTTCGGGTTCTGCCTTACTGAATTATTATCCGGCGTTTTCTGAAGCTTTTTACAGTCAGATTCCGCTTATTGTGCTTTCTGCTGATCGTCCTCAAAGTAAAATTGATATTGGCGATGGACAAACCATACGTCAAGAAAATGTGTTTTTGAATCATTCCTTGTATAATGCCAATTTAACCGAAGAGGTTTCAATTGAAAATGATGTAAAAATCAATGCCGCTATCAACACTGCAATAATTCAAAAAGGTCCGGTGCATATCAATGCTCCCTTTGAAGAACCATTGTATGAAACCGTTGCCGAGTGGAGCGTTGAAGCTTGTATTGATCAAATTGAGCCAAGTGTAGTCGAGTATCCATTGGGAGATTTGTCTCAGTTTGCTTCAATTTGGAATGCTTCTCAAAAGAAAATGATCCTAGTAGGAGTAAGTGAATTAGAGGCCAATGCCAAATCAATAAACGTTATTGCAAACGACGATTCTATTGTGGTTTTTACCGAAACGACTTCGAATATTCATCATCCAAGTTTTGTGTCAAATATTGATACAATAATTACTCCTTTTGATGAGGATGATTTTAAGTTTTTTCAACCCGATATTTTGGTAACTTTTGGAGGAATGATAGTATCTAAAAGAATCAAAGCTTTTTTGCGAAAGTATAAACCAAAACATCATTGGCATATTGATCCCTTGAGAGCATATGATACGTTTGGAGCGTTGACACACCATTTTAAGGTGCAACCCGATACTTTTTTTGATGCTTTTTATCCTTTAACTCAAAAGGTAGTAAGTAATTATTCTTCGCGTTTGGTTCAAGTTAAAAACTGGCGAAAACAAAAACATGATGCGTATTTAGCCCAAATTCCATTTTGTGATTTTAAGGTGTTTGATGCTGTAATCTCAAGTTTGCCTAAAAACATTCAGTTGCAAATTAGTAACAGTTCAGCTATCCGATATGCCCAATTAGTGGCAATAGATCCAAGTATTGAGGTGTATTGTAATCGAGGAACTAGTGGTATAGATGGTAGTACGTCAACTGCTATAGGTGCTGCCGTTGGTTCCAAAAAGCCTTCAGTGTTACTAACTGGCGATATTAGCTTTTTTTATGATAGTAATGCGCTTTGGAACAATTATATTCCAAACGATTTTAAAATCATTCTTATCAATAATGGAGGTGGGGGGATTTTTAGAATTCTACCAGGTCATGAAGAGAATGATGTGTTTAATACGTTTTTCGAAACAACACACCAGCTCAATGCTTCAGATTTGTGCAAAATGTACGGACTAACTTATTTTTCAGCAGAGGATGAAAAAAGTTTGGAAGATGGGATTCAACAGCTTTTCAATCAAAATGATCGTCCTTCGGTACTAGAGGTTTTTACACCAACTACAAAAAATAATGAGGTGTTATTGCAATATTTTAAAGCGCTCAATTAAGGATTTTTTTTAAGAACTATTCGTATAATTTATTAAATTTGAATGAGTTATGTTTTGAGTTCTTAATTTTAAAAAAAAAAATATTGATATGAGTACTAGAGAAGAATTAATTGAAAAGTATGCATCCGACTTAAAGGATAAATGTGGGGTAACTCCAGATATGGATTTACTTACAAAAGTTACCATTGGGTGTGGACCATCTATTTACAATGCAGATTCGGCCACAGTAGCGGGATCGCAGCAATCTGAATTGGATACTGTTAAAAATAATTTTTTAATTGGTAAGCTAGGCTTGTCAGATGGTCCGGATTTGGATACGGCTATTGATAAGGTTATGGAACAATATGGTAGATCCAATTCGAATAAATATAGAGTAGTGGTGTATTATATGCTCACGGTTCACTTTAAGAAAGAAAGTGTGTATAATTGATTTTTAGAATTTATTGGTACAAAAAAAAGCGCTCTGAGCGCTTTTTTATTTTCTACCTAATGTTATGCGAACACACTTACTACCAAAAAAAGGATGACTAACACAACAGCAATTACTTTTACGTATTTTGAGTTTTTCATAATATTCAAATTTAATTTTTTCAAAAATATTGATTCTTTTTGATTTTCATACTTTCAAGATGTTTTTTAACGAATAGGAATTGGGAAAACTGGTAAACTTGAGTGACCTAAGGCGTCGGTAGCTTGAACTGCAAAAAAGTAATTGTCTTTTGAGTAGGGTATTTCGGCTTTTGTTTCTTTTACAAATATTGCTTTTTGCCAATGCGATGCGGAGGTTTCACGGATTAAGATGGTGTATCCATGCACAGGTTTGCCTTCGGGAGCTTGCCAAGATAAAACCGAGCTATTGGTGAGTTCTTTGACTTCGGTACCTACATTCAAAGGGGCTTTTGGAGCCAAGGCTAGATTGCTCATTGTGGGCAAATTAGAACAAGTTACTTTACGCATATATTCAAAATCCATAAATTCAGGTAAATCTCCGTATTGAATGTTATTTTCTTTTCGAACATCTTGGTGTTGGTGGTCGTAATTTTCATTCATTTCGCAAAAACGAATAGCTGTAAATCCATTTTGACTAAAAGGGGTGTGGTCGCCACCTCTTAGAAAGCGATCGTTTCGGTATACTAATTGAATATCTAATTGCTCAACATATTGGTTGGTAACCGATTTAATGTATCTAGCTAATTGACGTGAAGGGCTATCATTTTCACGATTGGTTGCCTTTCTTATTTTTGCTTCGGCTTCAGTTTCGGTATAGGGAATGGTTTCGCTAAAAACGCGTACTCTGGTGTTATCTCTGAGTTGTGTGCCACTAGAAAGGCTATTGCCAATCATATCGTTGTTGAGCATGGCAATTATATTCCATTTTTCCTCTTTGGCAAGATCGGCTAGATGTTTGGCACCATACAATCCTTGTTCTTCACCTACAACAGCAACAAATATCAAAGTAAATGGAAATGATCTTTGACTCATGATTCTTGCCAATTCCATGACGCAAGCAACCCCTGATCCATCATCATTGGCGCCAGGTGCATCGGATTTGGCATCCATTACATCTGAGGCTCTAGAGTCCAAGTGACCACTGATGATGATAACTCTATCGTCTGTGGGGTCTGTGCCTTTAAGAGTAGCCATAACATTGCCTAATTCGCTATCTTTTGCGATTCTTTTCCCGTCGGCTTTAATTGTGAAATAGTCAATTTTTGATGATAATCTTCCATTGGACGCAAGGGCATATTGGTCAAATTCTGATTTTACCCAGCGCTGAGCTGCACCAATTCCACGTGTATTACTTCGAGTATCACTTAAAGTATGTCGGGTGCCAAAGGAAACCAGTTTTTTTACGATTTTCTCTAAGTTTTCAGTTTTAACTTCTTGAATCATTTTTAAAATCTCTTGATCAGAAATTGTGGTTTGTGCGTGTAAAAAAGGGGTGAGAAGTAGTGCTATTAAAAATGTAAGTATAGTTTTGGTTTTCATAAAAAATATTTTGGTTCTTTTCAAAGATAGTTATTTTGTAAACAATTTAATTCCACTATAAACTACTAAAAGTGGATAAATAGAACATCATTCGCTAATCAATTAAAGTCTTCGTACATTTGTAGCGGAAAAAATAAATGAAGCAATGATTCAAATAGGAAAATACAATACCCTTACTATATTAAGAGATACCAAAGTGGGTCTGTTTTTAGGCGACCCAGAGCGAGATCCTGAAGGAATACATGACGTACTTTTACCAAATAAATATGTGCCAAAAGTGTTCGAAATTGGAGAACTCCTTACGGTTTTTATCTATCTTGATCACGAACAACGCCCTGTTGCAACAACTTTAGAACCCTATATTTTGTTGAATGAATTTGCTCTTTTGAGAGTGAATTATATTAACAATGTAGGTGCTTTTATGGATTGGGGAATGGAAAAAGATATTTTAGTTCCCTTTAAAGAGCAAGCTCGTCCTATGGAAAAAGGCAAGCGTTATTTGGTGTATTTGTATTTAGATGAAAAAACCAACCGTTTGGTAGCTTCTAGTAAAACCAATCAATTTTTGAGTAATGATCAGTTGACTGTTGCGAAAGGCGATGAAGTTGATTTGATTGTTTCTCATATTACTGAACTTGGTATTAATGTCATTATCAACGAACGCCATAAAGGATTGTTGTATAAAGATGAAGTTTATGATGATGCCATCAGAACCGGAGATCGATTGAGGGGGTATATCAAAAATATTCGCCCAGATCATAAAATAGATGTGTCATTACAAATCCAAGGGTATCAGAATATAGAGCCTAATGCCGAAAAGATAATGAATGAATTAAGAGCCAATAGAGGGTTTATTCGGTTAAACGATAATTCACATCCAGAAGACATCAAGACGGTTTTAAAAATGAGTAAAAAGACATTCAAAAAGGCCATAGGTGCTCTTTATAAAGAGAAACAGATTGAAATAAAAGAAGACGGTATTTATTTGATATCGTAACAAAAAAGGCTAATCGAAAATTCGGTTAGCCTTTTTCCTTTTTGAAGCGATGTGCTTCAAAAATATTCTCTAGGTAGTTGTATCACTTGTAAAACAGCAGTTACCTAAACATTTAAAACTGCTTACAATAGATTAACTTAAGTGTAAATACCTATCGAATTATTAATTTGCTGAAATTAACGCTTGTTTGAGAATTTAGAATTAACCTCGCAATAAAACCATTGGTTGTGTATACATGTGTAGAGAATAATGCAAATGGTAACATTTATTGCTTTTAGGTTTTATTTGATTATTGCTCTAACGTTACCCTAAGGTGCTACTATTTTATTCTTGTATCTTGGACAACCGTTATATTCAGTTGCTCATTGTTTTTTGTAGTATTTTTCACTTGTTTTACAATAAAAAAATGAGCGAGAGTTTTTTTTAAAAAATCCAAATGTTTTCATTTTTTAAGTTAGTAATTCAGTGAACAATCCTTGCTAATCTTTTAACTCAAAAAACGCATACAACGCTGATTAGCAATGATTAAAATTACTAAAAAAATAAATCGACAGATGTTAAAGTAATCAAAAGATAGAGAACTTTAACAATTGTAGTTTGTTGGCCTGATTAGGATTAACAAACCTTTTTGGTTTAAAAGCTTAAAATGATTTATTTTTACACATTATAACAAAAAAATTGACCAAATGGAATGGATAACTGTAAAAGAATTTGAAGATATTACTTATAAAAAATGCAATGGGGTAGCAAGAATTGCATTTAACAGACCTAATGTACGTAATGCATTTCGACCCAAAACGACCTCGGAATTGTTGCAAGCTTTTCATGATGCGCAAGAGGATACCTCAATAGGGGTTGTGTTATTGTCTGCAGAGGGGCCAAGTACCAAGGACGGTGTGTGGTCATTTTGTTCGGGTGGAGATCAAAAAGCTAGAGGACATCAAGGATATGTAGGTGAGGATGGATACCATCGTTTGAATATTTTGGATGTACAACGTTTGATTCGTTTTATGCCAAAAGTGGTTATTGCTGTGGTGCCTGGTTGGGCTGTTGGTGGCGGACACAGTTTGCATGTGGTGTGCGATATGACGCTTGCCAGTAAAGAACATGCTATTTTTAAGCAAACAGATGCCGATGTAACTAGCTTTGATGCGGGTTATGGTTCTGCGTATTTAGCCAAAATGGTGGGACAGAAAAAAGCACGTGAAATTTTCTTTTTAGGGCGTAATTATTCGGCACAAGAAGCTTTTGAAATGGGTATGGTCAATGCTGTAGTTCCTCATGAAGAATTAGAAGCTACTGCATATGAATGGGCTCAAGAAATATTAGCGAAATCGCCTACTTCTATAAAGATGTTGAAATTCGCCATGAACCTAACAGACGATGGAATGGTGGGACAACAAGTATTTGCAGGTGAAGCAACTCGTTTGGCCTATATGACAGAAGAAGCTAAAGAAGGAAGAAATGCTTTTTTGGAAAAACGTAAGCCAAACTTCGAAAAGAAATGGTTGCCATAATATAAGGGTAGAAGTTGGAAATTAGAGATTAGAAGAAAGAGGGAAGTATAAACATAGTAGATAGTAAAATTATGTCAAGCTTTTAACTTCTAATCTCTAGCTTCTAACTTCTAATTTCTAACTTCTAACTTCTAATCTCTAACTTCTAATCTCTAACTTCTAACTTCCAATTTTAAAATGAAACACTGGATTCAAGCCGCACGATTACGTACTTTGCCTTTATCAATCTCTGGGATAATTGTGGGGAGTATGTATGCATTTATATATCCGTCGGAAGATATCTTAACACCAACTGAAGGGTTTAATTGGTCAATTTTAGGTTTTGCCTTGTTGACTACTTTAGGATTACAAGTCTTATCTAATTTTGCTAATGATTATGGTGATGGAGTAAAAGGGACCGATAATGCTGATCGAGTAGGTCCACAAAGAGCTATTCAAAGCGGAGCAATCTCAGCAAGTGCTATGAAGCAGGCCATTTTTATAACAGCATTACTTACCTTGTTTTCTGCAATTGTGTTAATTTATATAGCCTTTGGAGATACTAATTTTTTATTTTCCATTTTTTATTTATTACTCGGTATACTAGCCATAGCATCGGCTATTAAATACACTGTTGGCAAAAATGCCTATGGATATCACGGTTATGGTGATGTATTTGTATTTGTGTTTTTTGGATTAGTAAGTACATTGGGTGTGAATTTTCTGTATTCAAAACAATTGAATTGGGATTTGTTTTTGCCTGCTATAGGAATAGGATTGTTGAGTGTGGCTGTTTTAAATCTAAACAATATGCGTGACGAGGCTTCGGATAGAAAGGCAAATAAAAATACGCTTGTTGTAAAATTAGGAGGGAAAAAAGCTAAACAGTATCATGCTTTTTTAATTGTAACAGCAATGCTAACTTTTGTTGTTTTTGGTCTTATTAATGAATTTAAGCTTGATCAGTATTTGTTTTTAATTACCTATGTGCCTTTGTTAATTCATTTGAAAAAAGTGCATCAAAACGAAAATCCAAAGGATTTAGACCCAGAGTTGAAAAAAGTTGCATTAAGTACTTTTTTTCTAGCAGTACTTTTTTCCTTATGTATGATTTATTTCTTTTCTGATATTGTTGTGAATGCCTTTTTAGGAGGAAGATAGATTTTTTGAAATAGAGTAGAATTTGTTGAATTTTAATTAATAAGAAAATGAAAATTACTTTTTATGGTCATGCCTCTTTAGGTATTGAAGTTAGTGGAAAGCATATAGTTGTAGATCCATATATTTCGGCAAATCCTCAAGCCTCGCATATAGATGTTAATACGTTGAAAGCGGATTATATTCTAGTAACTCATGCTCATGGCGATCATGTTTTAGATGTAGAAATTATTGCAAAAAATAACAACTCGGTTATAGTTTCAAATGCTGAAATTGCTGGCTACTATAGTAACAAAGGATTTCAAACCCATCCTATGAATCATGGAGGGCATTGGAACTTTGATTTTGGGCGAGTAAAATATGTAAGTGCTGTTCATTCCAGTTCATTTCCAGACGGAACTTATGGCGGAAATCCCGGTGGGTTTGTAATTGAGGGAGAACATAAGAATATCTATATTTCTGGTGATACGGCTTTAACCATGGATATGAAGTTAATTCCTATGAGAACCCGTTTAGATTTAGCTGTTTTTCCAATCGGAGATAATTTTACAATGGATGTTGATGATGCTATAATCGCTGCTGATTTTGTGGCTTGCGATAAAGTTTTGGGTATTCATTATGATACTTTTGGGTATATTAATATCAATCACGAAGAAGCAATCAAAAAATTCTTTGACAAAGGCAAAGATCTCATGCTGCTCTCTATTGGAGAATCGTTAGAATTGTAATTCTTAGCTATCCAAAAGAACAAGTTTTATACTTATCTTATTTTTCATTTCTACTTAAAAACCACAAGTGGTACAAATGATGTTTGCTCTATATGGGTAGGTGTTGTAATTGTATCTATTTTTACCTATTAGTTCGCTTATGTTTACGAGAATATTTTGTTTGCTGATTCTTTCAAGTTTTTGTTTTTCATCTCTTTTTGCCCAAAAAACTGGTTATTGGGATAAAGAAAGAGCTACTACCAAGGAAATTCTTGTACCGGCAAGAGACCGAATCATTATTAAATCGGAAGATCTTCCTGTGGGAACCACAGAGATTGTATATAGAATTACGCTTTTGAACGAAAATCAACAATTGTCAAGCAGTTTGGTTTCTCTTTTAAAAGCAATTCCTGATCCAACAGGTATAAGTCAAGGCTCAGCAGGTGCGGTATTTCTATTGTCGCATATTACCGGTGAGGATAAATGTCAATATGCTTTGTTTTCTTCGAATAATGCTGCTATAAACTATCAAAAAACAGGGGAAACTACAAAAGCTTGTTGGGTTCAAAATACCCCCATAAACAAGGATGTAAAACGATTAATGGTGGATCAGTCCAGTTGTTTGCAATCCAATACGATTTGGTTCGGATTTGAGAGTAAAAATTGGATTATGAAACAAAAAATAGTACTTGAAATAGTGCCGTGGGTGGATTATAAATTAAGTAGAGGGTGGAGTGTAAATAATAGAAAAAGTATAATTGAACAATGCAAAACTTCGACTAGAGCCCAAAAAATGACCAATTCGGATGATTTTTGTGTTTGTGTTTCAAACAAAATCCAAGGTCAATTTACATATTCAGAATTTCAAAAATTATTAACGGAAGAACGTAATAAAGTTTTTAAAGATTTTGGGAACCAATGTTTTGGAGAAACATCAGTGTCTGCTTCTACATACGCTGAAATTCGAAATCAAGCCAATCAATTTGCAAGACTAGGAAAACATGGAGAGGCTATTTCTAAATGGCTAACTATAGTAAATGATGGGAAAGCTTCAGTTCAAGATTATGTTGCCTTAGGATATAGTTTTTTGATGACCAAACAGTATGGAAAAGCAATTAAATATTTACAAGAAGGAGAACAAAAAGAAAATACAGAATTGTTAATCAAATTGTATTTGGCTCATGCGTATTTGTTGAATGATGATTTCAAATTAGCTAAGCCTATTTATAAAAAGTATCAAAATCAAAATGTAACCGATAGTTTGAGTTGGGTTGAAAAAACGAAATTAGATTTTGAAGCATTTCAAAAGCAGGGTATAAGCAATGATAATTTTGAAAAAGTATTGCGTTTGTATTATTAATTTATCTACTAATGAAAGCAACATATTCTCAATATCATCTTCAATTTAAACGTCCTTCAGGAACTTCTAGAGGAGTGATGACAAGTAAGGAAACTTGGTTCTTGATTTTGGAAGATAATGGAAAATTTGGAATAGGAGAGTGTGGTTTATTGAGAGGTTTAAGTGCTGATGATCGTCCTGATTATGAAAATCAATTGCAGTGGGTTTGTGACAATATTCATTTGGGAGAAACTATACTGTGGGAGTCCCTATTAGAATTTCCTTCTATTCAATTTGGTGTGGAAATGGCATTTCGTTCTTTGCAAAGTGCAAATCCGTTTGTTTTGTTTCCATCTGATTTTACAAAAGGGTTGCAATCTATTGTAATCAATGGATTGGTTTGGATGGGAGAGGCATCATTTATGAAAGCCCAAATTGAAGAAAAAATAGGGCAAGGTTTTAGTTGTATAAAACTTAAAATTGGAGCGATTGATTTTCAAAAAGAATTAGAATTATTAGGGTATATTCGCTCGTTTTTTACTGAAGATCAAATGGAAATTCGGGTTGATGCTAATGGAGCTTTTAGTAAAAATGATGCTTTAGATAAATTAACACAACTGTCTGGTTTTAAGTTGCATAGCATAGAGCAGCCTATTGCAAAAAACAACACTGACAGTATGGCAGAGTTGTGTAGTAAGACTCCTTTTCCTATAGCCTTAGACGAAGAATTAATAGGTGTTTTTTCATTTGAACAAAAAGAAGAATTGTTAAGGAAAATTAAACCCCAATACATCATTTTAAAGCCGAGTTTTATAGGTGGTTTTAGAGGGACTCAAGAATGGATTTCGTTGGCCAATAAACACAATATAGGTTGGTGGATTACTTCGGCCTTAGAAAGCAACATTGGTTTAAATGCTATTGCACAATGGACTTATTTGCTGCATTCGTCAATGCCACAAGGCTTAGGTACTGGAGCACTTTATACCAATAATTTTGAATGTCCATTGGAAGTGAAAAATGGGCAATTGTGGTATTGCATAGAAAAAAAATGGGATTTTGATATTAATAGATTAGTTTAATATACTTTGAAATGGTTGAAATAGAAAGAAAATTTTTAGTGCATTCAACTGAATTTTTGCATCAAGCTACCTCACATTATAGCATTAAGCAAGGGTATTTGTCTAAACATCCAGATCGAACCGTAAGAGTTAGAATTAAAAGCGATAAAGGCTATTTAACGATTAAAGGACGAGGGAATGCTACAGGAATGTCTAGGTTTGAGTGGGAAAAGGAAATTCCATTACAAGATGCAGAGCAACTTTTTTTGCTGTGTGAATCAGGAACAATTGATAAAACGCGTTATGAAATACCTTTTGGTGATCACATCTATGAAGTGGATATATTTCATGGTGAAAATGAAGGATTGATTTTGGCAGAAATAGAATTATCATCTGAAACAGAAAGCTTTGATAAACCTGAATGGTTAGCAGCTGAAGTGACCAATGATGAAAGGTATTATAATGGGTATTTAAGCCAATATCCTTTTAAAAGATGGTAAATCCAATGGAGTAGATTTGCCTAAAAAAAAGCTCAATCTTTAAATTAGATTGAGCTTTTTTTGTTTTATGCTTTGACTGTAGGTATTTTGTTTTTTAGCCAGAATCCAACTAGCAACGAAAGTGATAGTAGGAATGCAAATAGGTAAAAAATACTAACCGATTTCGTTAATCCTAATAGGATTGGACCGGCAAAAGCAGCGGCAGACCATGCGGTTAATATATATCCGAAAACGGGTCCATAATTATCGGCTCCATAGATTGATTTTACAAACGATGGCATTGTTGAAAAACCTGCACCATATCCTGCTATGATTATATAAGTTATAATTTGGAAGGTTGTTGGGTTGGTGGCTATGATAGGAATTAGGGCAAAACCAATCATGTTGATGGCTAAAAAGATCATGAACGTAGACCAACAGCCAATTTTATCCGAAATACTGGACCAAAACAATCGGCCTAAACCATTAAAAAGCCCGATAATTGCGACAAATAAGGTTGCTTGAGCTGCATCCATTCCAACTTCTTCTCCTAAAATTGCTGCTTTCGAAATGATGGCTATTCCACCACAAACATTTAGGAATAACATTAACCAAAGGGCAATAAAACGAGAATCTTTTATGATTTCTCCTGAGGTTAAAGCGGCACTAGGATTGTTTGATGTTTTTTCGGCTGGAGGGTTGTCAAGATACAGTGCACTGGCTAACATACAAAGGCCGTAAAGAGCTCCTAAGAATAAAAAAGTATTCGAAAGTCCAATAGACTCGTAGAGCGGACCAATAAGAAAAGAAGCTAATAATGAGCCTAAAGCAAAAGACATTATGATGATACCTGAGGCCAAACCTGGTTTGTCTGGAAACCATTTGACTACTGTATATACGGGTACTACATAACCAAATCCAAGTCCAATTCCTTGTAAAATTCCGAATGTAAGATAAAACAGTGTAATGGAGTCAAATTGTACTGCAATACTGCTGCCTAAAAGTCCTAAAGTAAGGAAAATTGCGGCAATAGTTCCGCCTTTTTTTGGACCTATTTTTTGAGTAAATTTACCCATAAAGGCAGCGGTTAGGCCTAAAAAACATATGGCTAAACTAAAAGCTGTTTTGGTATCTTTGGCTTCCCATTGTAATTGAGTAGTTAGAGGGGCTATCCATTTACTGTAGGCATAAATGGAGCCAATAGATAGTTGCATTATCATACCTGCAACTACCATTAAATATCTGTTTTTGAGCATTTTTTAATATTTGAATTCGTATTATAGTCATTAGCTTCTATAATAGTTAATTGAAGTGATTTATGCTTGCAAACCTGCTAATGAGGGTTATTTTACAACCACTTTGTTAAAGTATTGTTTGAAAATACGTTCTGCTTTTTCAATAATTTCTGAGGATGGAGATTCTAAATCAGCAAAAGGGTATTCGAAGTTTAATAAATCCCATTTATGTTTTCCCATTTGATGAAAAGGAATAATTTCAACTTTATCAACTGTTTTATAATTGGTAAAGCGTTGTCCCCATTCATGTAAATATTCTTCTTGATCAGTCCAACCTGGAACCAAAACATAGCGTAACCACATTCTTTTGCCAGTACTTTCTCGGTATTTTGCTACTTTTAAGGTGGTTTTGTTTTTTAGTCCGGTTAGTTTTTTGTGCCAGTCATTGTTGATATGTTTGACGTCAAGTATCAATAAGTCTGTTTTTTCTAACAATTCTTTGGTATCATCGTCTAACACTCGTCCATTGGTGTCTAAACAGGTGTTAATGCCTTGTTCATGCAATTGATCGAAGAAAGTAATCAGTTTTTTTCTTTGTAATAAAGGTTCTCCTCCTGATACGGTTACACCGCCTTTTTTGGCAAAAAATAGTTTTTGATTGACGGCTTTTTCTACTAATTCAGATATGGGAACTAAAGTACCACCATGTATGTCTAGTGTGTCAGGATTTTGACAGTATAAACACCGAAATTGACAACCTTGTGCAAAAACAACCATGCGAATTCCAGGGCCATCATGCGTACCAAATGTTTCTAAGGAATGTATACGAAGTAGTCCTTCTTCTGATGGATTGGAATCGTTGTTAGATGGTGTTTGTTTTGGATAATACATATTTGGGGAATTTTTATTAAAAAAACCTGTTTAGTAACTTAAACTAAACAGGTTCAAAGGTAATAAATTATAATGTATTACATTCTTTCGTGGAATGTTCTACTGATAACCTCTAATTGGTGAGCTTTTGATAAACGAACAAAGTTTACAGCATATCCAGAAACGCGAATGGTTAATTGAGGATAATTTTCAGGATTCTCATAGGCATCCATAAGTGTTTCTCTGTTCAATACATTTACATTCAAGTGATGAGCTCCTCTTCCAAAGTATGCATCAAGAGTTGTTTTTAAATTCAATACTTGATCTTCTTTTGAAGTACCTAATGACTTAGGAATCATAGAGAATGTGTAAGAGATTCCGTCTTGTGCATCTTCGTATTTCAATTTACTAACTGAGTTCAAAGAAGCAATAGCACCATTTACATCTCTTCCGTGCATTGGATTGGCACCAGGAGCAAAAGATTCACCTGCTTTTCTTCCGTCTGGAGTTGCACCAGTGTTTGTACCGTACATTACGTTAGAAGTAATGGTAAGTAGTGAAAGAGTTGGTGTTGCGTTTTTATAAGCTTTGTATTTTCTCAATTCTTCTACAAAGATATTTGTGATTTCGATTGCAATATCATCTACGCGATTGTCATCATTTCCAAATTTAGGGAAGTCACCTTCGATTTCAAAATCAACAGTTAACCCTTGTTCGTTTCTAATAGGTTTAACTTTTGCATATTTGATTGCAGATAATGAATCCGCAATGATTGAAATACCAGCAGCACCGTAAGCAATATCAATTTGTGGGTCACTGTCAATTAAAGCCATTTGAGCTCTTTCGTAGTAATATTTATCATGCATATAGTGAATGATAAACATAGATTTAGCATAAACTCGAGCTACTTCTGCCAATGTCTTTTTGAATGAAGCCATTACAGTGTCGTAATCTAACACTTCATCTTTCATTTCAGGAATGTTATTGACAACTAACGCACCATGGTGTTCTTCGCGACCTCCATTTAATGAAAGTAATAAAGCTTTTGGTAAGTTGGCACGTGCTCCAAAATGTTGGATTGATTTTCCAATTTTTTGATAAGAAACGCAACATGCAATACCATAATCGTCAGAACCTCTATTTTCTTTCATCAAATCATCATTTTCATATTGAAGAGATGAAGTGTCAATTGAAACTTGAGCACAAAAATCTTTAAATCCTTGAGGCAATTCTTGCGACCATAAAATGGTTAAGTTTGGCTCAGGTGATGGCCCTAGGTTATATAAAGTTTGTAAGAAACGGAAAGACGTTTTGGTAACTTTTGTTCTTCCGTCATGAAATTGACCTCCGATTGCTTCAGTTACCCAAGTTGGGTCACCACCGAAAATTTCATCGTATGACCCTGGACGTAAGTGACGAACAATACGTAATTTCATTACGAATTGATCGATATATTCTTGAGCTTCTTCTTCAGTAATAATGCCTTCTTCTAAATCTCTAGTGATGTAGATATCTAAGAATGATGAAATGTTTCCAAGAGACATTGCAGCTCCATCTTGTTCTTTTACAGCACTTAAATAGGCTAAATAAGTAAATTGAACTGCTTCGTAGGCGTTTGTTGCAGGTTTTGAAACATCCACACCGTACGTAAGAGCCATAGTTTTCATGTCTTGTAAAGCATTCACTTGACTAGTAATCTCTTCTCTTAGACGAACTTTGTGTTCGGTCATGTCGCCAGTGATAGCATTAAAATCAGCTTTTTTTGCAGCAATTAAGGCATCCGCTCCATAAAGTGGTAATCTTCTAAAATCTCCGATAATTCTTCCACGAGCATAATTATCTGGCAACCCCGTCAATACGTGTTTTGAACGATACATTTTGATTTCACTATCATAAGCGTCAAAAACAGCTTGATTGTGATTTTTTGCATAATTGAAGATGTCAATGACACGATCAGAAACTTGTAATCCTTTTTCTTTAACTGCTGATTCAACTAATTTGATACCGCCAAAAGGTTTCATTGCTCTTTTAAGTAAAACATCAGTTTGTAAACCAACAATTACTTCGTTTTCTTTGTCAATGTAACCTGGACCAAATGCGGTAATTGTTGATATGGTATCAGTATCAACGGCTAAACACCCGTTGTTTTGTCTTTCTATAAGTAATTGTTTTTTACAAGCTTCCCATAATCTTGTGGTTTTAGCGGAAGGACCTGATAAAAAATCAGCATTGCCTTCATAAGGCGTAATGTTTTTTACAACAAAATCATAAACATCGACAGAGGAATTCCAATTCCCTTCTTTGAATTTTTTTGGGCTTGTTAAAGTTTCCATGTTATTATTTTTTCTTAGTTTGTAATTTACTTTTATTCAGTTGGTTGAATTGAAAGTAGTGATGCAAATTTACTAATTAAAAATAGTATAAAACATGAGATATATCATATGTGTCAAATGTTTTCAGATTTGAATGATATTTTTCTTTAAAAACAAAAAACACTAATTTTTATTTGTATTTTTTAATTTTTAATATTTTTTCACTGCATTTTATGCATCGTACATTTTAATAAAAAAATAAGAAAATGCTTAAATTGAAATATTTTTTCTTCCTGTAAATGAGGTGTTTATGAATAAAAGGTAATGAAATTGGACACTGCGTGAAATTAAAAATGATTGTTTGTTTTTTTACAACTTAAAATGTTTTTCAATTGCTTTTATCATTTCACCAGCGATATCTTTATTGGTTGCTCCTTCAATTCCTTCTAATCCAGGAGAAGAGTTGACTTCAAGTAAAAGGGGGCCTTTTGAAGAGCGAATTATATCTACACCTGCAACTTTTAAATCCATAGCTTTGGCTGCTTTGATAGCAATCTTTTTTTCTTCACTCGTAATTTTTACCACCGAGGCTGTACCACCTAAATGTATGTTGGCTCTAAATTCACCCGGTAAAGCTTCACGTTGAATTGCAGCTACTACTTTGCCATCAATGACAAAACAACGGATATCTTTGCCGTTTGCTTCTTTTATAAACTCTTGTACTAGGATATTTGCGTTCAAACTTTTAAAAGCATTGATTACGCTTTCTGCGGCTTTTTTGGTTTCGGCTAATACAACTCCTTTACCTTGGGTACCTTCTAATAGTTTTACTATCAATGGTGGCCCACCAACCATTTTAATTAAGTCGTTGGTGTCTAAAGGAGAGTTTGCAAACCCTGTAGTTGGTATGTCGACTCCATTATTTAAAAGGAGTTGCAACGAAAAGAGCTTGTCTCTAGATTGTGTAATAGCTGTAGAAGAATTCAAACAGAATACTTTTAGTGCTTCAAATTGGCGTGTTAATGCACATCCATAAAACGTGATACTAGGTCTTATTCGTGGTATTATAGCATCGAATTGGTTGAGTATTTTACCTCCTCTGTAGTGTATTTCTGGGTTTTTGGCATCCAATTTCATGTAGCATTCTTTTATGTTTAAAAAATGCATTTCATGACCTCGCATTTCACCAGCTTCCATAATTCTTTTGTTGCTATACAATTCAGGATTACTAGCTAAAACGCCAATTCTTAATCCGGTGGTAGCTTTTTTGGAATTTTTATAGAGTTCTAGTAAGCTATCCGAAGAAGGCTCTCCTAAAAGATATTTTTGTTCAGGATCAACCAAAACGCGACCACTCATTGCTTCTCTGCCTAACAACATACGAAACCCCATAGAGTCTCTATTGGTTAAGGTCATTTCAATAGTCCAAGAGTCGTTGCCGATTTTGAGTTGGGTTTGAATAACATACCGTTGTTCGCGAAAGCCACTTGAACTTTTAACTATTCGTTTGTCAATTAATGGTGCTTCACAGTGGATAACAGTTTTGATGTTATTTTGAATGGGGTTGATGTCAAATTTGACCCAATTACTGTCGTTTTTGATAAAAGGAGCAATGTTTATAGCGTGTAATGCAGATGTTTTTGCACCAGAATCAACTCTAGCTTTGATGGTAGGTATATTGAGTTCTGGAAAAGAACACCATTCTTCACTTCCTAAGATGACTTTGTTTTGTTGCATATAGTAATGGGTTTAAAAAGCAAAATTAATTTATTGTGCAATACGAAATGTTAAATTACAGAAAACAATTAGCCTGTTGAGATAATTTCTCAACAGGCTAAATTTGTTAAATATGGATGTTGATTAATTTGTAGGTTCTTCCTTTTTTTGAACATTGATAGATAGCTCAGTTGCTCCTTCTTCAATATCCATTAAAATTTCGTCACCCACGTTAATTTTTGAAGTTATGATTTCTTCGGCCAAGGCGTCTTCAACATATTTTTGAATGGCTCTTTTTAAAGGTCTAGCACCAAATTGTTTGTCGAATCCTTTATCAGCAATAAAGCTTTTGGCTTTATCTGTTAATGTTAAGGAGTAACCAAGGTCTTTGATTCTTGCATATAGTTTCTTCAATTCAATTTCGATGATCAAATTGATGTGTTCTTTTTCTAAAGAATTGAATACAATAACATCATCTATTCGATTTAAAAACTCAGGTGCAAAAGTTTTTTTCAATGCGTTTTCTATTACACTCTTAGAATGATCTTCTGCTTGAGCAACTTTGGCGGCGGTGCCAAATCCAACACCTTGACCAAAATCTTTGAGCTGACGGGCTCCAACATTTGAAGTCATTATAATAATGGTGTTTTTAAAATCGATTTTTCTGCCTAAACTGTCTGTAAGATAACCGTCGTCTAATACTTGCAACATCATGTTGAATACATCGGGATGCGCTTTTTCAATTTCGTCTAACAATACAACGCAGTAAGGTTTTCTTCTAACTTTTTCGGTTAATTGTCCTCCTTCTTCGTAACCAACATAACCGGGAGGTGCTCCAACTAATCTTGAAATAGCAAATTTCTCCATGTATTCGCTCATATCGATGCGGACAAGGGCTTCTTCGGAATCAAATAATTCTTTGGCTAAAACTTTAGCAAGTTGTGTTTTACCAACTCCAGTTTGCCCTAAGAAGATGAAAGAACCAATTGGTTTATTGGGGTCTTTCAATCCAGCTCTGTTTCTTTGGATGGAGCGTGCAATTTTTAATACGGCTTCGTCTTGACCAATTACTTTATTTTTAATTAATTCAGAAAGTTTGGCTAGTTTGTTGCTTTCGGTTTGTGCTATGCGATTAACCGGTATACCAGTCATCATAGAAACTACATCGGCAACATTGTCTTCGGTTACATTAATACGATTGTTTTTTGATTCTTCTTCCCATTGTTCTTGAGCAATGGATAAGTCTTTTTCAATTCTTTTTTCGTCATCGCGAAGTTTAGCAGCTTCTTCGTATTTTTGTTTTTTTACTACTAAATTTTTGAGTTCGCGCACTTCTTCAAGTTGACGTTCTAGATCTAAAATTTGCTTAGGAACATCAATATTTGTTATGTGTACTCTAGATCCTGCTTCATCTAGGGCATCGATGGCTTTATCTGGTAAAAAGCGATCGGACATATAGCGATCGGTTAGTTTTACACAAGCCTCAATGGCTTCTGGCGAGTAGTTCACATTGTGATGCGCTTCATATTTTTCTTTGATATTGTTCAAAATTGCAATAGTCTCATCTACAGATGTAGGTTCTACAATTACTTTTTGAAAACGTCTTTCTAAAGCGCCATCTTTTTCGATGTATTGACGATACTCATCTAGAGTAGTTGCACCGATACATTGTATTTCTCCACGTGCTAAAGCAGGTTTGAACATGTTGGATGCGTCAAGAGAGCCTGTAGCGCCGCCAGCACCTACAATAGTGTGAATTTCGTCTATGAAAAGAATGATGTCGTCATTTTTTTCTAGTTCATTCATCACGGCTTTCATGCGTTCTTCAAATTGTCCTCTATATTTGGTGCCAGCTACTAAACTAGCCAAATCTAAAGTCACTACTCGTTTGTTGAATAATATTCTAGATACTTTTTTCTGAATGATACGCAACGCCAAACCTTCAGCAATAGCGGATTTACCAACTCCTGGTTCTCCAATAAGAAGCGGGTTGTTTTTTTTACGGCGACTTAATATTTGAGAAACGCGCTCAATTTCTTTTTCTCTTCCTACTACGGGGTCGAGTTTGCCTTCTTCGGCCATTTCTGTTAAATCTCTACCAAAATTATCTAAAACTGGAGTTTTTGATTTTTTATTGGATTTGTTGACAGGATTGTTGAAACTGCTTTCTTTTAAACTGTCATCTTGTCCTGAATCGTCATTGTAGGATTCGTTTTTTGGTAGGTTATCAATAAAGTCTTGTTCGCTTGGAATCATGTTCAAGTACTGTTCTTTGGCTACATCATAATCTATTTTTAGTTTATTCAGTAGCTTGGTTGTTGGGTCGTTGGGGTTTCGTAAGATACACAATAACAAGTGAGCAGTACTTATGGAAGGGCTTTGAAAAACTTTTGCTTCTAGAAAAGTAGTTTTCAAGGCTCGTTCTGCTTGTCGAGTTAAATGTAAGTTCTTTTTCTCAAGATTACTCTCAAGGCTTATAGGGCTTGCGGGGCTTAGTATTTCAACTTTTCTTCGTAGATGATCTAAATCTACATCCAAATTATTCAAAATTCGTACAGCCTTACCATGTCCATCTCGTAATATACCTAACATCAAATGCTCGGTACCAATAAAATCATGTCCTAATCTAAGGGCCTCTTCTTTACTGTACGAAATAACATCTTTTACTCTAGGTGAAAAATTTTCATCCATGGGTTGAATTTTTAATATGTAAATTTACTGATTTACTCTGTAAGAACAAAAATCATTCCTAGTATTTTCTCTTGTCAGCTAATTGACAAAAAAAATAGAATACTTGTTGTTAAAATCAGAATTTTTTTTCAACTAACTTTTAATTTTGAGGTGTTAATAAATAAGAGAAATTTGATTGTTAAAAAGGCGAATAAAAATTTAGAAAGCCGTATATTGGCACGTTTTGAAATTAATATAATTATTTAATATAACAGCTTATGTCTGAAGGAGAAAAGTTAATTCCTATTAACATTGAAGATGAAATGAAGTCCGCTTACATCGATTATTCGATGTCTGTAATTGTATCTAGAGCGCTTCCAGATGTTAGAGATGGATTAAAACCTGTGCATCGAAGAGTACTTTATGGAATGTATGATCTAGGAGTTTTTTCAAATAAAGCTCATAAAAAGTCTGCGAGAATTGTAGGAGAGGTGTTAGGAAAGTACCACCCTCACGGTGATACTTCGGTGTACGATGCTATGGTTCGTATGGCACAAGAGTGGAGTATGCGTTATTTATTAGTGGATGGACAAGGTAACTTTGGTTCTGTGGATGGAGACAGCCCTGCGGCTATGCGTTATACAGAGGCAAGAATGAAAAAATTGTCTGAAGAAATAATGGCTGATATTGAAAAAGAAACCGTTGATTTTCAATTGAACTTTGACGATACTTTGTATGAGCCTAAAGTAATGCCTACTCGTGTTCCAACATTGTTAGTAAATGGGGCAACGGGAATTGCAGTAGGTATGGCTACCAATATGCCGCCACATAATTTGACAGAGGTAATTAATGGAACTATAGCGTACATAGACAATAATGATATCGAAGTTGAAGAATTAATGACGCATATTAAAGCGCCAGATTTTCCTACTGGAGGTATAGTTTATGGCTATGAAGGTGTTCGTGAAGCTTTTAAAACAGGTAGAGGCCGTATTGTGATGCGTGCAAAAGTAGGGTTTGAAGAAGTAGATGGGCGCGAATCAATTATTGTAACAGAGATACCTTATCAAGTCAATAAAGCTGAGATGATCAAACGTACGGCTGATTTGGTGAACGAGAAAAAAATCGAAGGTATAGCCAATATACGAGACGAATCGGATAGAAATGGTATGCGAATAGTATACATTTTAAAACGTGATGCGACTCCAAATGTAGTTCTCAATACCTTATATAAATATACGCAACTACAGTCTTCTTTCAGTGTCAATAATATTGCTTTGGTTAACGGTCGTCCGCAAATGTTGAATTTGAAAGATTTGATTCATTATTTTGTGGAGCATCGACATGATGTAGTGGTAAGAAGAACACAATTTGAATTAAGAAAGGCTGAGGAAAGAGCGCATATATTAGAAGGATTAATCATTGCTTCTGATAATATAGATGAAGTTATTGCGCTTATTAAAGCTTCTAAAAACACCGAAGAAGCTCGAGAGAAATTAATTCAAAGATTTAATTTGTCCGACATTCAGGCACGTGCAATTGTTGAAATGCGTTTGCGTCAATTGACTGGATTAGAACAAGACAAATTGAGAGCTGAATATGAGGAAATCATGAAGTTAATTGAGCATTTACGTGCTTTGTTGGCTGATGTGAACCTTAGAATTGCTTTGATCAAAGAAGAATTGATTGAAATTAGAGACAAGTATGGTGACGATCGTCGCTCTTTAATTGAATATTCCGGAGGTGATGTAAGTATTGAAGATTTGATAGCTGACGAAAGCGTGGTGGTGACGATATCTCATGCGGGTTATATTAAACGTACTAATCTAAGCGAGTATAAAACACAAAATAGAGGAGGGGTTGGTCAAAAAAGTGCAGGTACAAGAGATCAAGATTTCTTAGAGCATATGTTTGTAGCTACCAATCATCAGTATATGATGTTCTTTACTCAAAAAGGAAAATGTTTTTGGATGAGGGTTTACGAAATACCAGAAGGTACTAAAACGGCGAAGGGTAGAGCAATTCAAAATTTAGTGAATATCGAAAGTGATGATAAAGTAAAAGCGTATATTTGCACCCAAGATTTAAAGGATAAAGATTACATAAATAACCATAATTTGATTATGGTGACCAAACAAGGTCAGGTTAAGAAAACTTCTTTAGAAAAGTATTCAAAACCAAGAGCGAATGGTGTGGCTGCCATAACTATTAAAGAGGGCGATGAACTTTTGGAAGCTAAACTTACCAATGGAGAAAGTCAAATTTTAATTGCCGTTAAATCAGGTAAATTAGTACGTTTTGAAGAAACAAAGACTCGTCCTATGGGAAGAACCGCTTCTGGTGTTAGAGGAATTACTCTAAAAGACGAATCTGATGAAGTTATCGGTATGGTAACCGTAGATAAGGAAGATATTGCCGAGTCTCAAATTCTTGTAGTTACAGAAAATGGTTACGGTAAGCGTACGCGCTTGGTGGATGAAGATGGAGTTGATGTTTATCGTATCACGAATAGAGGAGGAAAAGGTGTTAAAACACTTAATATTACTGAAAAAACTGGAAATCTTATTTCGATTAACGCGGTGACCGATGCGGATGATTTGATGATTATCAATAAGTCTGGTTTGACTATTCGTATGGCAATAGAAGATTTACGTGTAATGGGTCGTGCCACTCAAGGGGTGAAATTGATCAATTTAAAAGGAAATGATTCTATTGCAGCAGTTACAAAAGTAATGAAAGATGATGCCGAAGACGCGGATGGGAATGAAAATTCCTCTGTAGAACGAGTTAAACCGGTACTCGAAGTGTTGGATGAAGAAGTAACCGATGATGACGACGAAGAGGAAGAAGATGAAATAGTTGAATCTGATGATCAAGAGGACGATTCAACCGATGAAGATTAATGATTAAATTTTTAAATATAAACTTGATAACTATGAAAAGTAAATATGTACTACTTGCTTCAACACTGTTGATTTCGGTAGTTTCTTTTGCGCAAAAAGACCAAATGAAAGCTGCAGAAAAAGCTTTAAAAGCTGGTAAATCTGATGAGGCAAAATCAATTTTGCTAGAAGCAGAATCGATCATGACTAATGCTAAAGATGTTGAAAAAGCTCAATATTATTTCATCAAAGGTAATGTAATGATGGATTTAGCAAATAAAGGAGTTGATAAAGATAATAATATGGCTTTAGCTGCTAAGTCATACCAAGAATTAGTAGAGTTTGAAAGCGCTATTGGAAAATCGAAGTATTCAGACCAAGCAAAAAAATCTATTGTAGATATTAAATACAAGCTTATCAATGATGCGATAGCCGACTCTAAAGTTGATAAAAATGATATTGCAGCCAAAAAATTGTATGATGCTTATTTGTTGGATAAAAAAGACACAATAAACTTGTATTATGCGGCTTCAACTTATGTAAATGCTAAGGATTACGATTCAGCATTAAAAAATTATGATGAGTTGAAAAAATTGAATTATTCAGGGAAAGGAACAAATTATTTCGCTGTAAATAAGATGACTTCACAAGAAGATATGTTTTCAACAGCATCTGAAAGAGATCGTATGGTGAAACTTGGTACGCATGAAAAACCAAGAACGGAAGCTATTCCTTCAAAAAGAGGTGAAATTTATAAAAATGTAGCTTTAATTTTGGTACAACAAGGTAAAGTAAACGAAGCTAAACAAGCTGTATCGGATGCAAGAAAAGCAAATCCTGAGGATACTTCACTTGCTTTAACAGAAGCTAATTTATATTTGGAAACCAAAGATTTTGATACCTATAAAAAATTAGTTGCAGAAATTTTGGCTAAAAACCCAAATGATGCTGATTTGGTTTTTAATTTAGGTGTTTTAAGCGCAAATGCTAAAAACTCTACAGAAGCAGAAAAGTATTATAAAAAAGTAATCGAAATCAATCCTAAATATACAAATGCCTATATCAATTTAGCGGCATTGAAATTAGAGAATGAAAAACCGATTATTGATGAAATGAATAAATTAGGAACTTCTGCCAACGATATGAAACGCTACGACGTTTTGAAAGCAAAAAGAGAAGACTTGTTTAAAAGTACAATTCCTTATTTAAAAACAGCTGTAGAATTAGATCCTAAGAATATAGATGTTGCTAAGACCTTATTAAATGTATACAGTGCATTAGAAATGATGCCAGAATACAAAGCTTTAAAAGCGTCTATTAAAGAATAACTTTTAAAGTTAAAATTCCAAACCGCCTCTAATCTACGAGGCGGTTTTTTTTTAAATTTTATTTTCAGAATGCTACATAATTTTTAATTGAATGTTATTTTTATATTTTGGTTGATACTTTTTTTTCTTTCATTTTAAGTGTAAAACCATTTTTGTGTTTAATTTAAAATAATCAATATGAAGCCAGTAGATTCATTTATTCTTGGACTTCCTCCGATGTATCAAAATATTGTGCTGCACTTATTGCAAGTTATCCAACGGGAATTACCCGAAGCGGAAGTGTTGTTTAAATGGGGGATTCCGTTTGTGTATCTTAAACAAAAACCTTTTTGTTATGTGCTTCCAAACGTTAAAACTAAATATGTTGATTTGGGGTTTGTAAAAGGTTTTATGTTAAAGAAACACCTAGATGTTTTAGAGGTAAAAAGCAGGAAAAACGTAAGATCACTTCGTTACTTTAGTTTGGAGGCTATAGACCATAGTGTGTTGGTTGATGTGCTAAAAGAAGCTAGTGAATTACAGTAAAATGTGCTTATAAGTAGGTGTGGAATCAGGGGTTGATTGATGGTCTGCAAGTGGTTTATTTGAGTGTTTTTCATTAATAGGTTAATGGTTGAATTGTTAATAAAAACCAAATAACAAATTGATAAATAAGTAGTTAGGATTTTTTTTTATAATTTTGAAAAGCTGATTTTATTAATACTTGTTTTTTTTGTTTTTAATAAAAATAGATTGCTATTCTTTGTAATAATTCAAAACTTATCAACGAAAACGTTTGAATCTTGTAGTTTTTATTAAAAAATTAATAATTTACTTTAGAAAAAAAAAGGTATTTACTAAATTTACATATTAATACTAAAAAAATGTCAAAAGAAATAAAAAAAATAGGAGTACTCACATCTGGAGGTGATTCACCAGGTATGAATGCGGCTATACGTTCCGTAGTTCGTACTTGTGCATTTCATAATATAGGATGTGTTGGAGTTTATAGAGGATATCAAGGAATGATCGATGGAGATTTCGTTGAGTTAGGTCCTAGAAGTGTAAATAATATCATCAACAAAGGAGGAACCTTTTTGAAATCAGCACGATCAGCTGAGTTTAGAACCCCAGAAGGTAGAAAGAAAGCCTATGACAATTTAGTTAAGCAAGGTGTAGATGCGCTAGTTGTAATTGGTGGAGATGGATCGTTTACAGGTGGTTTAATCTTTAATACTGAGTTTGGTTTTCCTGTTATTGGAATTCCTGGTACAATTGATAATGATATCTATGGTACAAGTCATACTTTAGGTTATGATACAGCCTTGAACACTGTAGTAGAAGTGATAGACAAGATTAGAGATACAGCAAGTTCACACGATAGACTTTTCTTTATTGAAGTAATGGGTAGAGACGCTGGATACATTGCTTTAAATGCAGGTATAGGTGCAGGAGCTGAAGAGATTTTAATTCCTGAAATTGATTTAGGTTTAGAACGTCTTTTAGATTCATTACAAAAAAGTAGAAATTCAGGAAAAACATCAAGTATAGTTGTAATTGCGGAAGGGGATAAAACAGGTAAAAATGTTTTTGAACTTAAAGATTATGTTGAAGCTAATTTCCCAGAATACGATGTTAAAGTGTCTGTGTTAGGGCATTTACAAAGAGGTGGAGCACCTTCGTGTTTTGATAGAGTGTTGGCCAGCCGCCTTGGTGTAAAAGCTGTTGAGTCTCTTTTAGAAGGAAAATCGAATTACATGGTTGGAATTTTAGAAGATAAAATCCAAC
Source organism: Flavobacterium riviphilum (assembly GCF_055231795.1). Classification (NCBI taxonomy): domain Bacteria; kingdom Pseudomonadati; phylum Bacteroidota; class Flavobacteriia; order Flavobacteriales; family Flavobacteriaceae; genus Flavobacterium; species Flavobacterium riviphilum. The sequence continues at coordinate 342,898 of NZ_JBUYSY010000002.1, forward strand.
TTACTCCATTAGAGCAAGCAATCAAAGGACATACGGAAATTGATAAAGAGTTACTCCGAGTATCGGATATCATGTCAATTTAGTCTATATATTAAACAAATAGTAATAATTAAAAATTAAGAAAAAATGTCAAAAGTAAAATTAGGAATAAACGGATTTGGTAGAATCGGTAGAATTGTATTTAGAGAATCTTTCAATAGAGATAATGTAGAAGTAGTAGCTATCAATGATTTATTGGATGTTGATCATTTAGCTTATCTTTTGAAATATGATTCAGTTCACGGTAGATTTAATGGTACTGTTGAAGTAAAAGATGGTCAGTTATTTGTAAACGGAAGACATATCCGTATTACTGCAGAAAGAAACCCAGCAGATTTAAAATGGAACGAAGTTGATGTGGATGTAGTAGCAGAATGTACTGGTATTTTTACCACTTTGGAAACTGCAAACGAACACATTAAAGGAGGTGCTAAAAAAGTAATTATTTCTGCACCATCTGCTGATGCTCCAATGTTTGTAATGGGAGTAAATCACGAAACTGCAAAAGCTTCTGATGTAATTGTTTCAAATGCTTCATGTACAACTAACTGTTTAGCACCATTAGCAAAAGTAATCAATGATAATTTTGGTATCGTTGAAGCTTTGATGACCACTGTACACGCTACAACTTCTACGCAAATGACTTGTGATGGTCCTTCTAGAAAAGACTGGAGAGGTGGTAGAGCTGCAGCAGTAAACATTATTCCTTCTTCAACTGGAGCTGCCAAAGCGGTAGGTAAAGTTATTCCAGAATTGAATGGGAAATTAACAGGTATGGCGTTCCGTGTACCAACTGCTGACGTTTCTGTTGTAGATTTAACTGTAAAAGTTGCAAAAGAAACTTCTTATGAAGAAATTATGGCAGCTTTGAAAACTGCTTCTGAAACTAACATGAAAGGTGTGTTAGGGTTTACAGAAGATGCTGTAGTATCTCAAGATTTTATTTCTGATAAAAGAACTTCTATTGTAGATGCAACTGCTGGAATTGGATTGACTTCTACTTTCTTCAAATTAGTTTCTTGGTATGATAATGAATATGGATATTCAAGCAAACTAATCGATTTGTCTGTACATATTGCAGGATTAAAATAATTATAAATGATTCAATAATCCGAAAGCTTCGGCTTTCGGATTTTTTTTGCATTCATGTATATTTTTGATATATTTGAATGTATTAATAAAAATTTTAAGTATATGAAATTAATTGTAGATAGTGGTTCAACAAAAGCAGATTGGATTGCGATTGACGACAATGGAAAAATATTGTTTACAACGCAAACACTAGGATTGAATCCAGAGATTTTAGATGGAAATGAAATTGTTGATCGCTTAAATGATCGTTTTGATATTCTTCAAAACAAAAAAAATGCCACACACTTATTTTTCTACGGAGCGGGTTGTGGTACTAATAGAATGAAATCTGCATTAGCGCAAGTTTTTCAAGAATATTTTCCAAATGCTGTTGTTACTGTTGAAGAAGATACCTATGCGGCAGTATTTGCAACTACTCCTAAAGGAGAAAAAGCAATTGTGAGTATTTTAGGAACGGGTTCAAATTGTAGTTATTTTGATGGAAAAGTATTGCATCAAAAAGTTCAATCACTAGGTTATATTTGTATGGATGACTGTAGTGGTAACGTTTTTGGAAAAGAGTTGATTAGAAAATACTATTTCAACAAAATGCCAAAACACTTAGCTGAAGAGTTTGAAAAAGATTACAATGTAGATCCTGATTTTATTAAAAATAAATTGTACAAAGAGCCTAATCCAAATGCTTATTTGGCCACTTTTGCTAAGTTTTTAATTAAAAACAAAGAAGATGAATTTTGCCAAAAAATCATATTTAAAGGCATGAAATCTTTTGTTAAAAATTATATCAAGCAATACGATAACTATCAAGAAGTTCCAGTTCATTTTGTAGGATCTATTGCTTATTATCTTAAAGATGAATTACAAGTGATTTTTGATAAATATGAAATTAAACTTGGAAATGTGTTGCGTAGACCAATTGATGGGTTGATCGCTTATCACGTGGCAAATAGTTAATTCTTTGCCGTTAAAATTTCAAAATTATAACAATTACACTATATCCTAACAAAAAATGATTTGTTTAGATATAGTGTAATTTTTTTTATAGTACTGCAATCATAGAAATTTCAATGTTTACATTTTTAGGTAAACAGGCCACTTGAACTGTTTCGCGAGCCGGAGCGGTCTTTTCATCAAAATAAGAACTGTATACTTCATTGATGGTTGCAAAATCGGTCATATTCATTATAAATATAGTTGTTTTGACCACATTTTCAAAAGTCATATCAGCGGCAGCTAATACGGCCTTTAAGTTTTGCATCACTTGTTCTGTTTCTTGTTGAATTGAATCGGTTATGAGTGCTCCTGTTTTCGGATGAAGCGCAATTTGCCCTGAAGTATATAAGGTGTCTCCTTTTAAAATGGCTTGATTGTAAGGGCCAATAGGAGCAGGTGCGTTTTCGGTGTAAATTACTTTTTTCATAAAATTAATAATAAAAAGGTTTTGTAATAGTAGATTTTAAGATTGCTTTGTCCGTCTGTAAAAATGATTTATCAGTTGCTTTTAAAGCTAATTTCTTTTAAAAGTACTGCGAATATTGTTTATAAAATTATCGTATAACTCTATCGTTAACACGACGTTTATTCCATTTAATATCACTAAGAACGCCTGATTTTATTCCTATGAAAAAATTCCAGTTGGAATATTCGCCAAAAGGGGTCCAATTAAAATCCATTCGCCAGCTCAATAAATCTCTTTCAAATCGAATTTGAGTAAATGTTACTCCTTTTTGTACAAAATCATAACCTGTAGAAATTCCCGCTTTCCATTTTGGAGTTAGGTCAGCATTGGCAGAAATCATAATAGAATTGTTTATGATTTTTCTTTCTCTATTGTTATTGCCATAGGTCAAAGAATATGCAAAAGTCATATCCCAAGGTAAGAGTGATTTGAAGAACGTAGCTAAAGCATCTTCATTGTTTCTGCTTTCATCGGAATCATCAAATTGACTTTTTTGATTTAAGACGTCGTTACTTTTTCCAAATAAATCATCTTCTCGGCCACCGTTTCGAACTACTTGATCATCTTTTTTTGTAGTACCATCAAAATCTGTACTTGCTATGGAATAATTTATGGTTAAATTGGCACTTGTCATTCTAAACAAACTACCGCCGTTGTTTATGTTGTAAACATTGATTCTCTTTCCGGAATTATCAATTGCATAAGGGTCTAATGTAGCACCAAAATTCACACTCATCTTATCTTTGAGCAATTGTGTTCCGCCACTTACTCTTACTGGAGACCAAGCTAATGTGTTTTTTCCGTCTGCATTTAAATCGTAACTGGTAGATAAGTTAAAATTGTTCAACAGCATTATTTTTTTAGGTTCTACCTTGGTAGAGTCGCTATCGGTTACTTTGGCCTCAAAGGTATTACTCAGGTCAAAGCCTATGTTATTCGAGTTGTTTAAGCCGGGTACCCCATAGATGCCTCCTTCAAAACGAGTATAAGGTTTTATCATTGTGCCACTAGCGTCAGTAGCATATGTGTCATAATATTTTTCAAAACTTGGTGTATATCCGTAAGAAATCGAAGGACGCATGACATGACGTATAGATTGAATTTTCTTGTTTTTACCAAAATTGAAAGTACCATATATTGTGGTCCCTATGCTGCTCGAAAAAGAGTAAGTTCTAAAAGCGTCGAAACCGTTAATGGTTTGGTCAACAACTTGGTTTTGGTCTTTGTCAAAATAGCGATTGATGGTCTTTAAAGTCCATGTTTCTTGGTAGTTAGCAGATGCTGAAGCACTAAAATATTTGAATAACTTGAAGTTGGTACTAATTGGAATAGAATGTTGCATACCAACTTGGGCATCTCTAAACATTTGAGGTTTAAAAAATAAAGAGTCAGTTGTTACAAAACTATTTCTACCGTTTAGGTTATATTGTAGGTTGATGTTTTTTATAAGTCCTTTTTTAATTCCATCCCCTTTCGCAAAAGGGAAGATTCTGTCCACACTTAATTGAAGTGTAGGTAGTGTCATGTTGATTTGACTAGTTTGAGTGTTTTGTGAATGTGTAGCAGATAAAGACATTCTAACTTGCGGAATGGAGTTGAAATTTCTGGAATATGAAATCGATGAACTCAAGGTATTATTCAAGTTAGAACCAAGATTGGCAACATTGATGGATTGTTGGTAATATTTACTACTTCCTAAGTTAACAGATGCTGAAAAAGTAGAATTAGGATTAGATTTTGAGTCTTTCGAATGCGACCATTGGATATTATAGATGGTTTGTTTGGAATAGTCAGGATACCCTCGTTCACTATTGATGAGATTTTCGAATCTAAAATTGAAATTTCCTCTAAAATTATAGCGTTTAGCATAGCTTGATTCCACACGCATTCCATAACTTCCATTGGTATAGTAATCCCCTAAAACCGTTAAATCGTACTGATCACTTAAAGCAAAATAATATCCAAAATTTTGTAGAGAAAATCCACGTACATTCGAATCATTGTAATTGGGAAGGATTATCCCTGAGATACTAGTTTCTTTACTCATTGGGAAATATGCAAAGGGTAGCCCAATTGGAGTGGGTACGTCAGCAATCACCATATTGGTTAATCCTGTAATTACTTTTTTTCCTGGTATTAATTTTACTTTGTTGGTCTGAAAATAGTATTCAGGATTGTCAATGTTTTTGGAAGTGGTAAAACGAGCTCCTCTTAAGAAATATACCGAATCGTTTTCTTTTTTGGTAATAGTTGCTTTAACTTTAAACTCTCCTTGATCGGTTCTAGAATTCCAAATAATGGCTTTTTTGGTTTTAAAATTAAAACGTATTGAGTCGGGTTCCACTATATTACTTCCTTGTTTGAAGTTTGGATATTGGGTGTATTTTCCTGTGGAATCTTTAATTCTTCCGGCATATACTTCATTTTTATCATAATCAAGGACTATGATTCCGGATTTTAATTCAATATCTTGATAATATAGTTCAGCCTGATCATGTAATGTAATAAGTTTTTTCTTTTGATCAATTTTGGCGTAATTTTTGGCTTTATAGCGCACTTTGTCCTCTAAAAAAGGCTTTTTTTTCTTAATAGAATCAGTAGATGTAGAATCTTTTAAAGGAGTTACATCTAGAGGTTTGGGAGTTGATTTTTTGTTTTTAATTTTAGTATCCGCAGTAGTAGGAATCGAAGTTTTGTTTTTCTTGATATCTTGAGAATATGATGAAACACTTCCTAAAATTAATAGAAATGATAGTAAAACGATATTAAATAAGTTTGTACGCAATGGTTTTAATACTATTTTTGTAGAAATGATTGCTTAAATAATGAAGCATCAAACTTACATTTATTTTTTGCAAAAATAGTCATTTAGCAAAACTATAGACGATGTGTCTTAATAAAATAATTTTAAATTTATGAATACAAAGTTTTCTTTGAAAGTATTATTTGCTATTTCTTTTCAGTTTTTTGCCTTGATTGCTTACAGTCAGGCGGATGTGTTTCGGGTTGCACTTGATGCTGGTCATGGTGGGCATGATAGTGGCGCTAAGTATAGTGGCCGCGTAGAAAAGGATGTAGCTTTAGCAGTAGTGTTAAAAGTAGGAAAAATATTAGAAGAAACAAAAAATATTGAGGTAATTTATACAAGAAAAACAGATGTTTTTGTTGATTTAATTGAGAGAGCCAATATAGCTAATAGAGCAAGAGCTTCAATATTTGTATCCATACATTGTAATGCTAACAAAAATACTGCTGCAGATGGTACAGAAACCTATGTAATGGGGATGACCAAGATTGCCTCTAACTTAGAAGCGGCCAAAAAAGAGAACTCCGTAATTACATTAGAAAAAGATTACAAGCAAAAATACGAAGGTTTTGACCCAAATTCTCCCGAAACAATGATTGGTATGACCTTAATGCAAGAAGAGTATTTAGAAAATAGTATTTCTCTAGCTGCAAGTGTGGAAGAAGAGTTTGATTTGTTAGGTAAGAAAATTAGAGGCGGAGGTGTTAAGCAAGCCCCTTATATGGTTTTACACAAGGCTTATATGCCAAGGATTTTAATTGAAATGGGATTTATTTCTAATCCTATAGAAGGAGCAGTTTTGGTTTCTGAAGAAGGTCAAAATGATCTTGCAAGGGCTATTGCAAAAGCGATAATTCGCTATAAAAATGAATTTTATAGTGCAGATGTAGTTGATAATTTTCCATCTACCAAAAGTCAAGTGACACCAGTTAAAGATGCAAATGAAAAACCTAAGGAAGTTGCAGATACAGTCAAAGCATCAACCAATTCGGTTGCTTCGACCGTTTTCAAAGTTCAATTATCGGCAAGCTATGTAAAATTAGATTTGCAGCCTAAGAACTTTAAAGGATTGAATTTTGTTTCCATGGAAACCGATAATAACTTGTATAAATACTTTTACGGCGAAACTACCGACTATAATGTTGCTAAAGAGAATTTAAAAATGGCAAAAGCAAAAGGCTTTACTTCTGCTTTTTTGACAGCCTATAAGAATGGTACTAAAATTAGTATTCAAGATGCCATTAAATAATCCTTATCAATTCAATTTTTATTTTATTTTTGCCTAAAAATCTATATATTTTGAAATTAACAAGAGAAATTAAAACCGCAATTATTGTCATTACTGCCATTCTATTATTCATTTGGGGATATAGCTTTTTGAAAGGCAGTGATTTGTTTACAGAATACAAAACATACTATGTTGAATATGAAAATGTGGAAGGGGTAATCCCTTCTTCTAACGTAACTTTAAATGGATTGGTTATAGGAAAAGTTACATCTATAGTTATCAATCCAACCACAGGAAAACTTAAAGTAGAACTTCAAATAAATACTGATTTTCCTATCTCCAAATCAAGTTTAGCCGTTATTTATGAGCCTGGTATAATCGGTGGTAAGCAAATTGCTATCCGACCAAATTTATCCGATAAAAATTTATTGGAAGATGGAAGTTATTTGAAAGGTAGTGTTGAATTGGGTATGGCTGCAAGCTTAGGCGAAAAATTGGTTCCTTTACAAGACAAGATTGAAAAACTATTAATCAATGCGGATCAGTTAATTACTGGTTTTAATACTGTGTTAGATGAAAAGGGGCAAGCTGATTTAAAAAACAGTTTGTCAGAGCTTAACAAAACAATGATTCAATTTCAAAAAGCATCAGTTAGTATCAATGAAATAATGGATAAAAACAAGTCTAATATTAACGGTGCGGTTACTAATTTTAACAAGATATCTAACAATTTTTCTAAAATTTCTGATTCTCTTCAAAAAGCCAACTTGGGTAAAACTGTAAAAGATTTGAACAAAACGCTTTTAAGTGTTAATACAATAATGGGTAATTTGCAAGCAGGAAAAGGGTCAATGGGAAAATTACTTAACGATGAAGTTTTATATAATAATTTATCAAAAACTTCAAAACAATTGGAGTTACTTTTACAAGACGTTCGATTAAATCCAACCCGTTATATCAACGTTTCTGTTTTTGGCAAGAAAAATAAACCATATCTTGCACCTGCAAGTGATACTATACTGATAAACCAATAACTTCCCATTATGAAATTTATAGACAACATTTTATTTGCCATGCTTTTGATAGTAGGGTTTGGCTATTTTTTTAGAAATGTTAAAAAGATTGTTCGAAATATTAAGTTAGGTACTTCTATAGATAGATCGCAGCATTCTAGTCAACGTTGGAAAAACATGGCCATGATAGCTTTAGGTCAATCCAAAATGGTGAAAAGGCCTTTGGCAGGAATATTACATATTGTGGTCTATTTGGGGTTTATCATTATTAATATAGAGTTATTAGAAATTATCATTGATGGTTTGTTTGGAACTCATCGTGTGTTTGCTTTTTTAGGAGCAACATATGACTTTTTAATCGGATCATTTGAAATTTTGGCGGTATTGGTCCTAATTTCAGTTTTTACATTTTGGTCTAGAAGAAATATTATCCGTTTAAAGCGTTTTGTAAGTTCAGATTTAGAAGGGTTTCCGAAGAATGATGCCAATACTATTTTATATTTTGAAGTAGTTTTGATGTCTTTATTTTTGTTAATGAACGCTACAGACTTGCATTTACAACAAGTCCCAGGTGGTTTTTCTCATTTTATTAAAGCAGGTGCGTTTCCTGTGAGTCAATTTATAGCTCCTATATTCAATGGAATGTCAAACTCTTTAGTAATGCTTTTATCTGAATTGTTCTGGTGGTTGCACATTATTGGGATATTGATATTCATGAATTACCTCTATTTTTCTAAGCATTTGCATATTATATTGGCTTTTCCTAATACGTTTTTTGCAAATTTGAATCCAAAAGGTCAGTTTGATAATTTAGCATCGGTAACCAAGGAAGTGAAATTAATGTTGGATCCCAATGCAGACCCTTTTGCGGCTCCAGCTGATGCTAATGCTGTGCCTAATAAATTTGGTGCGTCTGATGTTATGGATTTGAATTGGGTACAGTTGATGAATGCTTATACCTGTACCGAATGTGGTCGATGCACTTCAGCATGTCCTGCCAATCAAACCGGAAAAAAACTCTCGCCGAGAAAGATTATGATGGACACAAGAGACCGTTTAGAAGAGGTAGGTAAAAACATAGATAAAAATAATGGAGTTTTTGTTCCTGATAATGTTTCGTTACTCAACAATTATATTACGGCCGAGGAGATTTGGGCATGTACGTCATGCAATGCTTGTGTGGAAGAATGTCCAGTATCCATCAATCCTCTTTCTATAATTACTGACTTGAGACGCTATCTGGTTATGGAACAAAGTGCAGCACCTATGCCTTTGAATGCGATGATGTCCAATATTGAAAATAATGGAGCTCCATGGCCTTATAATCAACAAGATCGATTGAATTGGAAAAATGAAAATTAATGTTTTTTAATTTTCTTACTTGAATTTAAGATAGTAACAGAACAGTTTTACTGTTTTTAAAAATACACCATATGTCAGAAAATTTAGTAGTGCCAACCATGGCCGAAATGCTTGCTCAAGGCAAACAACCTGAAGTGTTATTTTGGGTAGGTTGTGCAGGTAGTTTTGATGATAGAGCCAAAAAAATTACTAAAGCTTTTGTTCGAATTTTGAATCGTTCGAATGTTTCGTTTGCAGTATTAGGTACCGAAGAAAGTTGTACGGGTGACCCAGCAAAGAGAGCTGGTAATGAGTTTTTGTTTCAAATGCAAGCCATGATGAATATCGAAGTCTTGAATGCTTATGAAGCCAAAAAAATTGTTACTGCTTGTCCTCATTGTTTTAATACCTTGAAAAATGAATATCCTGAGCTTGGAGGGATTTATGAAGTAGTGCATCATACAGAATTTTTAAAATCTTTGTTGGAGGAAGGCAGATTAACTATTCAAGGAGGTCAATTTAAAGGAAAAAAAATCACTTTTCACGACCCTTGTTATTTGGGTAGAGCCAATTCGATTTATGAAGCGCCAAGAAATTTAATTGAGAAGTTGGATGCTGAATTGGTCGAAATGAAGCGTTCAAAAGCAAATGGATTGTGTTGTGGTGCTGGTGGAGCTCAAATGTTTAAGGATGCAGAAAACGGAAATAAGGAAATTAATATTGAAAGAACAGAAGATGCATTAGATACAAATCCTAATATTATTGCTGCTGGCTGTCCGTTTTGTAATACAATGCTCACTGATGGAGTAAAAAATAAAGAGAAAGAAAATCAAGTTCAGGTCTTGGATATCGCTGAACTTATTGCAAATGCTGAAGATTTATAATTTAAAAAATTAAACCATGTGGGTACCTTTTGAAAGTTTACCGTTGTCATCAAAAGTTTGGATTTATCAATCCAATAGAAAATTTTCTGATGAAGAGATGAAAGAAATTGAAGTTTCAATTCAATCTTTTTTGAATGAATGGGCCGCTCATGGAACGAGTTTGGAGTCCTCATATTTACTAAAATACAATCGTTTTATTATATTAGCAGTAAATCAAGAAGTTCAAACAGCTACGGGTTGTTCAATTGACTCTTCTGTTGCTTTTATTCAAAGTTTGGAGCAAAAATATAATGTTGATTTATTAGATAAAATGAATGTGACTTTTAAAGTTGGTGAGCATATTGCACATAAGCCATTGATTGATTTTAAAAAAATGGTGAAAGACAAAGCAGTTACCGAAAACACAATTGTATTTAATAATTTAGTTAATACGATTCAAGAATTTAATGAATTTTGGGAAGTGCCTGCTATGGATAGTTGGCATAGCCGATTTTTTTAGTTTACAATGAAAGGCTTTTTAAATTTCGAGTTAAAAAGCCTTTTTTTTATTTGTATCTCATAATTTATTTTCGCCCTTTTCGGTATTTTTTACTTAACTAACAATAAGTTGAGTTTCTATTAATAATACTCTTTTATAATGCGTCATTTCTTTTTTTTAGGTTTCTGTTTTATTTCGTTGAATTTGTTTTCTCAATCTATTGATGTCGAAATATTAGAATCCGTTCATGTTAACAGAAATCAAAAATTGGATTGTTTTTTTCAGCAATTAACACATACGTATGCGTTAGGAAGTATTGGGGCGCCAGCTACCATGTATGTTGTTGGTTTAGTGAAAAAAGACGATGTACTTAAACAAAAAGCCATAGAAATTGGTGAGTCCGTTGCAGCATCTGTATTTATAACGGTAGCATTAAAAGAAATAATCAAAAGAGAACGCCCATTTGTAAGTCATCCAGAATTTCAAAAATTAACCTCAGCAGGTGGTTACGCGATGCCATCGGGACATAGCTCAATTACTTTTGCAACTGCCACTTCATTAAGTATTGCTTATCCAAAATGGTATGTCATTGCACCATCTTTTTTATGGGCTACAGGCGTGAGTTATTCAAGAATGCATTTAGGTGTACATTATCCTTCGGATGTTTTAGTTGGGGCTTTACTCGGTAGTGGCTCTGCTTACTTAACACACAAAATTAATCGATGGTTCGATAAGAAAAGGCGTTCAGAAAAATGATTTCTTTTTGGTTTTTCTTAACTTTTAGCATTTTATTTTTGAGTAATTTCGTTCTTTTAAATAAAAAGTATGAAAATAGCTATTGTTTGTTATCCAACATTTGGGGGAAGTGGAGTTGTAGCAACAGAGCTAGGACTTGAACTTGCGAAGCGTGGGCATGAAATTCATTTTATAACTTACAGTCAACCTGTTCGTTTGGCACTTTTGAATCCTAAAGTTCATTATCATCAAGTCAATGTACCAGAATATCCCTTATTTCATTATCAACCTTATGAGTTAGCACTTTCAAGTAAGTTAGTTGACATGGTCAAGCTCTATCAGATAGAGTTACTTCATGTTCACTATGCCATACCACATGCTTATGCGGGTTATATGGCTAAACAGATGCTAAAAGATGAAGGTATTTCTATACCAATGATAACTACTTTACATGGTACGGATATTACATTAGTAGGCAATCATCCTTTTTATAAACCTGCTGTTACATTTAGTATCAATAAATCGGATTTTGTAACTTCTGTTTCACAAAGTTTAAAAGATGATACTTTAAAATTATTTAATATAAAAAATGAGATTGAAGTAATTCCAAATTTTATTGATTTGGAGAAAAATAAAAAGGACACCGAAATGCCATGTCAACGTAGCGTCATGGCACAACCCGATGAAAGAATTATTACTCATATTAGTAATTTCAGATCTGTAAAACGGATTCCAGATGTTATTAAGATATTTTATCAAATACAAAAAGAAATTCCATCCAAGCTCATGATGGTTGGAGAGGGGCCAGAGAAAGAAAAGGCTGAGGATTTGTGTGTGCAATTAGGTATTCTAGATAAAGTAATATTTTTTGGAAACAGTAATGAGATTGATAAAATATTATGCTTAACTGATTTATTTTTGTTGCCTTCTCAAACAGAAAGTTTTGGTTTGGTAGCTTTGGAAGCTATGGCTTGTTCAGTACCTGTAATTTCAAGCAATTCAGGTGGGTTGCCTGAGGTGAACAGTGACGGATTTTCTGGGTTTTTAAGTGATGTAGGGAATGTGGAGGAAATGGCAAGCAATGCTATTACAATACTAAAAGATGAAGCAACGTTGAGTCAATTTAAAAAAAATGCGTACCAGACAGCAATAAAATTTGATATAAAAAATATTTTACCGATTTATGAATCTCTGTATCAACGTGCCATTCAAAAATATAAATAGCGGGAAGGCAAAACATATAATTATCTACAGAAACAAAAGAAATATGTAATAAAAAAAGAGGCATAAAAGCCTCTTTTTTTTAATTACGTTCGATGTTAGAAAACATATCTTAGGTTTAATCCAAATCCACCAGCTCTAAAATCGGTGTCTTCGATTATCCAAAAAGTTGGTCTCCAATCTACTCCAAGAGCAATAGGTGCTCCTTTAAATTTGTATTCTAGACCAACTTCTCCACTTACTCCCAAATGAAAATCATTTGCAAATAAAACAGAAGGTCCTACACCTAAATACCAATTAAATGATTCTCCTCCCAAAGGTCTGTAGATGAAATCATACAAAGCCTCAACACCAACATTGTCTCCAAAAGAAACATCAGCATGAATTCTACTGAATTTTCCAGCGCTAAAAACGGCATCAACAGCAATGTCATTGCCTAGCACATCACCAAATCTAACCCCTACTTCTTGTGCACTCGAAAACTGAACAGCACCCAAGAACAATAATCCAAATAATAATTTTTTCATAATGTGAGTTTTAAAATTAGTACTTAATAGTTTGATTATGATAAAATTAATAAAAAAAATTCTACCAACAAATTTTTAATTGCATTTCAATATTTTATTATTTTATCAAGGAAAGTTTTTAAGGTTATGTATATTTATAAATCAGGGGAATTTTAATTTTGAAAAACAAAATTTGACTTTTAAAATTGCTTTTTAATATAAAAATATTACTTTTTGATTTATTTCAAGTTATATTTTATAATATATCACCATTTTTGTTAATTTTTTATTTTTAAGATGTTTTTATTTTTTTTGTTTACGACTTAAAACTTACATTTGCTAAAAATTTTTTAAAATGGCAGGAAATAGTTTCGGAACACTGTATAAAGTTTCCACTTTTGGCGAATCACATGGAGAAGCATTAGGGGGAGTAATTGATGGTTGCCCTCCAGGAATTACAATTGATTTGGAAGCAATTGAATATGAAATGTCGAGAAGAAAACCTGGACAATCATCCATAGTAACTCAAAGAAAAGAACCTGATGCAGTGCAGTTTCTTTCCGGTATTTTTGAAGGAAAAACCACTGGAACCCCTATAGGTTTTATTATTCCTAACACCAATCAAAAATCAGATGATTATTCACACATCAAAGATAGTTATCGTCCTAGTCATGCTGATTATGTTTATGATAAGAAATACGGATTTAGAGACTATAGAGGTGGTGGCCGAAGTTCTGCTCGTGAAACTGCCAGTAGAGTAGTAGCAGGGGCTATTGCTAAACAAATCCTTCCAAATATTAAAATCCACGCCTATGTTTCATCGGTTGGGGATTTGTTTTTAGAAAAGCCTTATCAAGAATTGGATTTTTCAACTATTGAAGATAATCCAGTTCGTTGTCCTGATTCCGAAATGGCGCAACGCATGGAAGATTATATCAAAGAAATTCGTAAACAAGGTGATACCGTAGGTGGTACCGTTACCTGTGTAATACAGAATGTGCCTATAGGCTTGGGAGAGCCAGTATTTGATAAACTGCATGCCGAGTTAGGAAAAGCGATGTTGTCTATCAATGCCGTTAAAGGATTTGAATATGGAAGTGGATTTTGTGGGGCTAAGATGAAAGGCAGTGATCATAATGATAAATATAATAGTGATGGAACTACTCAAACTAATTTGTCCGGAGGGATTCAAGGAGGAATAAGTAATGGTATGGATATCTATTTTAGAATTGCCTTTAAACCAGTTGCTACTATTATGCAAAAACAAGAAACTATTGATAATGAAGGGAATTACGTAGATATGATTGGAAAAGGTAGACATGATCCATGTGTGGTTCCTCGTGCAGTACCTATAGTAGAAGCTATGGCGGCAATGGTGTTGGCAGATTTTTACTTAATCAATAAAACTTACCTATAATATTACAAAACCTTTAACCAACCAAAATAATTTATATGCAGCTTGAACAACCTAAAAAGAATAGTTTTTTTAAAAGCCTGACAGGGCAAATCCTTATTGCTATGGTACTTGGTGCCATATTGGGTGTTATTATTCACAATGTAATTTCCGAAGAAACCGCTCAAGAATTCAGTAGTCGAATTAAGATATTAGCTACTGTGTTTATTCGATTGGTTCAAATGATTATTTCTCCCTTAGTATTTTCGACTTTAGTAGTTGGAATTGCAAAACTAGGAGATGTTAAAGCGGTTGGAAGAATTGGAGGTCGAGCTCTGGGTTGGTTTTTTACCGCATCATTTATTTCCCTTTTGATTGGCTTGTTGTATGTAAATCTTTTGCAACCAGGTGTTGGATTAAATCTATCTAATGTAGATGTGGGGGCAGTTTCAGATGTTACATCCAAAACACAAAGTCTTTCATTTAATAACTTCATTGAGCATATTGTACCCAAAAGTGTATTTGAGGCTATGGCAACCAATGAAATATTGCAAATTGTTGTTTTTTCAATTTTCTTTGGATTAGCCGCTGCTTCATTAGGCGATACGGCAAAACCCATTGTTAATGCGTTAGATAAATTGTCACATATTGTTTTAAAAATGGTTAACTATGTGATGAAATTTGCTCCAATTGGGGTGTTTGGCGCAATAGCAGGTGTATTTGCAGTAAGAGATTTTGGCGAATTAGCGGTAACTTATTTTAAGTTTTTTGGCTCATTTTTGATAGGAATAGCAACGCTATGGTTTATTTTGATAGTGGTTGGGTATTTCTTCTTGGGTAAAAAAATGAAAACTTTAATGGAACGAATTGTGAGTCCACTTATCATTGCATTTGGAACTACAAGTTCTGAAGCAGTTTTTCCTAAATTAACTGAAGAGCTTGAAAATTTTGGAGTTAAAGATAAAATTGTATCGTTCATGCTTCCTTTAGGGTATTCCTTTAATTTGGATGGAAGTATGATGTATATGACTTTTGCAGGAATCTTCATAGCCCAGGCCTATGGTGTTGAATTGGATTTGCTAACACAATTCACAATGTTATTAGTGTTAATGCTTACTAGTAAAGGTATTGCGGGTGTGCCTAGAGCCAGTTTGGTAGTAGTGGCAGCAACTTGTGGCATGTTTGATATTCCGGTAGAAGGTATAGCCTTAATTTTGCCTATTGATCATTTTTGTGACATGTTTAGAAGTGCTACCAATGTTTTAGGAAATGCTTTGGCCACCTCTGTAGTAGGTAAATGGGAAGGCGAAGAATAAGATTAAATTAAGATGTAGCAATACTCAACTAATGTATTATATGACCTATTTGTTAATTCAAATAGGTTTTTTTTGTTAAAAATAAATAGTTAATTAAATGATTATTAGTGTATATTTGAGTAAATATATCAAAGTATGTCCTCGAATCGCATAGTTTTTTTAATTTTAACTCTGATAATATGTATAAAAGCATCTTGTTTTGCTCAAGATTTTATATCAAAACATGAGTTAAATTTAAAAGATTATAGAGGTGCTTGTCAATCCTTCAAACAGCAGGATTTTGAGAAATCATTGATCATTACTCGAAAACTTTTAAATGAAAGCGCAAAACAAAAGGACACCGTTTTGCTTTCGTTGGCGTATAACTTACTTGGGACCAATTACAAAGAATTTTCAGAAATAGATAAAGCGATAAAATACTATAAGAAAGCTTTATTTTTTGCCAATAAAACCCCAATAGATTCGTTAAAATTTAAAGTTAATAACAACCTTGGTAACATTTATTGTTTTGAAAAAAAGCAATTTGATATTGGGATTTCCTATTACCAAAAAGCATTTATTTATAGTGAAAAAATGCAACATAATTTCTATACATTGTTGCTTAATTTAAACATGACTTGGGTTTATTTTGATCAATCGAATTACGTTGAAGGATTGAAATATCTGAAGTATTCAAATGAGAATTTTGAAAAGTATGGAAAAGAGTCGTTTGCTGTAGTACATCATATGGTTAATGGGATGTTTTATAGTCATATCGGAAGTTTTTTAAAAGCCAAATTTCATTTTGAAAAGGCTATTGAATTAGGGGGTAAACAACGTGATTTGAACAATTTAGCTTATGCTCATAATGAATACGCAAAAATGTTATTCCAAACTGGAGCATACAAAGATGCTTATGGTCATGTTCGAAAATACGATTCTATAAATAACAAACTTTACGACGAAAACAAGCTAATTCTTGCGTCAAAATCAGGAATAAGCATTGAATTAGATGAGTATAAAAGAGAGCTTGCAAGGGTTCAGAGTATAAAACAGGCTCAAATACAAAGTTTAAGAAAAACAAGAATTATAGTAGCGCTCTTTTTAGTAGTATTAGGAGTAATGCTTACCTTAATTTATGTCTTAATCCGGAATAATAGTTTTAAGCGAAAAATCAATAAGGAGTTGACGATTGTTAACGATAATTTGAAATCAGCCAAAGATAAAGCAGAAGAAGCTTCATTACTGAAATCTCAATTTGTATCCACTATTAGTCACGAATTGCGTACACCTTTATATGGGGTTATTGGAATTACCAATATGCTAATAGATGAACACAAGGAATTGGCCAAAAGTTCCCATTTGAGTTCCCTTAAATTTTCAGCACGGTATTTGCTTTCCTTGGTAAATGATATTTTGCAAATATATAAGATGGATGAGAAAAGAGTGTATTTAGAAAATACCACTTTTAATATTTCTGATGAAATTGAAATGATTTTAAATTCACTGTCTTATTTGGCAAAAAACAATAAAAATCAATTTGTCTTAGAAGTAGATCCTACTATACCTGAATATGTGATTGGTGATAAAATGCGCTTTTCTCAGATTTTAATGAATCTTACTAGTAATGCATTAAAGTTTACCAAAAAGGGTAAAGTTGTTTTAAGCGTAAAATTGGTTAAAAAAGAAGGAGATTTTAATCATATTACTTTCATGATTAAGGATAATGGAGTAGGAATTGCTAAAGAAGATCAAAATAAAATATTTGATAAGTTTGTTCAACTTGGTAGAGTTGAAACTGATTATCAAGGAACGGGATTAGGATTGTCTATTGTTAAAAGGCTTCTGAGCTTATTTAATAGTGAAATTCATATTGAAAGTGAATTGGGCCAAGGTACAACTTTTAGTTTTACTCTGGTTTTTGAGTGTAATGTTGATAAAACTAATACTTTGATTAATAATCACATAGTAAATTTGTCAAACAATAAAAATTTTAAAATATTAATTGTTGAGGATAATAAAATTAATCAATTGGTTACTAAGAAAATAATGCAAAAAAATAACTTTAAATGTAAAGTGGTAGATGATGGGTATGAAGCATTAAAAGTACTTGAAGCGGAAACTTTTGATATAATACTTATGGATATCAACATGCCTTTGATGAATGGTTTTGAAACAACGAGAGTGATTAGAAATAATAAAATTACAACTCCAATCATTGCTTTAACAGCACTTGATAAAGATGAAATTGCAGAAGAAGCTATTTCGGCTGGAATAAATGATGTTATTATAAAACCATTTGATCAGGCTAAACTCTTTAAAACTATGAATTTGCTAATTCATAATAATGAAAATAAAAATAACAATAGTACTAATCCCGTGGTAAGCAATAACATAAATTAAGCAAAAAAAATCTAAATATCAACTATTTCTTAATAAAAATTATCAATTTCAGGTTCAACTTATTAGTGGTTAATTAGTAAAAAAGGAAAACTAAACAACACCCTACTAAATATTGTATAAAGAAATAAAATATAGCAAATATAATAAAGACTAAAAAGTAAAAATAGATAATTGTGTTTATTGTAGTATCAATTCTTGTAATTTTGTAAAGCAAACTAACATTTAATTTTTTAATTATTTTTTGATAAAATTCTTGAAAATTTGATTGTTACCAATCCGTGCCAAGCATCTTTATGTTTAATACCAGCGTTTCTTATTTTGTTTCGAGTTGGTAGATTTTCTAGATTTTGTATTTTTCTTACTTCTATTGGCTCCTTTAGGTTTGCTTTCTTCGTTATTGGATTTTTGTGATTGCCAAGGAAAAGGATGGTCTGTAATGGTTTTAACGTCAACTTTGATAAGGCGCTGAATGTCTTTCCAATACGGTTGTTCATCTTTTCCACAAAATGAAATGGCAATACCTCCTTTGCCAGCTCGACCTGTTCTTCCAATTCTATGTACATAGGTCTCTGGGATATTGGGCAAATCAAAATTGATTACAAATGGTAGTTGGTCAATATCAATACCTCTTGCGGCAATATCTGTAGCAATGAGCACTCCAATTTCTTTGTTTTTGAAGGCTTCTAACACTCTTTGACGAGCCCCTTGCGACTTGTCGCCATGAATAGCTTCTGCAGCTATGTCTCGTTTGCGTAACGCTTTTACTACATTATCTGCGCCATGTTTGGTTCTGGTAAAGACAAGAACATCGCTGATGTTTTCATTTTTTATTAAATGATGTAAGAGGTTTCTCTTTTCCGTTTTTTCAACAAAATATATTTTTTGTTCAACTTTTTCTGCTGTAGAGGAAACAGGCGAAACGGTAACGGTGGCCGGATCGGTTAGGAACATTTCCGCGAGTTCTCGTATTGCAATAGGCATAGTGGCAGAGAACAATAAAGTTTGTCTGTTTTTTGGGGTAAGTTTGACGATTTTTTTTACATCATTTACAAAGCCCATATCCAACATTTGATCTGCTTCGTCCAAAACCAATGTATGCAAGTGATCTAAATTTATGAAACCTTGTTTGTGTAGGTCTAATAAGCGCCCAGGAGTAGCAATTAGAACATCAACACCTTTTCGAAGTGTTTCTACCTGTGAATTTTGAGAGACTCCTCCAAAAATGGTTAATTGCGTTAGATTAGTATATTTGGCATAGGTGTCAAAATTTTGCCCAATTTGTACTGCAAGTTCTCTTGTAGGAGTAATAATTAATGCTCGAATCTGTTTTTGCTTTTTGGAAGAACCCACAATGCGATGTAAATGGTGTATAATGGGAATGGCAAACGCAGCCGTTTTTCCTGTTCCAGTTTGGGCACATCCTATCAAATCACGACCAGCTAATACAATTGGTATGGCTTGAGCTTGAATAGGTGTTGGAGCAGTATAACCTTCTTCAATTACTGCTTTTTGAATACTTTTGGACAAGGATAAATCTTCGAATACCATTTTTTTATATTGTTTAACTCCTTAGGAACATCTCAAAAGGAAAGGCTGCAAAGATAGTGTTATATTTTTGAGGTTTATTTTAAAGTAATTTTATTTTTTAATTTCACACAAATCTTTGATTGCATCCTTTGATAAAATCAGTTACTAAATATCCAATAAGTTTCCCGATTAAATGATTGTTTTTCTCCTGGTCCAAATCGGGGGCGCCCTCGCAAATATGGATATAGCTTGCGTTTTTTTGTTTTGAAAAAAATGAAATAAAGCAGCGTAATTCTTCTATCGAGAATCCACTTAAAGTCATAGCACTACTTGCGATATTTGGGATAGCATCTAAGTCAATTTCAATGCCGAAAGGGTCGTTTTTGATGAAATCTAACGCAGTGTTTAATTCTTGATTGAAATCTTTTTCTTTTCTGATATTGATAGCATCATAAGTGTTATAACGCACTCTGTCTTCTAACTTTTTAATAATGTCAAGTACACTTTTTGAAGTATAATTTTCATGTAGCCCAAAAATGAAATATTTTTTTAAAAAACCTTCTTCGTAGGCATATGAAAAGCCGTTGCCGCTATGTCTTCCTTCTAATATTCTAAAATCAGAATGAGCATCAAAATTAATTGCATTGACTGCTTTTCCTTTGGCCAACGCAGTTCCTTTAATATTGCCATAGGAATTATTATGTCCGCCTCCAATAATAATAGGGATTTTTCCAGCTTGAATTATTTTGCATACTATATAAGAAACTTCTTTATCAATTTTCTTTACCAATTGACTCAACTTCGATCGATCGTCTACTTTGTTGAAGTCTAGTCCTTCTACCTCACGCATTTCTTGAGAGACGTCTATGTGACCTAGAACTATAATTTGGCTTCCTTTACAAAATCGATTGTGTTGAATATTGGCAATTCCTTTAATGGCGCTTTCCCAGGCTGAAGCTGCACCTGGTCTTCCATAATTTGCTCTTACTCCAATATCTTCAGGAATACCAAATAATACATATTTTGCTTCAGAGGATTTTATAAAGGGTAACAAAGGAGTATCTTTAGGAATAATTACCATTTTTTCCCCAAATTTTAGTTCACCACTTCTATGATTTGTGATCTTGGCAAGATCAAAAGTGGTAAATGGGACTAATTTTTCCATTTTTTTTATAATTTTTTCTTTCAAAAATAATATAAATATGTTAATTCGCGTTATAGAAATAATTATAACCCTAAATTTGTCAAAAAAATTTAAACATGGAAAATCAACAAAACAATTCAAGTCTAAAAGCCATTATTGCCGTTTTAGCTGTTTTATTAACAGGTAGTTTAGTATATATTTTTAAAATTTCTTCTGATGCAGAAGTAGTTAAAACAGAATTGACTACCACGGTATCTGAAAAAGAGGCAGTAATGAAAGATTTACAAGCCTTAAAAACAACTTATGATGCTGCTATTGCAGAAAACACTTCAATGTCTGAAGAATTAATTCAAGAAAGAGATAAAATTGTTGCTCTAATGGATGAATTAAATCAATCTAAAGGAGATGTTTCTAAATTCAAATCTCAAGTAGCTGTGTTACAAAACAAGCTAAAAGTATTGATGAAAGAAAATGAAGGATTGAAAGTAGCTAATGCCAAAGTTACAGCGCAAAGAGATAGTACTGTAGTGGTTTTAGGTGAATCTAAAAAATTCAATGAAGTTTTAGTAGGTCAGAATGAAGAACTTTCTAAAACTGTAGAGAAAGGTTCTAAACTTACAATTTTAAATACTAAAACAGCTGCCTACAAATTAAGAAGTTCAGGTAAACAAATCGAGACAGAAAAAGCAAGAAGAGCAGATATTCTAAAAGTAAGCTTTACTATCGCTGAAAATAAAATTGCAAAATCAGGCGATAAAACGTACTATATCCAAGTAATCGATAGTCAAAACAATGTTTTAGGAGATAAAAAAACAGAGAGCTTTGGAGAAAACACTTTAACTTATAGCTTCAAAACAACTGTGACTTATCAAAATAAAACAGTAGATGTTTCTGAAGATTTACCCGGTAAAGATTTTGCAAAAGGAAATTACTTCATCAATATCTTTGATAACGGAGAATTGGTTTCTAAAACTAGTTTTTCATTGAAATAATACAATAGCATTGCTGTTTTATCAAACCGTCTCTAGGTAGAGACGGTTTTTTTATGTTATGGTTTTAATACATAAAAAGATACCTGTGTAATTACAAGAAAAACAAAGCTAATTTTGTACTTTTGCCAAAATTTTTAAAAAACAACAATTCATGTTAACAGTAAATAATTTATCCGTTCAATTTGGTAAAAGAGTTTTATTTGATGAAGTAAACACTACATTTACTCATGGTAATGTTTATGGGGTAATTGGTGCCAATGGAGCAGGAAAATCTACCTTTTTAAAAATAATATCTGGGGCGATGGACCCAACCTCAGGCCATGTACAACTTGAACCTGGTAAAAGAATGTCGGTTTTGAATCAAAACCACAACATGTTTGATGAGCATACAGTGCTTGAAACGGTGATGATGGGGAATAAAGTTTTGTATGCCGTAAAAAAAGAAATGGACGAACTGTATTTGGATTATAATGATAAAAATGCAGATCGTATCGGAGAATTGCAAGTGCAATTTGAAGAGATGAACGGATGGAATGCTGACTCTGATGCAGCTGCCATGTTGTCCAATTTAGGAATTACAGAAGACAATCATTATACTCTAATGGCTGATTTAGAAGCCAAAATGAAAGTACGTGTTTTGTTGGCACAAGCTTTATTTGGAAATCCAGACTTATTGATTATGGATGAGCCTACCAACGACTTGGATTTTGAAACCATTGCTTGGTTAGAAAATTTCTTAGCCAATTATGAAAATACGGTGATTGTAGTTTCTCACGACAGACACTTTTTAGATGCAGTGTGTACACATATATCTGATATTGATTTTAATAAAATTAGTCACTATTCAGGAAATTATACTTTTTGGTATGAATCTAGTCAATTAGCAGCCAAACAACGTGCACAACAAAACAAAAAAGCTGAGGAGAAAAAACAAGAGTTAGAAGAGTTTATCCGTCGATTCAGTGCCAACGTGGCTAAATCGAAACAAGCCACTTCTCGTAAAAAAATGATTTCGAAATTGAACATTGCCGAGATCAAGCCTTCTAGTAGACGTTATCCAGCCATTATTTTCGAACAAGATCGCGAAGCGGGAGATCAAATTTTGAATGTACAGGATTTGAGTGCTTCTGTTGATGGAGAGGTTTTATTTAAAGGGGTAGATTTGAATATGGCAAAAGGAGATAAAATTGTGCTATTTTCAAAAGATTCTAGAGCAACTACCGCTTTTTATGAAATATTAAATGGCAATCAAAATCCTGATACAGGTAAATTTGATTGGGGGGTTACTACTAACCAAGCGTATTTGCCAAGCGAAAATCATTCCTTTTTTGAAAATGATTTAACCTTAGTGGATTGGCTCAGACAATATGCCAAAACAGAGGAAGAACGAGACGAGGTATACATTAGAGGTTTTCTTGGGAAAATGATTTTTTCTGGAGAAGAAGCGTTGAAAACAAGTAGAGTACTTTCTGGAGGTGAAAAAGTACGTTGTATGTTGTCGAGAATGATGATGGAACGCGCGAATATCTTAATGTTAGACGAACCAACCAACCACCTCGATTTGGAATCGATTACTGCATTCAATAATTCCTTGAAAGTTTACAAAGGATCGGTAATTTTTACCACTCATGACCATGAATTTGCACAAACGGTTGGTAATAGGGTAGTAGAGTTAACGCCTAATGGAGTTATTGATCGTTATATGACTTTTGATGAATATTTAGAAGATGATAAGATTCAAGAGTTAAGAGTAAAAATGTATGCAAAATAAAACAACTAAAAAGCCTTTCCTTTTGGAAAGGCTTTTTTTTGAGACAGTTAGATTTGGATGGTAAAGCTTCGTTTTGTGTTGATTTTTAAGTGCTAAATTGTCTTAGTTTTATTACCATTAACACAAGTTGCTCAAACGAAATTTGTATATTTGTAAACCAAACTTACTACCGTTATGAATCAAAAAGTATTGCTTACTTCCAAAGAAGTCAATATCATCCTTAATCGTTTGGCTTGTCAACTCATAGAAAATCACCTCGATTTTTCTGAAACTATACTAATTGGAATTCAGCCAAGAGGTACTTTTTTAGCTAACCGATTGCAAAGTATTTTGCAAAACGAATACCATATCAAAAACATCAAAATTGGTTTTTTAGACATTACATTTTTTCGTGATGATTTTAGAAGGACCGATAAACCATTGGAAGCCAATATTACTAAAATGGATTTCTTGGTGGAAAATAAAAAAGTAATATTTATAGATGATGTACTTTATACAGGAAGAAGTATAAGAGCTGCATTAACGGCAATTCAATCTTTTGGTAGACCTTCGAGTATTGAGCTTTTAACCTTAATAGACAGACGATTTAGTCGTGATTTGCCTATCCAACCGGATTATCGTGGCCGACAAGTTGATGCTATTAATGATGAAAAAGTAATTGTGCGATGGGCAGAACAAGGAGTGGAAGATAGTGTGTTTTTAATCAACAATAACCAATAATAAGACTAATGAGCGAGTTAAGTGTAAATCATTTATTAGGTATTAAATACATTAATAACAATGATATTAACCTAATTTTTGAAACTGCTGACCATTTTAAAGAAGTAATTAATAGACCTATAAAAAAGGTTCCTTCCTTGAGAGATATCACTATTGCCAATATTTTTTTTGAAAATAGTACACGAACCAAGCTTTCTTTTGAATTAGCTCAAAAACGATTATCAGCAGATGTAATCAGTTTTTCCGCCGCCCAATCTTCAGTTAAAAAAGGCGAGACTTTAATTGATACGGTCAACAATATCTTATCTATGAAAGTAGACATGGTGGTAATGCGTCATTCAACACCAGGTGCTGCTTATTTTTTATCCAAAAATGTAAAAGCAAGTATTGTAAATGCAGGAGATGGAGCGCATGAACACCCAACACAAGCACTTTTGGATAGTTACTCTATCCGTGAAAAATTAGGAAATGTTGGAGGTAAAAAAGTTGTAATTGTGGGTGATATTTTACATTCAAGAGTGGCTTTGTCTAATATTTATGCATTGCAAATGCAAGGTGCTGAAGTTAAAGTATGTGGTCCCAAAACCTTGATTCCTAGGTATATCGAGTCTCTAGGGGTGAAAGTAGAATCGGATTTGCGAAAAGCTTTAGAATGGTGTGATGTAGCAAATATGTTGCGTGTTCAAAATGAACGAATGGATGTTAACTTTTTTCCTTCCACTCGTGAATATGCTCAACAGTACGGTGTAGACAAGGCATTGTTGGATTCTTTAAGCAAAGAAATAGTAATAATGCATCCAGGTCCAATAAACAGAGGGGTTGAGATTACGTCAGATGTGGCCGATTCCCATCAGTCGGTAATTTTAAATCAAGTAGAAAATGGTGTAGCGATTAGAATGGCAGTCATTTATTTGTTAGCATCAAAAATTCAATAGTCAAATTATGAAAGTAGAAACAAAAGGACACACGATACAAGTTAAACATACCGAAGGAGATATTTTGGGTTTTGTAGAAAAAGTAACCAATCAATTTGGTAGTTTTAAAGATCATAATATCATTTTTGATGTTTCTCAAGACGCAACGGTTACACTTGATTCCATTAAACTTTTTTCAAATCTAGCGAAGCAACATAAAAAAGCTAAAAAATCTCTAGTAATTGTTGCTTCAGCAATTGATTATAATGCTGTTCCTTCTTCAATAACCGTAGTACCGACTTTGTTAGAAGCGCATGATATTATAGAAATGGAAGAAATAGAAAGAGACCTTGGTTTTTAACTTTTACTATTACTAGCAACGAAATAATTTTATCTTTTTAAAACTTTGAAAGTAACGATTTTAGGTTGTTATGCAGCAACTCCTAGAACACTTGCCAATCCAACTTCGCAACTATTAGAAATTCAAAATCGATTTTTCTTAATAGATTGTGGTGAGGGGACACAAGTACAATTACGAAAAAATAAGATAAAATTCAGTAAGATTAATCATGTATTTATTTCTCATTTGCATGGTGATCATTTTTATGGCTTGATAGGTTTGATATCTTCTTTTTCGTTATTATCTCGAGTTACAGATTTACATATTTATGGGCCAAAAGGATTAAAAGATATCATATTGCTCCAACTTAAGTTAACACAATCATGGACTCAATTTCAGTTAGTTTTTCATGAATTAAATGCATCTGAAAGTGTTTTGATTTTCGAGGATGAAAAAGTAGCTGTGTATACCATTCCTTTACAACATCGAATTTACACCAATGGTTTTTTGTTTGTTCAAAAAGAAGGTGAAAAAAAATTAAATATTGCAGCGATTCAAGAGTACAAGATTGATGTTTGTTATTACAAAAAAATAAAAAAAGGCGGTGATATTCGATTGGAGGATGATAGCATAGTTTCGAATGGTTTGTTGACGTTTCCTGGAGTACCTGAAAAACGGTATGCATTTTGTTCAGATACTGCCTATTCTGAAGAAATTATTCCATTAATACATAACGTTGATTTGTTGTATCACGAATCTACTTTTTTAGAACATGAGCTAAAACTTGCTGAAAAGACCATGCATTCAACAGCCATTCAAGCCGCCACTATAGCTTCAAAAGCAAATGCTAAACAACTTCTTTTAGGGCATTATTCTACTAGATATGATGATATTCAATCGTTTAAAGAAGAAGCACAAACGGTTTTTCAAAACGTGCTTTTGGCCAAAGATGGTCAGGCTTTTGAGATATAACTTGTCCGATTTGATACTAAAAAATGAGTTCTAATTTTTACCTTTTATAAAGATGAATGATTTAAGTAATTATAGAAAAAATTATGATAAGCGTGAATTATTAGAAAATGATATTCCCGAAGATCCAATTAATTTGTTCAACAAGTGGTTTTATGAAGTAGAAGATTTTGGTGGAGTTGATGAGATTAATGCTATGACTGTCGCTACCATTGGGTTAGATGGTTTTCCAAAAGCGAGAGTGGTATTGTTGAAAAAATACAATGAAGAGGGGTTTGTATTCTATACTAATTATCAATCTGAAAAAGGGAAAGCTATAGCGGCAAATCCAAATGTTTGTTTATCCTTTTTTTGGCATAGTATGGAACGTCAAGTTATTATTAAAGGAAAAGCTCAACAAGTGCCTGCTACTGTATCGGATGGGTATTTTGATTCAAGACCTGATGGTAGCAAGTTGGGGGCTTTAGTGTCTCATCAAAGTACGGTAATACCAGACAGAGATTTTTTAGAGGCTAAATTGAAAGATTTAGAACAACATTATATGGGTAAGGAAATTCCTAGACCTGATTTTTGGGGAGGTTATTTGGTGGTTCCTTCAGAGGTTGAGTTTTGGCAAGGTAGACCCAATCGTTTGCATGATAGAATACGTTACATTATGCAAGAAGATTATTCTTGGTTGATAGAAAGATTGTCTCCATAATATAAGAAAGTACATTGAAAATTTAGTTAAAAGTGTAGTTCATCGATAATTTTTGGTAGTTTGTAGTATTATTATCTATTTTTATTTAGAAAAAAAACAAAAATAGTAATAAAGCAGTACCCCAATCTACTTTAAAATTTAACGCTGACACTATGAATAGACTTTCGAAAGTAATTTTGTTGGGCTTCCTTGGCCTATCTTTAAAATCTTGTACCACAGAATCTGAACTTAATCCTACTTCAGAATTAAAAACCGTAAGTCCGACTTCTGTTAATTACAATTACTCTGCAAATGAGATAGAAACTCTTTCGCTGATCAATGATTATAGAAAATCAAAAGGATTAGCAACTTTAGAGAAAATTAATTTTATCTCATTAAAATCCGAAGAGCATGCCAATTATATGATTGTGAATAATGTAGTGAATCATAATGATTTTGTGGCAAGGTCTAATGCGATTATTAAAGCTTTAGGAGCTAAAACAGTATCCGAAAATATCGCTTATAATTATGCACAACCTGTCTCAGCCTTTAATGCTTGGTTGTTGAGTGCAATTCATAAAGAAAACATTGAAGGAGATTTTTCTCATTTTGGTATTTCTATTCGTCAAGATCCTGCTACGGGAAAAAAATATTATGTCAATATTTTTGCCAAAATTTGAGATTCTTAGATACAAAAAAAGCTGTCAAAATCTGACAGCTTTTTTTGTGAAATTTGAAAAAATTATTGTTGTTGTTTTTTCATTTCTTTTTCAATCATATCGTAGAATTGATCAATTTTTGGTAATACTACAATACGAGTTCTTCTGTTTTTAGAGCGGTTTTCAGGAGAATCGTTTTCAACTAGAGGAACATAAGAACTTCTACCGGCAGCAATCAATTGAGCAGGTTTTACTCCAAGATCATTTGTTAATACACGAATGATAGAAGTTGATCTTTTTACACTTAAATCCCAGTTGTCAAGTAATACACCATTGCTTCTGTAGGGAACATTGTCTGTGTGACCTTCTACCATACATTCAAAATCTGGTTTGTCGTTTACTACTTTTGCAACTTTAGCCAAAATACTTTTAGCTTTATCTGTTACATCATAGCTTCCGCTTTTGAATAATAGTTTATCTGCAATTGAAATAAATACAACTCCTTTTTCTACATTAATTTCAATATCTGGATCTGAGATACCAACAGAACTTTTTAAGCTAGTTACTAATGCAAGGGTTACACTGTCTTTTTTAGTAAGTGCGTCTTGCATTCTGCTAATTTTCAAATCTTTTTCTTTAATAGACTCTAATGCTTTTTCAATATTTTCAGCACCTTTTGTAGTTAAGACAGTCATGTCTTTTGAGGTGTTGATCAAATGTTGATTTTGTTCTTTCAATCCTTCAACTCTAGCAGCTAAGCCAGCTTTTTCCTCTAAACAAGAATTCAGTTTAACCGTTGCTGTGTTTAATAAATCTTGTGTTTCTTTGTTTTTTGCTTCTAATGCTGTGTATTTCTTTTTGGAAACACAAGAGGAAAGCAATACTAATACTGATAAAGCTAATGCTATTTTTCTCATAATTTTGATTTTTAATAATGTTTTACAAAGTTAGATTTTAATTGGACAGTCAAAATATAAAATATTGTTAAATCGAATTATCAAAAACAGTGCCACCTTTAACAAAATAGGAGTAAACGATACTGTTTTTTTGAAAATAATTTTCTTTTTGGTACTTATCTCTTTTATTAAAATAATAGCTAAAATACTGATAAAAAGTGTAATGAGCTTTTAAAATTGCAAAAAAATGTTTGGGTTGAAATTGTGTTAAAAATTTTAACCCGGCTATTCCATCCAAAATCATTCTGATGAAGAGACGTTTGTAAAGGGTGTATTTGGGTAAATTTTTTACCAACATGAATAAGGAATTTCTAAAATTCAATTCTGTTTTCTTTGGATTTCCCTGTTGTAAGGTGGCTCCACCCACATGATATACTACAGACTTGTAATTGTATTTTATGGTATAGCCCTTATTGATTGCTCTCCAGCAAAGGTCTATTTCTTCTTGGTGTGCAAAAAAATCGGCATCAAATCCATTTAATTCATGAAAAACTTTCGATCGAATAAAGAAGCAAGCACCTGATGCCCAAAATATTTCGGTACAATTATCATATTGCCCTTGATCTTTTTCAATGCTATCAAAAATTCTGCCTCTACAATATGGAAAACCATATTTATCTATAAAACCACCAGCCGCTCCTGCGTATTCAAAGTGTGTTTTGTTTTTGAAATCTAGAATTTTTGGTTGTAAAATGGAGGTATTCGGTTCTTTTTCAAAGGTAGTAATCATAGGAGGTAGCCAATTGGGGGTTACCTCTATATCCGAATTGACCAATACAAAAATATCTGCCTCAATCGTTTTTAATGCTTCATTATAACCACCAGCATAACCATAATTTTTTGAGTTAATTACAATCTTTACGGTTGGGAAATTATTTTTGACAAATTCTATTGAATTATCCGTGGATGCATTGTCTGCAACATAAATGGTGGCTTCGGGAGAATGTTGCACTAATGAGGGTAAAAATTGTTCTAATAAGGAAACGCCGTTCCAATTAAGAATCACTACTGCTATTTTCATAGGTTATTAAGGCTTAGAGATGAAAGAGTAATCAGGAAGCGAAGGTAAAAAACTATACTTTTCATTTTCAAAATCCATGGTACAATAATAATGATTCAATCCATTGGTTACCATCAAAAATTCCGATTGTAAAGTAAGGTTGTACTGTGCAATTTGGTCAAAAGTGGTTTGTGTTATGGTTACTTCTGGGGCTTTGCATTCTATTAATGTGAAAATAGTACCATTGGGTCGAAAAATAACAATATCGTAACGTTTTCTCAAACCATTAACATGCAGTACTTTTTCGACGTTGATTAAAGATTTGGGATATTTTTTAACCTGAATTAGGTACTGAATGACATGTTGACGAACCCATTCTTCAGGCGTAAGAATTATAAATTTTTTACGTATCTCATCAAAAATAGCCATTTTATTTTCGTTATTTTTGAATCGGAAACTAAAGTTTGGAAAATTGAGTGCTTGCATTTGGCAAAAATAGTTATTTTCTTGCTAGTTTTTGATGCATTATTTTAATCTAGCTCTTTAAAAAAAGTGACCTAAAAACCCAAAAATGGACGAAGTTGTAAAAATTGTTAATGATATTAAAGCCGGTCAAGTTAAACCTATTTATTTTTTAATGGGTGAGGAACCTTATTATATAGATAAAATTTCTGATTTTATAGAGAATACCGTCCTATCCGAAGACGAAAAGGGTTTTAATCAAACTGTTTTGTATGGTCGCGATGTGAGTATTGACGACATAGTGGGAACAGCAAAACGCTATCCCATGATGGCAGAAAAACAAGTAGTGATTGTTAGAGAAGCTCAAGAATTGTCAAGAACAATTGATAAGCTCGAGAGTTATGCCGAAAATCCAATGCCCACCACTGTTTTGGTTTTTTGTTATAAATACAAAACATTAGATAAGAGAAAAAAAGTAACCAAAGCCATTGCTAAAAACGGCTTGGTTTACGAAAGCAAAAAGCTATACGAAAACCAAGTAGCCGATTGGATTAAAAAAGTGCTTGCAGGTAAAAAATATGCAATTGAACCTAAAGCAGCAGCAATGCTAGTTGAATTTTTAGGCACGGATTTAAGTCGAATTAGCAATGAATTAGAGAAACTAAAAATTATTTTACCTATTGGTTCTACAATAACTGCTTTGCATATTGAAGAAAATATAGGTTTTAGTAAGGATTTCAATGTATTTGAATTAAGAAAAGCCATCGGTGAACGAAATCAGTTAAAAGCCTATACCATTGCAGATAACTTTGCTCAAAATCCTAAGGAATATCCTTTAGTAATGACTACCGGTTTGGTATTTAGTTTTTTTGTTCAATTACTAAAGTATCATGGTTTGAAAGATAAAAACCCTAAGAATGTGGCTTCAGTTTTAGGAGTGAATCCTTATTTTATAAAAGATTACGATTTGGCTCTAAAAAATTATCCTATGCGAAAAGTAAGTCAAATCGTTGGGTCCTTGCGTGAAATTGATGTAAAAAGTAAAGGAGTAGGGGCCAATTCGCTTTCTCAAAGTGATTTGTTAAAAGAAATGTTGTATCATATTTTTAATTAATACTGTATTAAGTTATGAAATCAAGTTGGAGTAATGTTTTATTGAATTTTGGTTTTTTATTTTTAATTCAGATGGGATTTTCACAGCAAACAACAACTAATAGTATCAAATTCAGTTCGTTTGACCAGTATCCTGTTTATTTAAAAAATGATTTAGGAGTAACGTACACTCAAAAGCAAACGGTACTAAAATTATGGAGTCCTAATGCGGAGGAAGTTAAAGTAAAACTTTATGCAACGGGTGACGGAGGAGAATCTATTGCAGTCAAAAATTTGGAGTATGATGCAAAAACAGGAGTTTGGCAAATCAACTTAAAAGGAGATTTTCACAATACCTATTATACTCTCCAAGCTAAACACGATGGCAAATGGTCGAAAGAAATGCCCGACCCATATGCTAAAGCGGTTGGAGTGAATGGAAACAGGGGACTTATTTACAACAGGACTTTAACTCATCCTGCAAATTGGAAAAAAGACCGTCAACCAAGTTTGAAATCGGCTGCAGAAATCATTTTGTATGAAGCCCATGTGCGCGATTTTTCCATTGACCCATCATCAGGGATTAAAAACAAAGGTAAATTCTTGGCTTTTACTGAGAAAAATACCAAAAATGAATTTGGAGAAGCCACTGGATTGGATCATTTAAAAGAACTTGGAATCACTCATTTGCATTTGCTTCCAGTTTTTGATTATAAATCATTAGATGAATCACAACCCAACAAAATTCAATACAATTGGGGGTATGATCCACAAAATTACAATGCTATCGAAGGTTCGTATGCCACAAATCCATTCGATGGT
Organism: Flavobacterium riviphilum; assembly: GCF_055231795.1. Classification (NCBI taxonomy): domain Bacteria; kingdom Pseudomonadati; phylum Bacteroidota; class Flavobacteriia; order Flavobacteriales; family Flavobacteriaceae; genus Flavobacterium; species Flavobacterium riviphilum. Next base: position 374,838 of record NZ_JBUYSY010000002.1, read on the forward strand.
TTGGTGCGTATCAAAGAATACAAGCAAATGGTACAAGCCTTGCACGAAGCTAATATTCGATTGGTAATGGATGTGGTATATAATCATACCAGTTCTACAGATATATTTGATCAATTAGTGCCCGGTTATTATTATCGAAATTGGCCTGATGGAAAGCGCTCAGATGCTTCGGCTTGTGGGAATGAATTTGCCTCCGATAGAACAATGGCTCGTCAATTCATGATTACTTCTTTACAATATTGGGTAAACGAATATCATGTGGATGGTTTCCGATTTGATTTGATGGGTATACATGATATTGAAACAATGAATATCATATCGAAAGAACTCCACAAAATAGATCCTACTATTTTTCTTTATGGAGAAGGATGGACTGCAGGCGATTCGCCCCTAGCATATGAAAGAAGAGCCTTGAAAAATCATGTGAAAAAAATGGATAAAATAGCAGTTTTTTCTGATGATATAAGGGATGCAGTTAAGGGTCATTTTTCTAATGAGCACGATAAAGGCTTTGCTAGTGGTAATTCTTTATATAAAGAGGTTATTCCTTTTGGTATAGTAGCTTCTACCAATCACCCTCAAGTAAAATATGACAAAAATAGGACCTATGCTCAGTTTCCATACGCTGATAGTCCAACTAAAGTTATTGGCTATGTATCTTGTCATGACAATCATACTTTGTATGATAAGTTGAAAATAGCCAACCCAACGGCATCTGAATCCGAATTGATACAAATGGGCAAATTAGCTAATTCCATTGTACTAACCTCTCAAAGTGTTCCTTTTCTGCATATGGGGGTTGATATGAAACGTTCGAAATTTGGGGTCGAAAATTCATATAATGCACCAGATAGTATCAACAAAATCAATTGGAATTGGAAACATGAAAATTTAGAACTTACGCAATATTATAAAGGTTTAATTGCGCTAAGAAAAGCACACCCCGCATTCAGAATGACTTCTGAGAAAATGATTCAAGAAAATTTAGTGTTTTTAACGCTCGAAAATCCCTTGTTGGTGGGATATACATTAACGAATCATGCCAATGGAGACTCATGGAAAAACATAAGAGTTTATTTTAATGGAGATGATAAACCTCAGCAACAACCCCTGCAAGGCAAATGGAGTTTAGTATGTGATGGAAAACAAATCAATGAAAAAGGGATGGCAACAATAGAAAATGCATTAGTTACTCTTCCTGCTCGAAGTGCCGTAATTTTGTATCAGTTATAAGATTTATAAATGAAATTCTGCAAAAAAATAACGATATTTGCGCTCGTTTAAAAATTAAAAAGATACCAAAGAAAATGGGAATGAATAAGAATACAATTTTAGGATGGGCCACATTTATAATGATTGTAATGGGGTTATTACTCATTGGGCTAGGAGCTTTCCGTTATAGAGATGTTTCTGGATGGGGATTTGCAGCGGTTGGAATTGGGTTTTTAGCCAATGCATGGGTTTTCAACGCCCTAAAAGGTAGAGTGTAATAGAGAATAAATCAACACCGGTGTTTTTAAAACACATGGATTAGCAAGTTATCTTGTAATAAATAGTAAAGTAAATAACTAATAAAAATTATATAATTGATATGTCAGACGATAAAAAGGTAATTTTCTCAATGCAAAAATTGAGTAAAACCTATCAAGGAGCCGATAAACCAGTTTTGAAAAATATTTATTTGAGTTTTTTCTATGGTGCCAAGATTGGTATTCTAGGACTTAATGGTTCAGGTAAATCATCTTTATTAAAGATCATCGCAGGTGTTGACAAAAACTATCAAGGCGATGTGGTTTTCCAACCTGGCTATACGGTAGGTTATTTAGAGCAAGAACCTGTTTTAGATGACTCCAAAACCGTAATTGAAATTGTAAGAGAAGGAGTAGCAGAAACGATGAAGGTTCTTGAAGAATACAATCAAATTAATGATTTGTTCGGATTGCCAGAAAACTATGAAGATCCAGAAAAAATGGATAAGTTAATGGATCGTCAAGCCGCTTTACAAGACAAGATTGATGCGTTAGGAGCTTGGGAGATTGATACCAAATTAGAAATAGCCATGGATGCTTTACGCACACCAGATGGAGATACGCCTATCAAGCATCTTTCAGGTGGAGAACGTAGACGTGTTGCTTTATGCCGTTTGTTGTTACAACAACCCGATGTGTTGCTTTTAGACGAACCCACCAATCACTTAGATGCTGAGTCGGTTTTATGGCTTGAACAACATTTGGCTCAATATTCAGGAACTGTAATCGCCGTAACTCACGATCGTTATTTCTTGGATAATGTTGCGGGTTGGATATTGGAATTGGATAGAGGAGAAGGTATTCCATGGAAAGGAAACTATTCTTCCTGGTTGGATCAAAAATCAAATCGATTGGCACAAGAAGAAAAAGTAGCTTCAAAACGAAGAAAAACTTTAGAGCGTGAGTTAGAGTGGGTAAGACAAGGAGCCAAAGGACGTCAAACCAAACAAAAAGCACGTTTGCAGAATTATGACAAACTTTTAAATGAAGACCAAAAACAATTGGATGAGAAACTAGAGATTTACATTCCAAATGGTCCTCGTTTGGGTACCAATGTTATTGAAGCACATAATGTTGCTAAAGCATTTGGTGATAAATTGCTCTATGATAATTTGAATTTTACATTGCCACAAGCTGGTATTGTGGGGATTATTGGACCTAATGGTGCTGGAAAATCTACCATTTTTAAAATGATAATGGGAGAAGAAACAACCGATGCTGGTGAATTTAAAGTAGGGGAAACGGTAAAAATAGCCTATGTAGATCAGTCTCATTCTAATATTGATCCCAACAAAACCATTTGGGAAAACTTTGCTGATGGCCAAGAATTGATTATGATGGGCGGTAAGCAAGTAAACTCAAGAGCTTATTTGTCACGTTTTAATTTTGGCGGAGGTGAACAAAACAAAAAAGTATCTATGTTGTCTGGAGGGGAACGTAACCGTTTGCATTTGGCCATGACGCTAAAAGAAGAAGGGAACGTATTGTTATTGGATGAGCCAACGAATGATTTGGACGTTAATACACTACGTGCACTAGAAGAAGGTCTAGAAAACTTTGCCGGTTGTGCAGTAGTAATTTCGCACGATAGATGGTTCTTAGATAGAATTTGTACTCATATTTTGGCTTTTGAGGGTAATTCAGAAGTGTATTTCTTTGAAGGAAGTTTTACAGAATACGAGGAAAATAAAAAGAAACGTCTTGGTGGTGATTTGACCCCCAAAAGATTGAAATATCGTAAATTGATACGATAGTTGTTTATATAGGTTTAGAAAATCCACTACTTAGATTTATAAGTAGTGGATTTTTTTTGTTTTAAAGAGCGGTGAAAAAGTGTAAACCATGATTTTTATCATTTATCAAGGTTTCATAATAAACTACATTTGTTAGAGTATTGTTAATATATTACTTTTTTAATCAGATGCTGTGTGTTTTAGTGTCTAGTTTTTAGTTTGAAAGAGTAGATTTTTTTCTCTAATTAAGTTTAATTTTCATCAAAATGAATCGTTTTTTAAAATACTATCGAATTATGTTTCTGCGTCATGATCTTGGAGCAGGAATTTCAGTTTTTTTAGTGGCCTTACCACTTTGTTTAGGAATCGCTTTAGCCTCAGGTGCGCCATTATATGCAGGATTATTATCTGGAATAATTGGAGGTATTGTCGTTGCGTCTATTAGTGGTTCTAATTTAGCAGTTTCTGGACCGGCAGCTGGATTGTCAACCTTGGTGGCGGCAACTATAATTTCTTCAGGTGATTATCGAATCTTTCTTTTGTCTGTAGTTGTTGCAGGGCTATTTCAGTTGATTTTAGGCTTGTTGAAATTGGGTGTAATAGCAAATTATTTCCCATCCTCTGTTATAAAAGGTATGCTGGCTGCCATTGGGGTAATATTAATTTCGAAACAAATTCCATTAGCATTAGGATACGACCAACCCGATTTTTGGACAAGTGGGTTCTTGGAATTGTTTTCCTCTACAAATTTTTTAGGAAGTATAAGCGAATTTTCTCATCATATTACTTTAAGTTCGATTCTAATCACGTCTTTATCGCTTGCTGCTATGTTGCTCCATAAATTCACTTCGATAAAAGCGATCCAACATATTCCAGGTCCCTTAATGGCTGTGTTGACAGGGATTTTATTGAATCTTTTATTTGGGTATATAAGCCCTGATTTGGCATTAAAAGAATCTCAATTAGTTCATATTCCTGATAACATTTTCTCTAATATTTCATTTCCTAATTGGTCTGCTTTATTTTCTTCAGCAACGATATGGAAGGATGGAGTTGTGATTGGGATTATTGCTTCGTTAGAAACCTTACTTTGTGTTGAGGCTATTGATAAATTGGACAAACATAATCGTATTACACCGGTGAATAGGGAATTAGTAGCTCAAGGAATTGGTAATGTGGTTTGTGGAATTTTAGGAGCAATACCGCTAACAGCCGTTATTGTAAGAGGTTCTGCAAATGTAGATGCTGGTGCAAAAACCAAGCTTTCGGCCATAACACATGGTGTGTTGTTATTGAGTGCTATACTTGTCGTGCCTTTTGTACTCAATAAAATTCCTTATGCTTCTTTAGCTGCTATTTTGTTAGTTACAGGATTTAATTTGACAAAACCCAGTCTCTACGTGAGCATGTGGGAATTGAAATGGACTCAATTTTTGCCATTTATGATAACTATTGTTATGGTTCTTCTTACAGATTTACTTATTGGAGTGTCTATTGGGTTGATTATTTCTATTTATTTTATTATTCAAAATAATTTTAAAAATGAATATAATGTTACCAAAACGATCAAAAATGGTATTTCATGTAGATTAATTAAGTTGAATACCAATGTTACATTTTTGAACAAAGTGAGTCTTAAAAAAACACTAGAAGAAACACCGTCATATACTGTATTAGTGATTGATGGTAGCGAAGCGAATTTTGTAGACTACGACATTTTAGAAGTTATAAGTGAGTATAAGAACAAGGCCAAAGACAGGCATATTCAATTTGAATTAATTGGGGTGCAATCTGTAAATGTTGCAGCTTTGCATTAACGATTTAACTGGGCTAAAATAAAAATGACCATTTTGATTTTCAAGATGGTCATTTTTTATTTATACTATTACTAAATAATATGTATTAGTTATGAATTACTAAATTGTAAGTTACTCAGGTTTTTATAAATTCCATTTTCAATAGCCAAAAGCTCTTGATGGGTACCTTGTTCAGATATAATGCCATTGTCAATCACTAATATTTTATCAGCATTTCTGATGGTAGAGAGGCGATGCGCAATGATGATGCTCGTTCTTCCTTCCATTAAAATTTCTAAAGCTTCTTGAACTAGTTTTTCGCTTTCGCTATCCAATGATGATGTTGCTTCGTCTAATATTAAAATGCTTGGGTTTTTTAAAAGGGCTCTTGCAATTGCAATGCGTTGTCGTTGACCACCTGATAGTTTTATACCTCTTTCACCAACAATGGTATCAAATCCTTCAGGAAAACCTTGAATAAATTGTAATGCATTGGCTTGTTTTGCTGCCACCATGATTTCTTCCTCTGATGCATTTGGCTTGCCGTAAGCGATGTTTTCTTTAATAGTTCCACCAAACAAAATGACATCTTGAGGAACAATACTCATGTTTCCTCTCAAAACTTCTAAGTCATAATCGCTTATGTTTTTGTCATCTATGGTGATAGTGCCTTCTGATGTCTCATAAAAGCGAAGTAGTAAGGAAGCAATGGTCGATTTTCCGGCACCACTAGGTCCAACTAGTGCAATTTTTTCGCCAGAAGATGCAGTAAAGCTAACTCCCTTAAGAACTTTAATTTCCTTGCGAGAAGGATAAGTAAAGGCAACATTTTGAAAAGCAACATCTCCTTTTATTTTTGAGAAATTTTGAGCGGTCGTGGTATTTATATTCTCAGGAGTTTCTTCTAGCAACTCAAATACACGCTCTGTAGCTCCAATTGCTTTTTGCATTTGTGCATATAATTCGGCAATGCCACCTGAAGAAGCACCAACGTAACTTGAATACAGAATAAAAGTGAATAATTCACCCACAGTAATTTCGCCATCAATACTCAATTGAACACCATACCATACAACGGCAACTATTGTCCCAAATAAGCAAATAATGATAAAAGAAGCAAAGTATCCTCTTAATTGTCCTCCTTTTATGGCAACTTTCACCACTTCTTGTATTTTGGTGGCGTACCTTTGAATTTCATACCATTCATTGGCAAACGCTTTTACAATACTGATGCCTTGCATGGTTTCTTCTACTACTATCTGACTCTCGGCAACTTGATCTTGCACTTTTTTAGAATACTTTCTGATAAATCTTCCAAAAAAGACAGCGGCTACCCCTACAAGAGGAACAATCGATACCATCATAAATGTCAGTTTTATGTTGATACTAGCCAACATTATAAAACTTCCAATAATTAAAATAAATTGTCTTAAAAATTCGGCAATTGTTGTGGTTAATGTGTCTTGAATCTGACTAATATCATTACTTATACGGCTATTTAGTTCGCCTACACGTTTTTGAGAGAAAAATGACATTGGTAGTTTTACTAAATTGGTATATAATGCCAATCGTACATTAGCTAAGGTGTTTTCAGTAAAGTTTACAAACAAGTACAATCTAAAAAAAGAAAAAATAGATTGTAAAACCAGTACTAAACCTAGTCCTAATGCAATTTGGTTGGCCAAAGCGCTATCTTTTTTGTTGACACAATCTACGAGCATCCCCATGAATTTTGGAAATGCTAAAGCTGTAACACTTGTTAGTAAAAGGAATAAGAGACCAACATAAAATTTCCATGTATGATGCTGAGCATATTTGAAAATAATTTTTGCTTTTTGCAAGGACGAAGCGGTAATTTTTGCTTTAGGTAAATTGTTTTCTTTGAATCGGGCCATTTTATAGAATTTGATTTCAAAAGTACTATTATATGGAATCAATACAAAAAAAAAGGTGAGTTTGATTGTTGTGTTAACTTGTTGATGATGAGTTGTTAATTAAAATAGGTGAATTTTTTTTCAATTTTTCTTGAAAAAAACCTTGTAAATATCAAATCATGGTGTATATTTGCACTCGCAATCACGAAATGATAGCGACCTAATAAAATAGGGCGATTAGCTCAGCTGGTTCAGAGCACCTCGTTTACACCGAGGGGGTCGGGGGTTCGAACCCCTCATCGCCCACAAACAAAATCCGTAACGACTTGAGAATCAAGTTTTTACGGATTTTTTATTTTATTTATCCCGAAATTTTCCCGAAATTTTTTTATTCTTTTGAATTACATTTCTATTTCTTTCGGGATTTTTTGAAGATTTTGTTGTTCTTGTTTGAATTAAAACTTGCTGTAGGTGAACTAAATTCAAACTAAAACTTTAATCTAAATTTCATTAATCCTTATTTTTCTTGAATTAATTTTTTAATTTTTTTCTTCACTTTATCAATCAATTGCTCTTCCATTGGTAAATAAAAATAAGATATTTATGAACTAAAATACTTGAATTGTTCTTGATCCGATTTTAGAGCATGCAATATTTTTTATGTCAAAATAAAATTTCGCTTTTTTAATTCTATTTTTCATAATGATCTTAAGTTCAGGCAAACATTTGCGATTAAATCTGTTTATTTAAGAGCAAAAAATCAACAACGATTTAAAAATATTTTTTATACTCCAAAAAATGAAAAAACCTTACCCATCTTACCCAACCCAATGGTAGAAAGGGATTGCATTAAAAAAAGCAATCTTACCCTTCTTACCCATCTTACCCATTTCATTTTTGTATTAAGGAAAGAAAGGGGAAATTGGAAAGAAGGTATAGTTGCATGTCACATACCTTAACATCTATGATTATAGGATTTTGCAAATATTGGATAAGTTTTACATAATATCATTTTCCAAAATAAAATCTAAGTGTTGTATTTGATGAAAACCAAATGATATTCATAAAAAATTATTACAATTATAGAATTGTTTTTGAAATTAAAGTTTAAAAAAAATTATCTCTTTAACGCAAAATGGCCTTTAAAAACACGTCCGTCTTCGAGCTGAATAACGTACCAGTAATCATCCGATGGGAGTGGTTGTCCCATATAGTTTCCATCCCATCCTTCTCCTTTGGGATCAATTTGTTGTACTAATTTACCATATCTGTCAAAAACTTGAATACTCGTTTTCGAATTAAAAAAAGCATTTACCCCTTTAACATTCCAAGTATCATTGTACCCATCTTGATTAGGTGTAAAATATTTTGGAATACCCAATATCGCAACCTCTTGTGCTGTGACACCGCAACCATTTAAATCTTTGACATAAACCGTATGAATTCCTGAAGGAACATTATCAAATGTGGCACTCTTTTGATATTCCCCAAACTCTTGATCTAGTGCGTATACATAATCGCCAGCACCTGTTGCCACAACGGTAATGGTGTTCTCTGAGCTTAAATCTTTAACTTCAACTGTAACTCTAGCTTTATCTGAAGCATTTACGATAATGGTTCGGGTTCTTGCGCAACCCAACGTATTGGTTGAAGTTACCGAATAAACCCCTTTTTGATTTACAGTCAATTCATAATTAGTAGCATTTACAATTGGTTGACCATCTTTAGTCCAAGAGTAACTAAAATTATTTTTTTGTCCACTATCTAACAAGCCTGCATCAATAACTTTGGTAAACGTTGGTAAATCACTACAAACCAATTCCTCTCCCGTGAGCTGTACCACTGGTATGGGATGTACAACAAATGGAATCAGTACCGTTGCTTTACAAGAGGGATTTATTGGATTGACCACTTCGACTCTAACTTGTTGCGTTGGAGTCAAAAATGGATTGGGTAACGGACATGGTAAGGGATTGTTACTTCCATCAAAGTAATAGACCAACATTCCTGTTTGACTTCCTAAAATGGTCTTTTGAAAACTAGATGTATCAAACGCAAATTTACCATCTTGCAATTTAGGATCCACTTCGTCATCGCAAATACTCGTTAAGTTTACAGGCACTGCAAAGGCTTCTGGCAAATCATCAACCACAAAATCAACACTACTCTCATAGGAACAAGCCGTTGTGGTAGTATTTGTAACTACAACTTTTATTTTTTGTGAAGATGTTACAAAAGGATTTGGTAAAGGGCTTGACAATGGCAGATTGTTTTGGTCAAAATAAGCTACCGAAACATTGGTTAGACCATTCAACAACTGCGACTGTAAAGTGGACGTATCAAAAGCAAATTTCCCATCTTGATCATCATCGCAATGGTTAAGTGTTAAAGATTGAACTATTGGCACTCGTTCTACATTAAGAGTGATATGACTTCCCAAGCCTAAACAATCGTTATTCACTTGACTATCTACTCGAATAAAGATGTTTTGGGTAGTCGGATACCCAATGTTTCTATAATTAGAAATATCTGCAATGGCATTTTTCTCTGCCAAAGCATCGGCAAGATTTCTAAAATAACGAATAGTTAATAATTGTCCTGTTGGAAAAATATTCTGAATCTCTGAAGTTACATTACTAAAATTAAAAGAAGCTATTCCATCCGAATTGGTTCCCAAAAGAGCATCATCGCACACGGTAAATGTTTTAGAATAATTCAAAGGGATTTGAGTTGTTGTCACTGACAAATTGATTATGGCTATGCGGAAACAACCCTTAGCATTGACTACTCTCACATAAACTGCATCATTACTAACGACTTTATTGGTGTAGGTAGTTGCGTTTGATATTGGATTAGTATTGTTTTGCGCATCTGTCAACGTTTGATAAAAATATAGGGTTTCATTAGCTGCATTTGTAGTGATTTTAGCAATGGCTTCCTCTAGATTGAATACACTAAACCCATCAGTATTATCATCGCATTGTTTTAAATCAACTACATTAGCTATGACTGGCAAAGCCAAAACTTCGATGGCAAATGAAGTGGTTGCAAAACAACTTGAATTGTCCTTATTCACAACTTTGACATAAATAGTTTCAGAGGTAGTAGTGTTCTGGTAAGATGCTGGAGAAATTATACTTTGCGTTAAGGCAGCATCTTTGTAATAAGAAAGTACAAATTGAGTAGCCGACTGCCCATTTAAAATAACATTAGCGTTTTGAGTCAAATCAAATAAAACTCGCCCATCAGTATCTGAACCTAACGTTGTATTGTCGCAGCTAGCTAATTTAGGGATGCTACTTGATATAGCTGGTCTAGGCTGTTCATATACTTTAATCTTAAAAGAGGTTATACTTTTACACTCTTGGTTTTCTAGATTAAAAACTTCTGCTCGTATGGTTTCTTCTCTATAGGCTAATGCATTAACATAAGTTTTAGGGTTTGTAATAAGAACGTCGTTTTGATAATAATTTACTCCAAATAAATTGGGGTCTTGACCATTCAAAATGAAACTTGATTGTTGGGTTAAATCGAAAGTATAAAATCCATCATTAGTATCATCACAAATTAATATATCCTTAGGCTGAGTGGCCTTAGGAGTATCGTATATTATAATCTCTTTTGTTTTAGTTACAGTTCCCTTATCGGAAACAACAGTTACAACAACTTTATACTTTCCGGGAGAAGAATAAAGATGATTAGGATTGCTATCATTAGAAGTTGAACCGTCGCCGAAATCCCACAAAGCTGAAAGAATAGTTTCTTTGGAGGTCAAAGTAAACGTACTCAATGTGCCCAAACAAACGTTTTTAACCGAAAAAAAAGCATCAAAAAAAGAAGTAATAAATGGAGGTAATCCTAACACTCTTTGTCCATCACCATTTAATGGCTGTCCAATTTCGTCAAAAGAACAAGCCAAACCCACTTCATTGGGTTGGTTAATTACTGGTAAAGAATTAAACAAATAACCGCTGTAATAAATCTTGCCATTGGGAGCCAATTGCAAAGCGGCCATACCATACTGTCCTGATGTAAACAAGGTTGTATTGGATGCCGTAATATCGGGACTTAATAAGTTAAATTGGGAAACTTTAAAAGTACCAAAAGACCCCGATGTATCTTCAATTTGATTATAACTTACATACAAAAGATTAGAATTTGGTGAAAATTCTATCCCATAAGCAGATACGTTTGTTAAAATAGGCTTGCCATTACTTACGACACCTGTTGCTGCATTAAAATCATATAAATAAGCACCACCCGTGTTGGTATCACTAGGGTCATCTGTAGTAGCATTATTTCTGTGGGCGATTGCTAATTTAGTCCCGTCTGGTGATGCTTTGAGATAGCCTATTGCATTATAACGGTATCCATCATAAGTAATATTGGGTGCTACTTGAGAAATTACGGGAACAGTAGACACCCCCGAAGCAGTTACTTTAAAAGCATAAAATTTATCAAGAAAATGAGTAATTACCCAAAAAGCAGTATTGGACTGATCCCTTACTGCTGTAATCTTTTCAGAACATTTAAATTTAATCTCTTGTCCTGAAGGATTTGAATCATAGGTTATTAAATGATGGTTTCTACTAATTACATCCCCAGCACTCCCATTAGTACCTATGATATTCATATCAACAACCGAATAATTTAAACCATTATTTAAGCCATCATCATCATCAGGTACTTTACCATTTTCTGAAGCATACTTACCAACAAACGCATTTGGATATACTTTGCTGTTTTCATGATGTGGTTCATCGACGGTAAAAACGTAAAACAAGTTGGAACTACCTGGCTTAGGCACTATGATGGCCGATTGTGTACTAGAATTATCACCAAACAAGCCAGTTCCTTTACTATAATCGGCATTGGGCATCACAATATGATTTTTATCCCAAACCGTTCGACCATCAGTATAGAATAACAAATCACCAGTACTAGTGGCAATGGAAGCACAACCTTCTCTGGTGTTAATTTTGCCACCATTTAAAGGAGTTACAGAGCCATCAACATTAAATTTCAGTCCAGCTTTTATCCCAAAATACCATACACTTGCTTCTTGTTGTGCAGATACTGTTGTAACAAATAACAATACGATGATTCTAAAAATTCCTTTGCAAAACATTTACTAATAATTTATGGCCATTCTACTGTAAATGTAAACTCTAAATTAATATCTGCAAAAGTATAGGTGATTGTTTTGGTTTTGTTGGCAGCAAAAGAGGAAAAACTAAACGTTCTATAATCTGGTGAACCTAAAAGTAAATCTTGACCCACCTGCCCATCTTGATCAACTAACGAAAAATACAAATTTGACGAAGGGTTAACATATAAATTGGCAGCCGCTAAATCCCAGGTAAGATCTCCTTGATTTTCTTTGGTAGCAGACCTATACCATGCACCCATTAATGATGGACTACTAGAAAATGGGTCTTTTACTTTTAATTTCCCGATACCAAAAAAAACATCTGCCAATCTATTATTATCTGTAGCGGCAAATTCTGGATCCCAAGTTTTATCTTTGTTGTAAAACGATTTTACCTGAAGTCCAGTTATTTTTACTGCGGTGCCTCTTTCTACGTTTATTACTATCGTTTTTACCACCGTTTCATCTTTCTCATTTTGCACCTTTACTTTTATAGTTTTGGTCCCTAAGGTATCAAAGCTAAAGTATAAGGTGGTTGAAGTGCCAAAATTTGACGAAGTAAAATTAAGAGGATCACTTCCGTCTGTGGTCACCCCTATGGATTTGATAACTGCATCACTAGAAACTGCTACCGAAAAAATTTCATCTACAGTTACCGAAGTTTTGGAAGCTACTGTAGTAACATTCATAACTTTGGGCGTTTCGGTATTCTCCTCAGAAGAAGAACATCCTAACAAAGCAAAAAACAAGAACAAATAATAGATTGAGGATTTCATTATTAACTATTTAAGATTTGGGATTACTAATTTTTTTTTTGACTAATGCGAGAAATTTGGTTAAATCGATAAATATTTTATTGAACAACTATTTTTCATCATACGTAATTGTCCAGTTCAAACTATCTAAGTCTTTAATAGTAAAAAGATACTTTTTATTGTAAATATTTTTCTTAAATATCTCTTTCCAACCATATTTGTCTATACTGTCTTTTTTGATAATGTAATATCTCAATTTTTGATTGTCACATTTTTTGATATATTCCTCCCAACTTGGTTTTACTATCAAATTACAATCATCATCATTCGCTTTTGTTTCATATGGCGGAAAGGAGTACCTCGGAAGACTATCCATTTTAGTCAACTCTTTGTCAAGATAAAAACAATAAATACTATTAACAGATTTATTATGAGTAATAATGCATCTATTATCAGATATATCCATACAAGAAATCATTAACAAAAACGAAATTAAATAGTAAATTTTTATTGTCTTCATATAATTAAGGTTTAAAACGATTAAAGGGCTTTAAATGATGTGTAAGCTGAAAAATTTCTTGCTTACTTAAATAATTTGAATTAATTGGATATAATCTAGGATCCCAGTATTTATAATTAGGTTGTCCAAAGTAATAATATGCCATAGTATTTGCTCTGATTTCTGTCCAATTTGATGATGATGAGGCAGAAGTTGCAGTAGCCATACTTGACCACATTCCATAACTATAAAAGTTTAATGGAGATTGTTGGGCGTGTAAATAATGACCATATTCGTGCATTAAAAGCATTCCACCTTTTGAATCTAGGCCGTTCTTTAAATAATCATTATATATGTTACGTGATGTATGAATTGTACCAAAAAAAGTTGAATTATAGACACTACCCCCTGACTGATAAGCATTAAATTGTAGGTTTGCTCCAAAAAAAGAATGATGCTCTCTTGCTTTTAATTGTGCCTGTTGTGCTGGAGATCCATTCTCTCCTTGACCTACACCATTTCCCTTAGTACCATTATTTGTACCTTGTCCATTTTGATCAACTCCATTTAAATCGGTTTTCGGTTTATTATCACCGTTTAGCCATTTTGGCGCAGATTTTATTCCACCATAAAAACTAAACTTACCATCAGTTTGTCCAAAATTAACAAAACCACCCGCAGGTGCAGCTGCAATTGTTCCCCAGCCTGCTGCATAAACTTGCCAATCTCCACTATTAAAATCGACATAGCCAATAAAACCAATTGCCCCACCAGTTGCTATACCTACCGCTATTCCTACGGCAGAAAAAGCAACTGACACAAAAACTGAAGCTACCGACTTCCAAAAACTCTCCCCACTCGGGTCAACATATTTTAAAGGATTGTTTAAAACATACCCATATCTGTTGTAGTTCTGCGTATTAAAGGGCTCTTGTACAAAGTTATCAGGTTGCAAGAAACGATGCAATTTAGGGTCATACAAACGACCGTTCATGTGAATCAAATCAACACTTTGCAAATGTTCATGCCCTGTATAGCCACGATCTAAGACCGTTAGCCCGTTCAAAGTCATTCCTGCTCCGTCTTGAACCTTGATTATATTGCCCCAAGCATCAAACAAGCGCTTCTCAACTACTTGACCTATACTATTACTTATCGCAAGTATTGTTCCTTGGTAATCTCGGTGTAAATATAAATAATTTTGCGTAACCCCATCACTTTTTATAACAACGGGAGCGGTGTAGCCATCACCTCCCAGATAGGTCACAAATTCAACCGTTCCTAATTGTAAGTTCTCTTTGATTTCCATAGTACCATCAGCAGAATAGTATTTGCGCAAAGGGCGTAATAATTTATCCTCCTCTAAACCTCCATAAAACATCGTCGAGCGGCTATTAGCATCATTATATGCAAAACTTATTTTATCTATATTGGATTCTATGATCTCAACAGGGCTCTTAAAGGCATTGTATTTTATATCCAATTTTTTAGGAGGAACTACATTGCCATTGCTAGTCTTGCGTATTTGGACATCATCAAACCACACGGTTCCAAATCCGTTATTATCCAAACGAATGTTGAGTTTTTTTATAGAAGCTGGGACTAAAACAGTTTTTTCAATTTTAACCCAACTATTTTTAACATTTGTTACTTCTTGGCTAACTACAGTAAAATAATTTGTTTCATTCTCTGTTTTCATGAACAGAAACAATTCTGCCTGCGGATTGTCAGATTTCACCCACGCCGAATAGGTATACTCTGTAGCCACCGCATTGTCAATTTTGACCCAAACATCAGCATGTCGTGTTATCTCATTTGAAGTCGTATTCACAATCTTAAAGGATGTAGCGCCTGCACCACGTTTTTCTGTGGTGTCATAACTAAATACGGTTCCATCAATCGCGCCCCAACCCTTTTTTTCTTCAAAACTATCGCAAAAAACACCTTCCCTTACATCATAACTCCCAGTAGCCTCTGCTGATAAATCTATACGATTGTTTTGATAGGGTTTTTCAGTGTTTGTATAGGCATAAGTACCAATTGGGTTTTCTGTAATTCTTCCCCTTGCATCATATGATTGATTTACCTGTACACCAATAGCATTCGGATAAGAAGTCAATCTATCCAAACTATCATATTGAAAACTCTCATTCCAATTAAATAAACTATTCGTCCTACTTGATAAATTCCCTTTTTGTGCATCAAAGGCAGTAGTTAATAGCATTAAGTTTCCGGGACTTACCCCAACGCGATCGTGTTTGATTTGCGAAGGCAAACCAAAACTGTCGTAACTGTTTGTAATAGCAATATTACCATTACCCATTGCGGCAGTTGTAACTTGACCCCTTGCATTTGTTTCATTTAATTGATACAAAACTTGAGAATTAGCATCATCAATTATCTGCCAAGCTATGCCATTTTTATAAGTGTTTTTAACCGTTTTTGCGCTAGATTTACCACTAGAAAGCACTAAAGCAGTACTAGTTTCTTTATCAGTTCTACCAAATGCATCATACGTTACTTCCTTTGTAAATCTTGCATAAGGTGTTGTTTCTATCGTTTTAATCAATCGTTTATAGCCATCATATTCAAAAAAATTGGTACTGCTTGTTCCCGCCAATAAGTCTTGAAATTGCATGCTACTGATTAATTTTGAACTTGGATCATAGGAATAAGTACTCTTAGAATTGGTATTAGTTCCAACAATTGTTTTTTCAATTACTTTACCAAAAGCATCTAGAACATAGTTTGTATTGCCATTAGGGCTAGTCTCCTTAGTTGTTTCTCCTAACAAATTGTAATCATAAGTATAGGTTCCTGCTGAAGTATCAATTAGCTTGGTTTTTCTTCCCCAACCATTTTGCTCAATAGTGGTTACAACACCTTCATAGTTTGAGTTTTTTAAGTTAGCATTGGCAAAATAAGTATAAGTTATTGTTCCGCCCGGACTATCACTCATACTAACAACATTACCTAAAGCATTTTTTATTGTTGTTTTAGTTTTAGTCCCATCATTTACTGAAGTGGTCAATCCTGAATACGAAATAGAAGTATTTTTCCCTGTAAATGAAATATTTTGAATCACTCTTCCATAAATATCATACTTAGTTTCATTCCATTGTGAGGGACTTGCGCCAAAATAAGGCTCACTTACTTTATAATTTCTATCATAGATGTCATAAAGATATGAGACAGAAGAATAGTTATTGTTTACATCTTTGATAGATGAGATAATTTTTCTTCCCAAATCATCATAAGTCTCTTGACTCGCACTTCCATCATCTCCATTGGAAGTTATAATTGATTTTTCAGCGTTTTTAGAATACACATAAGAAAGACTTTTACCTAAATAATCTGTAGTCTTTGTTTTTTTAAACCAAGAATCATAAGTATATGTAGTTGTCAATCCGTAAGGATTTGTCTCGCTATTCAAAACCCCATTATTCAAGTTATAGCTAAAAGTTTTAGCTAATCCCTCTACATCAATACTTTTAATTAAAAACCTTCCTGACGCATCATATTCGTAATTGGTTACTCTATTTATACCCGTCCCGGAAATGGTTTTTCTAGTTATATTCCCATAAGTATCATAAATATTATCTTCAGTAAGGAATTCTGTATTATGTCCTTTCTTTTTAACTTGTGTCAGAAGATGATTAGTGTAATTATAAATCTCCTCGCTTGTCATTAAATCTCCAGGTACAGAAACACTTTGTGTTTTTGTGGTCGGTCTTCCTATATAGTAAACTCCACCTAGGGGTTGATTATCATATGTAATATTGGTAATTGTAGTTTGATTTACTGTAGCACCTTCTTTGATATAGGAAGTGGATTGCGTTGGATTATTGTAAGCATCATATGATATAGTCTTTGAACTGCTAGTACCTTCAAGTCCATTGTAAATATCAGTAGCCGTATTTTGAATTTTAAACACTTTACTCGCCGACAGCTGGCTCTGGTAAGTTAAAACTGATTTTGAAATATAACTACTAGGATTAAAATTACTAGAAGGGCTATTCCAATACAACACTTCATAATTTTCAGTATTTGCCCCTCTTAAATTTACATCATACTTTGAAATACTAGAAATAAGTGTAGAACTATCATCATGCCAATTGGTTTTCATAGTAGCACGAAAGCCTAAAAAGCCCATACCTTCAAGATTAGAAACTGCACCATAATATGAATACAATTGTTTTTTATAAACAGAAGCACTCTGTTTCTCTAATTTAGTAACAACTTGAAAACTTGGTGCAATGGTAATATCAATATTAGGATAACGTTCGTTATAACCACTTGCATAAACAGAGTTATATCCTTCATCAGATTTTTCACTTAAAGGTTTATATGTTATTGACTCCGTAACTCCATTTCCATTGGTTATGGTTTTCAATAATTTATCAATATTAAAATCTTTTAGCGATTGAAAATGATGAATATAACTATTTGAAAGAAAAGAAACTTCTAGGTTTTGATTTGGTTTATCTGATGTTAAAAATATAGGTAATGGATTTGCAACTATCGTTCCCTTATTACCAGTATATGAAGAAAAATCAGAAACGAAAGTTGTTCCCATATTTCTATAAAGCTGAACTCTAATAGAACCTACATTAGCATTTCTATCAAAATAGGAATCAACGTACAAAATATCTGTTTTCCCATCATTATTCAAATCGTTTGCTATCAAATGATATGTATTCGTAGAAGCGTTCTGCTGATAGTTAAAAGCATAACTTTGATTTGTTTTAACTAATGAACTTCCTGTAGAAGTATACAAGGCGTAATTATATCCAAATGCCTTAGGGACGATAAAATCAGTTTTACCATCACCATTATAATCTCCCATTAAAATAGGCTTATCTAACTTAATATCCGTATCAGAGGTAGAGTTTTGATAAATTAATTCAAAGTAATTATAGCTATTATAGGAATAAACTTTTACTGTTCCATTGTCAAAAACAAAAATATCTGATTTCCCATCACCGTTAAAATCAGCAACATTATATTTACTAGTATCGGTTATTGATAAATATCCTGACAGCGAAACAAAATCACTAGTAATTCTTCTGTCTAGATTTACAAAATAAGTACTTCCACCGTTTCTATAACCTGAATATCCATAACATCCATCTTGATAATAATACGAAATTGATTTTTCAACGACCACAGCGTCAGTTAGTCCATCTCCATTAAAATCACCATTCAGATAAACTTTAGGAATATCTAACTCTACTTGCTGCGGAGGTAAACTTTCATTAGATGCTGCAATTTTCGTAGTAGTACTTATTTTTTGTATTACAGGATCAGTTCCGTCACAGTTGTAATTATCATAATAAATAAACTTTGGGAATTGATATGATTTTTCGTTTTGAAAATATATTGGACTTGAGAATCCTGCTGAATAGGTTGTAAAAGAAGTATTATTTGTTGAGGAATCTAATTTAATAACTGTCCATCCTTGAAAAGGCATAAATTTATTATCCCAATTTAACCAAGTCACAGGAAAAATATCATCAAACCTCCCTACTGTATGTTCCCAGCCCAAATTTAGATTGGTTCCAGAAGTCACATCATTAAACAACCAATATTTGGCTTTACTTTGAGCACCTGTTGTGGGATAAACCAAAAAATCCATTCTACCATCACCATCAAAATCACCTGAAACAGTAGCTGCGTTTTGCAAAGAAATATTACCAACACTTAGACTTGAAGTTACACTTTTATAACTTAAAGATTCTGGGGTATTTTCATAACTGAACACTGTTGGATTGTAACTCTTTGTGTTATCTCCACTTGCTTCAGTTACACTGGTCAATCGCTGATACCCCAAAGAACTAACATCATGACTTAGTATGTAATTTCTAAAACCAATACCATTGCCTATAACCTGAATTTTTTTCAAAATTCTATTATTAGTAAAACTTTGTCCACCAACAAATGCCTGTTCGGCTCTATTCCTTGCTTCATAAACAAAATTAATTCTATTCATCCCCGATTGATTTGTCACACCTCCATAATAAATATTGCTAATTATCAATGGCGCTATAGCATCTAGGTATTCATATACAATCTGTACACCTTGCGGGTTTTCCCAAGAAGTAATTCCCCATTCCATTAAAGAACGTTGGTTATGGTTCACACCATAGTAAGCTTTGGAACCATCTGGATACTCAACAATAAAATATTGCGGACCATAATTAGCACCACTTGGGTGTACACCATAGGATGTGATTTTGATGTTTGAAAAGTTCTCTGTTTCGTAAACAGTGCCATTTCCACCATAACTACCATTATTCTTAACTATTAAACGTTGTCCATCTAAAGCAAAGCGATCCATAGTATCAAAATCTACAGGATCAATGATGTCATCATGAAATTTCGTTGAGGGTATTCTAGTAATCGCTGAAACTCCAGAAACATTCCAACCATAACCTGCCATACCGTTAGGACTTTGACTACTGTATAACAAACTTAACTGCGGTACTATACCGTTTATTCCAGGGGGCACTGAAATTGGAATTGAATAATTTGCTCCTCCTGAAAGTGAAACAGACAACTCGCCTTCAGTAACACCCACTTCACTTGAGTTACCAGTTGGACTAACAGCGGTAGTAGATAGTGTTTTAGAATTAATAGATTCTTTATCAAATAATGTCTTCGTATCTCCTTCATTGGTTTCAACTCTTAGAATACGTTTTGCATTAGTTACTGGTACACCTCCAAAATCTTGGCTATGACTAACTATAGTTACTAAGAATAAAATTGCAAATAAGTAGTTTTTTTTCATTACTATTTTTTAATAATTTTAATTGTTTTTTGCTCACCTGTGTTATAAACAATATACACCATATAAACTCCAGAAGGATAAGAATCAAATGCAATCACAACTTGATTATTATTACCCACAGAAAGATTTTTTAATTGCGCTCCTGATAAACTAAACAACTGAATTTCAGCTACCCTTTTCTCTTCTTTTAATTCCCAAGACAAATTAAGCTCTTGAAGTACTGGATTTGGAAAATAAGATATGTCATCCAAACTCTGAACATCCTCTGGTATTGATTCTTTTGTATCATTAGAATTCTTGCTTACGCAGTTAATACAAAATGTTCGTAAGACCTGATTACCTGCATTATCGTAGTTAAATACTAGTTTCCCTTGAGCACAGGCAAATAGAGAAAACAAAAAGAATAAAAGGGTATAATTTTTTTTCATTTTAAGTTTATTTTGGTAAAAAAAATACGACCAAATATAAAACCCTAGTATATAAAAGAAGTGTAGAAAAACTACATATAATGTTAAAATTTTAATTTATATTCATGCTGTTTTTTTGGATTGGATGAACATGTCTTTGAATAGATTGATTATCTCCTAAAAATGTCACGAAACCGATAAAACAATCGCTCTGTTAATCTTAAATCTTCAGTTATAATTTCAGCACTTCCATGTTTTTTTTTATTTCTCACAACAATTATCGATTTATATGACATAAAAAAACTACTTGGAGTTCAAGTGATAGGATGAGTACCAAAGAAACTTATTTAACTACTTTGAAAATGGTAGTTTAGAATCGAACAGTTCAAAAAAGATTAATCTTTCATTATTATAAAAGAGTTAATACGCCAATCAAAAATTTCCCAATAAAATACAATCCTATGGAATAATCCGAAGTACAAATAGAAAAGCAACTGTTGGAAAATACAGTGACAGTAAGCTTTTTTAAATCATTAAAAACCAACTTATTCTATAGAAAGGAATTCGTAACAGAACAACAAATGAAACTGAAAATCTTCGAATAAATCGAAATATGGCACAACAAAAAAAGTTGATAAATTGTTTTGAATTACAATACAATACAATTGAAGAATTTCATAATCAAAACAGAGTTTACAAAAATATCGTTTAACTTAAACTGTAATTTTCATATCCACTAATACATATATAGATCAATGTCTGTTTCCAACAAATAAAGAAGAATTGAATTGCAAAAACGAAGAAAGCAACCTTAAACAAAAAAGTTGATTATGAGTAAATATGTTTATGTATTAGCAATGATATTAAATAAACCCCTGTTTAATAGCTTCTTTTACTAAACCAGAATTATCCGTAACCTCAAAGACATTTTTCATTTTGATTATGCGTTTTTGGATAGCACTAGTTGTCAAACAAATAATCCCTTCTAATTCTTTTATTTTAAAACCCTTCGATAGATAGAATAAAATTTGACGATTATAGTCTTCAATCATTAATTCCTTTTTCCATATTTCATTAATACAGTTTTTCACTGTATTGCTTTGGTATGAATTGCCTTTTATAATTTCCATAACTGCCTTTTGTAATTTATCAGGAGTAATATCATTTTTTATTATAAGCCCATCCGGTCTAACATTCTTGTAAATATCATATAAAATGATAATTTCTGTGTGTGCTGTAATCATTATGATTTTACAATTTGGCATCACTTCTCGAATAAAAGCAGCCAAATCGCTCCCGGACATAATGGATTTTTCCTGATAACTGGGTAAACCTTTATCAATGATCGCTAAATCAAATGATTGTTTAGAAGAAAACTTTCTTGATATAATAGTATATGCTTCTTCACAATTATGAGCTTTTGAAAAAGCAGGAGAAATTGGTCCTAACGAAAACTCTGTAAGAGCTTTAATATATCCATCTATAATCATTGGATGGTCATCAACTACTAAAAAATTCATTCAAATATTTTTTTATTTTAACAAAATTGGCAGTTTTTCAGCAACATAGGAAATAGGTACTTGGTTAGCTTTGCCCTTATTTTATTCTTAGTATAATTTCATGCGGTTTTCTTTTCTTATTATCGACGACGATGCTAATAATATCAAGGGAACCTTAGACTTTTTTGAAAATTTTCCTAATTATTTTTGTGCAGGAATAGTCAAAGATAATCAAATGGCAATAAATCAAATTATAAAAATAAAGCCACAACTCGTATTGAAAAGAATTCCTATCAAATCAAATGACGAAAATTTATCTTTCGCAAATATAAAAGAGCTATTCCAATATGTTGAAACAATGCCGTATTTTATCGGATTGGCTTCATCTCCAGAATATGCCCTTGAAGCTATTCAATCGGGATTTTCCGATTATATAATAGAACCATTGCTCTTACATCAGTTAGGGAAAAGTCTTTTTAAATTTGAAAAAAGAAACCCACCCGCTACTATTGCAACTATTTGTATCAAATCCTATAGCGACTATCAATTTGCAGAATTAAAGGAAATAACCTACTTAAAAGCAGATAATAATACTACTGATATCCAACTGAATAATGGTAAAACCGTGAATGCATATAAAACGTTAAAACATTTTGAAAACACTTTGCCATTCTATTTTTTGAGGATTCACAAAAGTTATATCGTTAACATTAATTATGTCTCACGAATACATCTCAGTAAATCAAAATGCTACCTAAATTACAATGAAATTCTGCCATTTTCCCTTACTTACAAAGATAATATTGATGCCATAATCAGAAAAATCAATATATAATTCACTTTAAAAGATCAATGTTATAGGTTTTATTAAATCAATTTACTCAAATAAAGATTTCAAATGCTAGGTTTTGCCATTTAGATGCTGCCTAAAACTATTGCACCCTATAGGTTTACTATTACCTAGTAGAATTTGAATAATCATTACTTTATTACCTGTTAATTTGCCACAGTTATAAAACAACAGAAGCTTCTTAAATATTTATTGAAAATGGGGAAACGTCTGCTTTTAAGCAGTGTCATCTTCAATAACTCAGAACGGTCAATTCCCGGCTTTTCTAAAAAAGCATTCCATTTCAGGATAGTGCCGCAATAAAATATTCTTTAATTTTTTAAAACATTTTTTAATGAAAAAACTAATAATTGCTATAGGCTGTTTAACGGCCGTTATTTTAATGTCATCTTGTACTTTAGACAGTGTTGATAATTCCAATAATGAAAATTTAAGAAATCTAAATCAAATTTCAACCTTACCTACTTCTGATACCATCCCTGTTGTTACACCCCAATTTATGGACGGGGTTGATGATAAGGATAAAGCCAAGACCTGAAAGTAATTTAATAATCCAGACAATTATTTTTTAACATAA
Source organism: Flavobacterium riviphilum (assembly GCF_055231795.1). Taxonomy (NCBI): domain Bacteria; kingdom Pseudomonadati; phylum Bacteroidota; class Flavobacteriia; order Flavobacteriales; family Flavobacteriaceae; genus Flavobacterium; species Flavobacterium riviphilum. The sequence goes on from NZ_JBUYSY010000002.1 coordinate 398,293, forward strand.
ATTGTCTGGATTTTTATTTTTATTTTTGATGAGATTTATAAATTTTTGGAAAATTGAAAACGAAAGTACAGACCGTTTTACTATATTCTATATTAATATTGATTGTTTCTTGTCAAAAAAAAATGGAAATCCAGCCTTTGAAAGGTACCGTTGGTAAAAATTATTTGGATAATTTCTGCTTAAAATTGATGGAGCAAGAAAACGATTCTGTAACAAGGAATTTATATTTTAAAATTGCCGTTAGTTATTATGAACTTAATTCTCTTGATGATTATCTTAAAACAACAAAGAAAGTTTATGAATTAGCAAGCAAAAAAAAAGATACTATACATATAGCTAAATCATTGTATTATTTAGGAGATTATTATGAAGCAATTTCACAATTAGATAGTGCTTTTAGTTACTATTCTAAATCCGAAAGAGCATATAATCAAATTAAAGATTCTACGAATTCGGGCAAAACAAAATTATATAAAGCAGGTGTTTTGTTAGATGCAGGTATTTTTTCAGAAAGCGAAATAGAAGCGATAGGTGCATTACGAATTTTATCAAAAGGCAACAACACAAGATTAGTTTATGAATGTTATAATTTAATAGGTATCTCATTAAAAGAGTTAAATAACTGCAAAGAATCTTTAAAATATTTTGACTTTGCTTTAAAGCAATTGGAAAAATTGGAAAGAGAAAATTATCCTAAAGAGAAAATTGAGAAATCTAGAATATCATGTTTCAATAACATTGGTAGAGTCTATGAAAAGCAAAAAAAATTTCAAGAAGCAATTCTCTATTACGAACGAGGTTTACTTATAAAAAATATAAAACAACTTTATCCTAAATCATATGCAATGTTACTGGATAATCTTGGTTATTCAAAATTGAAAACAGGAAACCATAATGGGATAAAAAAAAACCTGTTAGAATCTTTAAAAATAAGTGATAGTCTTAATTTTGCTTTAGGAAGTGTCTCAAGTAAAATCAATTTAGGTGAATATTATCTTTTTGAAAAGGATACTAGTAAAGCATTAGCTTATCTAAAAGATGGTTTTAAGTTATCTCAAAAAATAAAAAGCAGTCAATATACAATTCAATCTTTAAAATTATTAATGGAGAATGACTCCAAAAACAAATCCTACTATTCAAATATATTCTTTAATGTAAGTGACAGCATCCAAAATGTGGAGAGAATTACAAGGAACAAATTTGCTAGAATTGCATACGAAACCGATCAGATAGAAGTTGAAAATCAATTATTAGTAAAACAGAATACATATGTACTTATTTTATCAATAGTGTTTGCTGTTTTTTTCGTTGCTATTTTTCTAATTTATAGACTTAAATCAAAGAACAAGGAGTTGCTTTTTATTAAGGATCAACAAGAGGCTAACGAAAAAATATATCAATTGATGCTAAAGCAACAATTGGAAACTGAAAAAGCCCGCGAAGAAGAAAGAAATCGAATAGCAATGGAATTACACGATGGCATCGTAAATAGTGTATTTACTACTCGGTTTAATTTAATCCAATTAGATTCAACCCAATTAGATAAAAAAGAGCAATTAGTAAAAGAGCTTGAAAAAACAGAAAATGAAATCAGAAGAGTTTCTCATGATTTGACTCAAAACTTGCTTTTTGAAGATAAAAACATAGCCGATATTATAGCAATTTTAGTAGAATCCCAACAAAACCAATACAATACAAAGTTCGATGTATCAATAGATAAGTACATTGACTGGTCATCTGTTTCAAGTGATGGCAAAGTACATATTTATCGTATAATACAAGAAGCGATACAAAATATAAACAAACACTCAAATGCAGACAAATGCTACATAATGCTATTGAAAACAAAAGACAAAATAACTATTCGTATTTGGGATAACGGAATTGGCTTTATTACTGAAAAAGTAAAATATGGTTTTGGATTGAAAAACATAACAGAAAGAACAAAGATGTTAAAAGGTGACTTAAAAGTGACGTCAGAAATAGGAAAAGGGGTAACAATAGAAGTTGTCTTTTAAAAAATCGTCAACTATGCTAAAGTATCAAACAGTCAATTACAATAATTACATCACGATATATAATTTCCAAAAAACATAAAACATTCCTTTCTCATAATTTATTTTTTATATAATTAAATAAATAGAAATAAATAAATCTTACCCACTTCATTTTTTTATTAAGGAAAGAAAGGGTAAGATTGGGTAAGAAGAAAAAGTTATAAGTTACCCATGTTAGGGTTAATGATTATAGGGCTTTACAAAGATTAGGTAAGATGGGTAAGTAGAAAAGAGTTTTTGTAGTGATTTTTTGTTTTTACTGGAAATTATTTGTCAAATCGTTTTCTTGATTACCCAATATCCGTAGACTTGGTTGCGTTTTTCTCTTTTAAAGCCAATGCTTTTTAAGGCTTTTCCGATTCCCACGTTCGAAAGCCTGATGCCAGCCGTATATAAATTGATATGGTGTAACATTTCGGTGGAGGTGAGGAATTCTGCCTGTTCTATTTTTGTTGGGATTTCAAAGTACTTGTGAATCAAATCTTTCTCAGGGGAAATAATTTGGAATTTTTCATTTCGCAATTCATTTTGACGGATGTCTTCGATGCTCAAGGTTTCGTCAAAGGTGTTGTCTTTAGAAAGAGCATAAGCCTGTGCCCACAAATTATCAATCACGAATTCACTTTTATACTTCCAATTGATGGACTTTACAATAAAACACAACCAACGAACCGAGCCAGTTTCGTCCTGCAAAAAAGTAGTCATATTGGTAGAACCGATAAAACTGGCCACTCTTTGAATAATGGAATTTTTTCTATCATAGGGCAAACGTTCATTGATTTGCGCCTTGCTAAAATAGGATTTCAACTGATTTATTTCCTTTCGGGATAAAGCAGCCAATTCGTCAAGGTTGATTAAAAAGTTTTTGCAAAGCAAGATACGTGCGTCTTTGTCATCGCTCATGTCTTCGGCTAAATAGTTGGAAAGTTCGCTTGGGCAAAGAAACCTGCACCACGAACTTTTACCTATATTTTGCCCATTCCCATCATCGGTTAGCACAAAGGCTTGCTTGTTGAAATAATTATCAATAGTAGCGCATTTTACAGCACGCACGCACCATTTTTTAAAGTGATACTCAAATTGTTCTTTGTCTTCTCCCTGTTCGAGTTGAATGTATTCGGAAAATTGTTTGATAAAATCCGTTTTCTGATTCCAGTGGGGTAAACTCGCGAAGTAATTGATTAGTGGGTTATAGTTCGGAACAAAATCACTTTTCAAAATAGCAATCAAAGAGTTAATAGGGATTTTGATGCTTTTCTTTTGTATTTCTAGCCAAAGTGAATTTTCATTGCAGGAAGTCCATTCGTTTTGCCCTTTTGGGCTACACTCAATTTCGAGGGAAATAATATTGTTTCTGAAATCATAGTGTTCTTTGAGGTATTTTTCAGCGACATGAAAAATGGTAGTCAAATCATTTTCAGGAATCACTTCGGTTTTGTTTTTCAGGGCTAAGTCCATCAGTTTTCTAAAATCTTCAGAAGAATGGTCTTGAAAATAATCGGTGAGATCATATCCTTTAATGTTGTCGTTGGGTGGTAAGGCAATTGGAATAATCTTTGGAAAACGTTGCACCATGGTTTGGCTGCCTTTTTCTCCTGTAGCATCTTTGTCGTAACAAATAAACAGATTTTTGCAAAGTGCTTGGAGTTTTATTATTTGCTCCTCTTTAGGATAAATGGATTCACTCCCAAAAGTGACCGTATGAAATCCACGTGAATGAGCAACAATGGTGTCTTTTTCGCCTGCACAAATTATAATGTCTTGCTTTGTTTCGGCACCCAATTGTGTCAAACCAAAAATACCATTTGGGAAAGGGGGCAATACATTTTTCTTTACTCCAACTTCGATTTGATTGGGGATGTAGAGCTTGAAATTTCCATGGAGTTCAATAGCAAAAGCCACACTTTCTTTTTTGGTATACATTGGCTTTTTGCCAGTCCACGTATAACTTGAAATGGAATGCAATTGAAATTTTTCTAGAATCTCCTGCTTAACGCCTAATTGGTTCCAATACGCCAAGTCTAAAGCTGTAAAATTTCGTTTTTCTACTGTTAATGTTGCTCCTCCTTTTTCCTTTGCAACGGTTTTTACATTTTGTTGCAATGGTGTTTGCAACGGTTCTTGCAAAACCTTTGCAAAATTTTGATTTCTTTTTGCAACACTTTTGTATGGCGTGTCATCGTCTAAAATAATATTCATTTCCGAAGCAATGCAGTTTAAAACTTCATGAAATTGGGTTTTACAATCTAATTTTTCTAGGTCGGCCACCAATTGAAAAACATCTCCTTGATGGGCTGAACTAAAACATTTGAAGCTTCCGTTTTTGTATACTTTAAAAGAAGGATGAGCATCCTTTGTGTAAGGACTTGAAATGTTCCCCTTTGGAAAATCGGTAAGATTTAAGAACTTCCTATAAATTTCCTCAGGAGTTGTTTGGTTCAATATGGCTTCTTTGGTTGCTGATGTAACATTCATAGATAATTGATTTAAAGCATCACAATTTTAGTTGTGATGCTGTTTTCCTAACTAGTTTCCTTCGTTTTTTCTATTGCGCAACGATTCCTTATATTCTTTGAGTTTTAGTTGCAACTCGTCTGATAAAACATAACCATCTGGGGTTCCATTTTGTTCTATAAATATGATTGCTTCTTTAGTAGTTATATTTTTGAGGTTTGTTCTCATTCCTAACGGAATTGAAGCTCGAGTTTGCTTGAGAATTTCGTTCATCTCTGCTCTAATATGTGATTCAGGTATCTGACTCAAGTACAGCTCTTGTAGTTCCTTTTTGTTTCTGATGTAGTATAGCGTTTTCATCATTTCTTATAGCTTGATTTTTGATTAATCAAATCGGTTTTTTTGATTTAAGGATTTTAAAACCTCGCTTTTTTTATACCGAATTTTGTTTCCAATTCGATATGCAGGAATGATGTCTTTGCGTGTCCAATCCCAAAGAGTTACCAAAGAAACAGAAAGCATTTTTGCTGTTTGTTCTCTAGTTAGGAGTTGGTCGGTTTCGGGCTGTAAAGTAGCTACAAAGTCGTTGAGATAGACTTTAATGCCTTCTAAAATTTCAGTTTTAAACTCTAGCGCATTGGTGTTTTCTAATTGAAGAACTGTTGTCATAATTATTATTTTTAAAAAATTAGTTATGACAAACTTAATCTAGGTATATGTTTTTTAAACTGTGGGGTATACCCCAAAGGCTACCCCAAAAGTTTAATTATGTTTTGTGCTTTCAGCAAATCGTCTTTGAATTTCTGAGAAGTATTTGATAAAGGCTTATTCGTTTCGGATAAAATTCGTCTAATATTATCTGAATTTCTATCTATAATTAGGGCTAAGATTTCTGCTTTTTTTCTTTCGGTCGCATTTCCCCATTTATCACTTCTAATGAGTTCTTCAATCAGTAATACCTTTTGTGAAGCATCTAACCCCTTCTGTGTTTCGGTTGGAAATAAGTCGCATGCTAAACTGTTTTGATTCTTTATTCTTTTAGAATTTGGATTGAATTCACTAAAGAATTCTTTCAAACCATTACTGATTGGTTTATCGAAAAAAAGAGTCAAGTCAAAAATATGTTCCTTTGTAAGTGCCTTTTTAATTTCATTGAGAAATTGACTCACAACTAAAGAAAGACTGTTATTATCTTCCTCGCTTATAGGAATTATGCTTTCGGCGTTATAGGATTTGCTAAAGTAGTCTCTAATTTTATCCATTAAGGATTCCTCATATAAAAATGGATATTCTTCTAAAATGAAGGGAAGACATTCCAACATAAATCCAAACATTTCAATTTCTTCTGCTTTTGATTTTAATGCCTTAAGAGTTTCTTTAAAGGTTATTTTATCGTACAAAAACAATGAAATTGCATGTAAGAATTCATTGAAGAGCAATTCAAGATGTTGCCTATCGGTATAGTCTATAACATCTAAATCTTGTTTTTGTTGCCATTCATAAAAGTTATAGAAAAAATCATAATACACTTTAAAAATAGGATTCCCCGATACTAATTCCTCTAAATTATATGGTTTACTGATGTATTTATATTGATCAATCATTTTGAGAATCGTTCCTTTTAGCTTGTTTTTCAATTTCCATTTTTTGCCAATGCTCTTTGAGTTTTTCAGCATGTTCACGAGGTGTGATTTTGATATATTTCAGAAACATAGTCTCGGTTTTGTGACCTGTGATGGCCATTATCGTGGGATTATCTAATTTCCCATAAAGATTACTAGCAAAGGAACGTCTACAAGTGTGAGAAGTGATTAATTCATGCTTTGGAAACGTACCAAACTCTTTGCGCATTGTACTTTTTATTTTGACTTTGCTGTCACCAAAAAAATCTTTTTCGTCTTTTTTGTTGACCATTTTTGCGCCATCCACCATTTCTGCAAAGCCAATAGTTTTACAAACTTCTTTTACATATTCATTAAATTTTTGGTCGGAAATTACAGGAGGTAGTTTGCCGTTTCTTTTTTGTAAAATGGCTTTTACTTGGCTGTGCATCGGAATAACTACTGGATGTTCGGTTTTACTAGTTTCAATTTCTATATAATCGCCTACAATATTGAGTTGTTTTAACTTCATAAAATCTGAAATTCTCAAGCCTGTACGCAACCCTATAATGAAATTGTCCCTTGTTTTGTCCAATCGTTCTGACCCTTCAAAATTATGATTAAAGACAGCATCAATTTCATCCTCGGTAAGATAAACATCTTTAGTTTTGTTGGACAGCGCTTTAAAATCGCTGTGTTTGTATTGTGGACTTATCGGTAATCCTTCAATTTCAATTTTACTGCACCAATTTTTAATAATCGTGATAAACCCGCCAACCGTATTGTTGTTGAGCATTTCTATTTTTTGGCAATAGAAAAGGAAACTCTCATAAAATTTCAAATCAATATCTTGAAAACGAAGCTTTACATCAAAGTGGGTTTGATAATCGGAAAGCTTGTTTTTAACTCTATTGAATTTTATAATTGTACTTTCTGAAGGAGGTGTTGCTTTATTAGGACAATCAGCAATAAATTTCTCTATCCAAGACACAAAATAAACTTTGTGGGATTCGTCGCTATTAACCCTACCGAAGAAAATATTGATTTGCGATTTTAACCATGTATTTTGAATACTTACTTTTGAATTCGAATCAATATTGTATTGATCCAAAATAAATGTTTTTAGGTTGCGTAATTTACTATTTGTAAAATCCCTATTAGTTATACTGGCAACATTCTTAACTTCTTGTTTAACTTTGTTCCAATGTTCAAACTGAACATTTAGTTTGGTACCTGCGGTTTGGTCAATTCTGTTACTATCCCAAAAGCGAACATAGATATTCGAGGTGGCAGATTTAGTTTTTTTGATAAAAAATTTTAGGTTCATACCCGATATTTTAGAAAACGAATATAATAAAAATCCCGAAATAATCCCGAAAAAATACTGATTCATTCTAATCAATCCGAATTTAACCTAATTTTTCTGTAAGTATAAAAACCACAAAAGCTCTAGTATTATTGACTTTACGCCTGTTTTTATGAAAATTCAATTTCTTACAAATTAAGAAAGTTCTGTTTCCTCATCGCCCACCAAGAAACTCCAAAGTCTTTGATTTTGGAGTTTTTTATTTTTGAATTAGAATTAATTCGTTGTGTTTTTCTATTCTAGGAAAAGATTGAGTGTTGTATTTCAACTTTTTACATTCTTTTATAAATTTTTGATTTCTAAGGTTGTCTTCCTGATTTAACAACATGGTATTGAAAAGAATGTAGCCTTTAGATTCTAAAATTCGTAAGCATTGTTTAATAAAGTAAGCATCAAAAAGGAATGAAGGCATTTTAGTATCCTGAAAAATGTCAATTATAATTAAATCAAAAGTTCTACTACTTTTCAGTACAAATTCAAAAGCGTCTTGAATCTCTATTGTTAAATTGGGTACTTTGTTTAAATGAAAATAAGAATTAGCAATAGAAATGATTTCTGGATCAATATCTACGCCAATTATAGTACCTTTATATTTGATTTCGTCAACTAAAGTTTTAATAACGCTCCCACCGGCAACACCTAAAACCAATATATTGTTCATTGAATGAACAGTAGAGTAACCGATTTTTTTTAAACCAATTTTTAAAATACGTTGTAAACTGCCATAAGAATAATTGGTGTTTTCGGTGTTCATTACCAATTCTCCATTATCCCATGTTATTTCAATAGATTTATTAATGTTTGATTTGGTGTTGAATATGGTGATAGGATAGAAGTAACTAAAAAGTTTTTTTAGCATTTTTGTAGCTTTTTTTCAAAAATAGCGTTTTATTGTTTTAATTTGACATTAGATTATATAATATTCATGAAAAAGAAGTTGTACAAGTGGGTTTTCTTTAACCTTATGAGGTGGAAAATAGTTGGTTCTATAGAAGAAGAACTAAAGAAATGTGTCATGATGGTGATGCCTCATACAAGTAATCATGATTTTTATTTGGGAGTTTTCACTCGAGGAATTACGGGTTTGGAAATGAATTTTGTGGCAAAAAAAGAATTATTTTCTTTTCCATTTAACTATTACTTCCGTTATATGGGAGGGGAACCGCTTGATAGAACTGGAGGATTAAATAAAGTAGATGCAATTGCAGCAATTTTTAACAGGAGAGAAGTTTTTCGTTTAGCAGTTGCGCCCGAGGGTACTCGCAAAAATGTAAAACAACTTAAAACAGGTTTTTATTATATAGCATTAAAAGCCGATGTGCCAATAGTTCCAGTAGCATTCGATTTTGGAAAAAAGGAGGTGAAAATTGGTTTACCCTACCAGCCAACTGGTGATTTTGATCACGATCTTTCAATACTTAAGAATCATTTTATAGGAGTCAAGGGAAAAATTCCGGAAAATGGTTTTAATTGGGATTGAGCAAGTAGCATTCAATGTGTTTAGTTGATATTGGGATGGCTTTTTTTTTGAAATTTTAGCCATCTATTTATTGTACTGCTGTTTCAGCTAATAAATCCAGCAATTTTCACATAAGGCAACATCAATCTGGAGTCATTTTTTTGATACCATTAGATATTGATTACAGTTTTTTTAGTCTTTCTGATGGTATAACTTCTGTACTTTTGCCAAAACTTAAATATAAATATGGAAGCACTAGATATTTATTATCAATTTAAAGAGGAATCGATTAGAGGGAGGTATGTTACGTTAGAAGATCTACTTCCGGTATTGAATCGATTAAATAAAAATAACAATTTAATAGAAATTGGTACATCGGTTCAAGGGCGGTCGATATATTCTTTTCAGGTGGGGACTGGAAAAATTAAGCTTTTTTGGTGGTCTCAAATGCATGGTAATGAAAGTACGACTACAAAAGCGGTTATAGATTTTTTAAACTTCTTAAACAGTGATTTGGACTTAGCTCAGGAGTTTTTGAATAACTTCACACTTTTGGTTATTCCAATTCTTAATCCAGATGGAGCGGTATTGTATACTCGTGAAAATGCAATGAAAGTGGATTTGAACAGAGATTCTCAAACGCTTACGCAACCTGAAAGTAAGTTGTTGCGAAAAGTATTCGAGGCGTTTCAGCCTGATTATTGTTATAATTTGCATGATCAAAGGACTATTTTTGGAGTAGCTGATACTGGAAAATCTGCGACTGTTTCTTTTTTGGCACCCTCTTATAATGAAGAGCGTGAAATAAATTCGACACGTTTAAAAGCAATAAATGTGATAGCTGCGATGAATACGGTTTTGCAAAACTACATTCCAGGTCATGTAGGGCGTTTTGATGATTCCTTTAATATAAATTGTATAGGAGATACTATTCAATCTTTGGGTGTGCCAACTATTTTGTTTGAAGCGGGTCATTATCCAAATGATTACGAAAGAGAGGAAACACGTAAGTATATTTTTTTAGCGCTACTTGCTAGTTGTAAGGCGATTATCGAAAACGATATAGTTGTTAATAAAATTGACCAATATTTGAATATTCCTCAAAATAAAATCAGTTTTTATGATTTTATAGTGAAAAATATTAAAATAAATTATGATGGTAATGAAATTTTGACGAAATTTGCATTACAATTTAAAGAGCAATTAGTAGAAGGAAGAGTGGAGTTTATAGCATATATTGCCGCTATAGAAGATTTAGATTCAAATTTTGCTCACTTCGAGATTGATGCAAAATCAGCTTTTTATTATGATGGAAATGAAAATGTGCCAAAAATTGATCAAATAGCTAATTTTTCAATAAACAATGATGTTGTTTTTGCAAATGGAGTGATGAAAGTTTAGATTTTTTATAAAAATATTGGTTTTTTTATATATTTGCATGCTTTCTGTCCTTATACAATAATTATTAATTTAAGAGTTATGAGTAAATTTCGTTTAGATGAGGTAGATCATCAGATTTTAGATATGTTAATTGATAATACTAGAGTGCCTTTTACGGATATCGCTAAAAAATTATTGATTTCCGCAGGTACTGTCCATGTTAGAGTAAAAAAAATGGAAGATGCTGGTATTATTATGGGTTCCTCTTTGGTTCTTGATTACGATAAATTAGGATATTCTTTTATTGCCTATGTTGGGGTATTTTTAAATAATACTTCTCAAACTAAATTTGTTTTGGAAAGAATTAATGAAATTCCATTTGTTACCGTAGCTTCTGTTACTACTGGTAAATTCAATATCTTTTGTAAAATTAGAGCACGTGATACCAAACATGCAAAAGACGTAATTTTTATGATTGATGATATTGATGGGGTTTACAGAACCGAAACAATGATTTCATTGGAAGAAAGTATCAACGATAAAAAGCGTTTGATGCATACTATTTTCAAAGAATTGTAGTCACTTGATTGCTATATTACTGTATATATATAACCTCAAGTTTTCTTGGGGTTTTTTTATAATAAATTCTAACTAAACATTAACCAATACAAAATTATGTACACCTTACCCAAAATTGAACGTTTTAACCAAGATGTTCTCTCTAAGTATCACATTTATAATAGTGTATTTATAACATTGCCTTTTGATTCTGTTGATAATACTGGAGTTTTATTGCCATTATTTTCAGAAATGTGTGAAAAAGGGTTTAAAAAACAAGAGACACCCAAGGAGATTTTCGATCTTTTTGTGTCAAAATATTTGAATAATCCCAATGAAGAAGGAGCTATAGAATTAATGTTTCGCTTCATACAATATATTGAAAGACAAATTGTGTTGTTTGATGCAATAGAAGATGCTGCTTTTTCAACAGTTAATAATATGGAGGGGAGAGGCTCGTTGAGGGAAATTAAGGAACGCTCCGATGCTAATAATACCCAAAAAGAATTGATCGAATTTCTTGAAAACTTCAATGTTCGTACGGTTTTAACAGCACATCCTACACAATTTTACCCAGGGGCCGTTTTGGGTATTATTAATGATTTAACCGAAGCGATAAGAAAGAATGATTTGGTTGAAATCAAAAAATTATTAGCGCAATTAGGAAAAACACCTTTTATTCAGAAGGAAAAACCAAATCCTTTTGATGAAGCCATAAGTTTGATCTGGTACTTAGAAAACGTATTCTATGATACTGCAGGTGAAATGGTACATTATTTAGAAAAAAATGTATTTAATGGCACCACTATCCAAAATCCAATTATCAAACTTGGTTTTTGGCCCGGAGGTGATCGAGATGGAAATCCTTTTGTAACTACCGAGATTACCCTAAAAGTAGCCGATCGTTTGCGTACTTCTATTTTAAAATGTTATTATTTTGAAATTCGAAATCTAAAACGAAAATTAACTTTTTCTGGAGTTGACGTGTTGATTGCTGAATTAGAACAAAAATTATATCGTTCTGTTTTTTATTCAAAAGGTGAAATTTATATCACTTTAAATGAGTTTAAAGAGCAAATTTATAAGATTAAAAATATCATTATTACGCAACATCAATCGCTCTATTTGGATGATTTGGAAGCGCTTTTGATACGCGTAAATTTATTTGGATTTCATTTTGCATCCTTAGATATTCGACAAAATAGCAAAATTCATAATGCTGTTTTTAAAGATGTTGTAGATTTTTATTTAAAGAATCAGTCGAACATGTTTCCTTCCAATTATTTTTCTTTAACTGAAGAAGAAAAAATTGAAATAGTCTCTAAGGCGAAAGGAGATTTGGACCCTAGTGCATTTGAAAATGTTCTTACCCGACAAACTTTAGAATCCATTCGAGCCATTAAAACTATTCAAGAACAAAATGGTGAATTTGGTGCCAATCGATACATAATTAGTAATAATGAAACGGCGTTGAATGTTTTAGAGACTTTTGCCTTGTTTCAATTGTGCAATTGGGAGCAGCCAACGGTTGATGTGGTTCCACTTTTCGAGTCGGTTGACGATTTGCAAAATGCTCATGAAGTGATGCAGACATTATACGAAAATCCTTTGTATGCTCAACATTTAAAAAACAGAGGTAATAAACAAACAATAATGTTAGGTTTCTCAGATGGTACAAAAGATGGTGGTTATTTAATGGCAAATTGGAGTATTTACAAAGCCAAAGAGACTTTAACCGAAATTTCAAGAAAGTACGATATTGAAGCTATTTTCTTTGATGGTCGTGGAGGACCACCGGCTAGAGGAGGTGGAAAAACTCATAAGTTTTATGCTTCTTTAGGACCTAAGATTGAAAACAGAGAAATTCAAATTACGGTTCAGGGGCAAACCATAAGTTCGAATTTTGGAACTTTGGATTCTTGTCGTTATAATCTAGAAAATTTAGTAAGTGCAGGGGTAAATAATACGGTGTTTAATAATACTAAAAATATCCTTTCCAAAGAGGACAGTGAAATTTTAGATACACTTTCCAAATTGGGTTATGAAAAGTATTTGAGTTTTAAAAACCATCCTAAGTTTATTCCATATTTGGAGCAGATGAGTACTTTAAAGTTTTATGCCAAAACGAATATTGGAAGCCGACCATCTAAAAGAAGTAATTCAGCACAATTGGAGTTTAGTGAGTTAAGAGCAATCCCATTTGTGGGGTCTTGGAGTCAATTAAAGCAAAATGTGCCTGGATTTTTTGGAGTAGGTACTGCTTTGAAGTATTATGAAGATAGAAATGAATGGGATAAAGTAGCTGAACTGTATAAGAAATCTTTATTTGTAAAAACATTATTAGAAAATAGTATGATGTCGTTGGCAAAATCCTTTTTTCCATTAACGGCCTATATGCAAAATGACCCTGAATTTGGTGAGTTTTGGCAAATAATTTATGATGAGTTTTTAGAAACTAAGCGATTGTTGTTAAAAATTGCCGGCCATAAAGAGTTGATGGAAAACTATCCTGATGGTAAGGCCTCTATTGATATGAGGGAAAAAATTGTTCTGCCATTATTAACGATACAGCAATATGCTTTACTGAGAATTAATGAATTGAACAAAGCCGAACAGCCTGATGAAAATTTGATTAAAGTCTACGAAAAAATCGTAACGCGTTCGCTATTTGGAAATACCAATGCAAGCAGAAACTCAGCCTAAAAGTGATCTTATGAAAGCCAATCAATTACCCGTGAATGAGTATTCTAAATTCAGTGCTACTTATATTAATGCGGCAATGGATGTTGAATTAATTGAAGAACTTGAAATTTCTTTACATGATTTTATTCGGTTTGTTCAAAATTTACCTATGGACAAGTTTGATTTTAGGTATGCCGAAGGGAAATGGACCATCAAAGAAATTATTCAGCATATCATCGATACAGAGCGTATTATGGCTTATCGTGCCTTGAGAATTTCTAGAAATGATACTACACCTTTACCTGGCTTTGATGAAAATGCCTATGTAGAAAATACCTCAGGAAATACGAGAGGACTACAAGAACTTTTAACAGAGTTATCAGCCGTACGCCATGCTACCTTATTGTTGTTTAAAAGTTTTTCTGATGAGCAAATGAAACGAATGGGAATTGCTTCTGGTAATGATGTTTCTGTTCGTGCTTTAGGATTTATTATCATTGGACATCAAAAACATCATCAAAAAGTGTTTCAAGAGCGTTATTTATAAAAACAAAAAACAGACTGTTTACTTATAGGGGACAGTCTGTTTTTTTTTTCTTATAGCATTAAATTGTTGCTTGACTTATTGTTTTTCGATAATTGCTAATCCTATTCGGATTTTATCATAGGAGATTTTTTCTTCTAAGAATTCGAAGTAGGGTTTTAGTGCATTTGGATTTTCAAGTTTTAATTTAGCAGTAGCTATTTTTTCAACTTCCTCTTTGTTGATGTAATTGCTAAAATCAATTTTCTCTCCATCATGAAATAATTTTACAAGATGTGAAGCAATGGTACTTACCCCTAAGTTTCTTTTGGAAGCAATTTCTTCTATAGTGTAGCCATTAGTATACAAAGCAAACGTTTCTTTGTATGTTTTGGTTTCAGATTTGGGTTTGACGTTTTTGTTTTTTTGAAACGCAATAATGGTTTTTATAAATTGATCTCCATATTTTTCAAGTTTTGAATTTCCTACTCCGTCTATGGCTAGAAATTCAGCATCGCTCATAGGGCGATGTTGTTCGATTTGTTTTAATGTTGCATCATTGAAAATTACATAAGCTGGAACTTCTTCTTCTTTAGCTAGTTCGGATCGGAGTTTTCTTAATATTTCAAAAAGAGAATTATTTGTAACTGTTTTTGAGGCTACAGTTTTAGTTGCTGTTTTTATTTTATCTTTTTTCTGTACTGTAGTAAGTTGTACTTTTTCTCCTTCAAATAAAACTTTTTTTGCTAGAGATGTTAACTTAATTTTGTTTTTTTGATGAAAAGCAATTTCGCAATACCCCAAGTTAATGAGTTGAATAATGTATTGATTCCAATCATGCCAAGACACCTCTGTTCCTACACCGTAAGTCTTTAAATTTTGATAGCCTTTCTCAAAAATAGCAGCATTTTTTGATCCTCTGAGGAAATCAACTATTACAGGTAATGCTTCAGCTTCGCGTAATCTTGTAATAGCAGAAAGTGCTTTTTGTGCTAGAATTGTACCGTCAAAAAAAGCAGGTGGGTTTTTACAAATATCACAATTGTTGCAGTTTTCGGTTACAATTTCTCCAAAATAGGAAAGTAAAATTTTTCTTCTACAACTCAAAGCATCAGCATATTGTTTCATGCGTTCAAGCTTGGCTAATTGTATTTCGGAATTTGCTCCTTCTGAGGCAAATTTTTGAAGTTGAATCATATCGCCATAGCTTTCAAATAGTAAGGTTTCTGAAGGTAGTCCATCACGACCCGCGCGACCAATTTCTTGGTAATAGCCTTCTATGTTTTTAGGTAAGTTGTAATGAATAACCCATCGAACATTGGATTTGTCTATCCCCATTCCAAAAGCAATCGTGGCACAAACTACTTGGCATTCATCATTAATAAAACGATCTTGAACATTAGAACGCGTTTGAGTATCTAAACCAGCATGATAGGCAAGGGCTTCAATACCATTTTTTTGCAGTTTGTTGGCTACTTCTTCTGTGGTTTTCCGACTTAAACAATAAATAATTCCGGCTTCATTTGGTTTGTCTTCTATGAAATCTAAGATTTGACTAATACGATCATTTGCAGGACGTACTTCTAAACTTAAATTTTTTCTGTCAAAGGAAGCAACAAAGATGTTTGGATTGTTTAAGTTAAGCTGATTGATAATGTCGGTACGGGTTGCTTTATCGGCAGTTGCAGTTAAAGCGAGTATTGGTGTGGTGGGGAATCTATTTTTCAGATACCCTAAATTGGTATAGGCAGGTCGGAAATCATGTCCCCAAGACGAAATACAATGTGCTTCGTCTATTGCTATTAGGCTAATATTGATTTCGTTGAAAGCGTTTTCTAGGTAAGATAAGCTCTCTGGAGCTAAATAAACAAGTTTATATGTGTTGTGTTTTAAACTTGAAATTAAAAATTGTTGCTCTTCTTGCGATTGACTACTGTTGATATAGCAAGCAGAAATACCATTTGTTTTAAGACTATCTACCTGATCTTTCATTAAAGCGATTAAAGGCGAAATGACTATGGTAACTCCCGGAAGTAGTAATGCAGGAAGTTGAAAACAGATAGATTTTCCGCCTCCTGTTGGCATAATAGCAAGTGTATCATGACCAGTAAGTACGCCATGAATAATGGCTTCTTGATTTGGTCTGAATTTTTCAAACCCAAAATTTTCTTTTAGTTTGGCGTGTAAGTTTTGTGTATTCATTTTGGCGTATAATTAAATTAGATTTCAAATATAAAAAAAAGGAACTCAAGTTAGAGTTCCTTTTTACTATGTATTTTCGATATAGGAATTATTCCTCATCGTCTTCATCGTCTTCGATGTCGTTGCTGTCGGCATCTTCATCATCGTCTTCAGGGTCGAATTCTGGTTTATCTTCTTTTTCCTCTTCATCGTCATCAGAAACCGCATCTTCATCATCAAGTTCAATTCCGCTAATAGGAGCTACTACATCATCAATATCTTCGTCATCAAAATTCTCGATTCTATCTGCTAATTTTGTACTAACTTTTACAAGATAAATGGTGTCTTCAGTTCGAACTTCTACAGCTTCAATGGATTCGTTTTTTGCATTTTTAAAACGAATGATGTCGGAATCATCATAACCATCTGGAAATTTTTCAACTAATAAATTTAAAATTTCGTTAGTCAACTTGGCGTAATCAACAATTACTCTTTTCATAAATATTCTATAGGTCTAACAAATAAGCAAAAATTAATGGGGCTACTATGGTAGCATCTGATTCTATAATAAATTTCGGGGTATTGATGTCTAATTTACCCCATGTGATTTTTTCATTTGGAACCGCTCCGGAATAAGAACCATAACTAGTAGTAGAATCTGATATTTGGCAGAAATAACTCCAGAAAGGAACATCGTGCATTTCCATATCTTGGTAAAGCATTGGTACTACACAAATAGGGAAGTCACCTGCAATACCACCACCAATTTGGAAAAATCCTATTCCATTTTCGGAATTTTTAGAATACCAATCGGCAAGAAACGTCATGTATTCTATTCCTGATTTCATGGTTGATGCTTTTAGATCACCTTTGATGACATAGGAAGCAAAAATATTCCCCATGGTGCTGTCTTCCCATCCTGGAACAATAATAGGTAAGTTTTTTTCAGCAGCAGCATACATCCAACTGTCTTTTAGGTCGATTTCGTAATATTCTTCTAATACGCCTGAAAGTAGCATTTTGTACATGAATTCATGTGGAAAATAACGTTCGCCTTTATCGTCAGCTTCTTTCCAAATTTTATAAATGTGTTTTTGCAATCTACGGAAAGCTTCGTGCTCAGGAATGCAAGTGTCAGTTACACGGTTTAAACCACGCTCTAACAAATCCCACTCGTCTTGTGGAGTCAAATCACGATAATGTGGTACTCTTTCGTAATGCGAATGCGCCACTAAGTTCATAATGTCTTCTTCAAGGTTGGCCCCTGTACAAGAAATGATTTGAACTTTATCTTGACGTATAATTTCGGCAAAAATTTTCCCTATCTCGGCGGTACTCATGGCTCCTGCCATGCTTACTAGCATTTTGGCTCCATTAGCGAGTTGCTGTTCATAGGCTTTGGCAGCGTCTACAAGAGCTGCTGAATTGAAATGCAAATAATGCTTTTCGATGAACTGACTTATTGGTCCTTTGCTCATTATCAAATAGTTAGGTGTCAAAAATAATAAATAGATTTAAATATTTATTATTTTTTTTGTTAGACAATTATTAAAATTTTGTTTATTTTCTTCCGTATCCTAAGATTTTTAAAACATCTTCGGATGTTTGTTGTTCCGAAAATACTTCGGTAGCGAGGATACCGTTTTCGTCACGATCTATTAGGATGTGCTTGGGTTGTGGAATAAGGCAGTGATGAAGTCCACCATATCCTCCAATCGTTTCTTGATATGCTCCGGTATTGAAAAAACCGATATATAAAGGTTTTTCTTTGTTGTATTTGGGCAAATATATCGCATTCATATTTTGCTCAGAATTGTAATAGTCATCACTATCACAAGTCATACCGCCTAGAAGAACTCTTTCGTAAGTGTCGTTCCAACGGTTTATAGCAAGCATTATAAAGCGTTTGTTGATGGCCCAAGTATCTGGTAATGTTGTTATGAATGAAGAGTCAATCATATTCCATTTTTCTCTATCATTTTGTTGTTTTTGATACAATACTTGATAAATCGCGCCACCGCTTTCTCCAACGGTAAATGATCCAAATTCAGTAAAAATATTCGGAACATCTACTTCTGCTTCATCGCAGGCAATTTTAATCTGATTGATAATTTCATCAATCATGTATTGATAATCGTATTCAAAAGCAAGAGAATTTTTGATAGGGAAACCACCTCCAATGTTTAATCCATCTAAGGTTGGACACTCTTTTTTAAGAGCTACATAAACTTTAATACATTTTACTAATTCATTCCAATAATAGGCATTGTCATTGATACCTGTATTGATGAAAAAGTGCAACATTTTAAGTTCCAGCTTTTTATTTTCTTTGATTTCTTTTTTATAGAACGGTACAATGTTTTTGTATCCAATTCCTAATCGAGAGGTGTAAAATTCAAATTTGGGTTCTTCTTCTGCAGCAATTCGAATTCCGATTTTAAATTTACTTTTAATCTGAGATTGTAATAAATCTAATTCTTCGTAATTGTCGATAATTGGAATGGTGTTTTTATGACCATTGTTAATCAATCTAGCAATGTTTTCTACGTATTGGTCTCTTTTAAAACCATTACAAATTACATAAGTGCTTTTGTTGATTTTTCCGTTCTCTAATAAATTTTCAACAATGTTGATGTCAAAAGCAGAAGAGGTTTCAATATGAATATTGTTTTTGAAAGCCTCATTCATTACGTATTCAAAATGAGAACTTTTTGTACAATAGCAATAGTAATACTTGGCTTCGTACTTATTTTTTTCCATAGATTTTCTAAACCAACTTTTGGCTTTGTTGATGTTGTTAGAAATTTGTGGTAAATACGTGAACTTTAGTGGTGTACCATATTGCTCTACCAATTTCATCAAGTCGATATTGTGAAATTGTAGGTTGTCTTTGTTTAACTTGAATTCTTCTTGTGGGAAGTAATACGTTTGATTTATTAAGTCGAAATATTTTGTATTCATTAATGTTAGAATTTGTTGAAATTAATAAAGTGGTTTTACTCGATTAATTTTTCTTTCAAACTCTAATATTAGCATACCTAATTTGCAATTTTTCGTTTTCGCTTTTTATGTATTGAAATGGGTCAAAATTCAAACTACCAATCATAGTATAAAAACGATGGAATGATTTTATTAAAAACCGTTCCATTTTGTTTTTAGTCTTGTTTTTGGTGTGAGTATTTTGAGTTTTTTTCATCGGTGCAAATTTAAAAATAAATAAATTAGAGATGCAATGATTATGGGTAAAAAAAGATTAGGATTTGTAATCTTTAAAAGCGTCCAATATCAATTGATTATCTACTTGTTGGTTGATTTTTATTTTGCCAATACCATCAATGAGGGCAAATTGTATGGTACCAAACTCATTTTTTTTGTCATGAATCAGTAATTCCATAATAGGTTCGATGTCATTTGTGTCAAAATCCACAAAATCATAAATATTTTTAAGCGTGTTTTTTATTTGCTGATATTCTTCGATTGTAATTAGGTTTTTTTGCCAGCTGATGTAGCTTTCTAAGATCATTCCAATGGCAATAGCTTCACCGTGTAATAAGGTTTGCTTTGCATCGTTATCTAGGAAATAGCTTTCGATGGCGTGGCCTAAGGTGTGTCCAAAATTAAGTGCTTTACGAATATTTTTTTCTGTTGGATCTTGAAGGACAATTTCGTTTTTGATTTCGACTGAGCGATGGATTAATTGGTCTAAGTCGGCACTGTCAATATTTGACCAATCCAAGAATTTGTTCCAATAGTCTTTATCGAAAATCAAGCCATGTTTTAGCATTTCGGCTAAGCCTGATCGTAGTTCATTTTGTGATAATGTTGTTAAATATTGTGTGTCAATCAAAACCATTTTAGGAACATTGATTACCCCAATTTGATTTTTAAGATTGCCAAGATCCACGCCTGTTTTTCCACCTACAGAAGCATCTACCATAGATAAAAGTGTGGTAGGGATGTTGATAAAATCCACACCTCTTTTGAAAGTAGACGCAACAAAACCACCCAAATCGGTTACGACACCACCGCCTAAATTGATGATTAGAGATTTTCTATCGGCACCTAAATCAGTCAAAACATTCCATATTTCAATACACGTTTCCAGATTTTTATGGGCTTCGCCTGCTTCAAATTCAATTATTTCAATTGTTAATTCTGTTTCTAAATAAGGTAAAAATTGAGGTAAACAACTATCTGTAGTATTGCTATCTACAATTATGAAAATATTAGAATATTTATTGTTTTTTAAGAAAGAGTTTAGATTATTGTAAGCGTCTTCGTTAAAATGAACGGGATAATTATTGGCAATAATGGTGTGCATGACTCAGGTTTTAAATTGTGACGCAAAATAAGGGATTTTTTAGTAATTATATTTCATTAAGTCCTACTATATTTGTCCTAAATTATATTAAATACATGAAAAATATTTTCAATAATACACAAGTTGCTTTTGCTCTTAAAAGTGATACTGAACTTGATAGGGCTTATTTTTTGTTTAAATTAATTGCAAGCGAGCCTTTAGTGCGTATAGGTACGGCCGTTACAAATTTTGCAATTAAAGCAAATTTACCAGTAGAAAGTCTTATTAGAGCTACGGTTTTTGATCATTTCTGTGGCGGTGTCAACGAAAATGATTGTTTGAAAGTAGTTGATAAAATGTATACCAAAGGCGTTTCTTCTGTATTGGATTATTCTGTAGAAGGCAAGGAGGAGGAGGCACAATTTGATGCGGCATTAAATATGACTTTAAAAACCATCGAATTTGCTAAAGAACGTTTAGCTATTCCTTTTGCAGTTTTCAAACCTACAGGTTTTGGAAGATTGGCATTGTATGAGAAATTAGGAGGAAAAAAAGCACTTACTGCTGATGAAACCATCGAATGGAATAAAGTAGTAGCACGATTTGATGCTGTTTGTAAAGAAGCTTATATTAAAGATGTTGCTTTATTAATCGATGCTGAAGAAAGTTGGATGCAAGATGTAGCTGATGATTTGGTTACGGACATGATGCGTAAATACAACAAAGAAAAAGCTATAATTTTCAACACCTTACAAATGTATCGTTGGGATCGTTTGGATTATTTAAAGCGGATTCATGAAGAAGCCAAAAAAGACGGTTTTTATATAGGTATGAAACTCGTTCGAGGTGCTTATATGGAAAAAGAAAATCTTCGTGCTCAAGAAATGAATTATCCTACACCTATTTGTGCTTCTAAACAAGCTTCGGATGATAATTATGATGCTGCTGTTGCTTATATGATGGAGCATTTAGAAACCATGTCGATTTTTGCAGGTACGCATAACGAATTGAGTACTTATAAATTGATGGAGTTAATGGAGAAAAAAGGAGTGCCTAGTAACGATAATCGAATTTGGTTTGGACAATTATACGGTATGAGTGATAACATTAGTTACAACTTGGCTGAACACGGATATAATGTGGCAAAGTACTTGCCGTTTGGACCTGTAAAAGATGTGATGCCCTATTTAATTAGACGTGCTGAAGAAAATACATCTGTGGCTGGACAAACTAATCGTGAATTGGCGATGATTAAAGCAGAAAGAAAACGAAGAAAGGAGAATAATTAATCGTATTGAGTAAGTAAGCCGTTGACGAAGGTTTGTGCAAAGTGAAAAAGTAGTGCAAATTTTTTTTAAAAAAGAATTATCTTATATTTGGCCAATTGTTATACAAGCTTATTATTGATTATCGCTTTTAATTTGAAGTAGATAATAACAATTATAAGGTATAAATTTCAAGTCAATGCAACAAAGACGGAAGGATATTCGTTCTAAAAAGACATTGATTTAGTGAGTTTAAAAATCAAATATTTATTTAAAATGAAATTATTAGAAGGAAAAGTAGCTATTATCACTGGTGCCAGTAGAGGAATAGGTAAGGGAATTGCAGAAGTATTTGCTAAAAATGGTGCAAATGTAGCTTTTACTTATAGCTCTTCGGTAGAATCCGCAAAAGCGCTTGAGAATGAATTGAACGCAATGGGTGTTCAAGCAAAAGGATATCAATCAAATGCAGCTGATTTTAATGAGGCTCAAACATTTGTGGATGCTGTTTTAGCTGATTTTGGTACTGTTGATATTTTGATAAATAATGCTGGAATTACTAAAGATAACTTGTTGATGCGTATGTCTGAAGCTGATTTTGATCAAGTAATTGATGTAAACTTAAAATCGGTATTCAACATGACCAAAGCCATTCAGAAAACATTCTTGAAGCAACGTTCTGGTTCTATTATTAATATTAGTTCTGTTGTGGGGGTTTCTGGTAATGCAGGTCAAACCAATTACGCAGCTTCTAAAGCGGGTGCAATTGGTTTTACAAAATCGGTTGCCTTAGAATTAGGTTCTAGAAATATTCGTTGCAATGCCATTGCGCCAGGATTTATCGAAACCGAAATGACTGCGAAATTGAGCGAGGATGTTGTAAAAGGCTGGAGAGAAGGTATTCCATTGAAACGTGGAGGAAGTCCTGAAGATGTTGCCAATGCTTGTTTGTTTTTTGCCTCAGATATGAGTGCGTATGTTACTGGACAAGTATTGAATGTTTGTGGAGGAATGCTTACCTAAAACTTTTCTTTTTGGATTATACGCGCTGTGTTAATCTGAAAATTGAACAATATATTGATACATTTAGCCATGTGATTCTTTGTAAGATATGACAACATACACCCTATTATTGTTGGTTTTTTCTGTAATTTTAGCTGGTGTTTTGTCGTATTTTCAATATTTATACAAAGCCAAAAGCCATTCAAAAATTGATTGGTTTTTGGCTTTTTTGCGTTTTATAAGTCTGTTGGGCGTGATGGTTTTACTTATCAATCCAATTATTAGCAAAAAAGAATTTACGATAGAGAAACCTCCTTTGCCGATAGTTTTGGACAATTCGAGTTCAATACCTTTTTTAGGAGCAAAACAGCAAGCGTTGTTGCTTTATAAAAAGATTCTTTCAAACGCAGCCTTGCAAAAAAAATATGATATTCAACCTTTCCTTTTTGATGAGAATTTGACTCAGTCGGATTCGATACGCTTTAATGGAAAAAAATCTCAACTGAATGTTGTAGCCAAAGAACTGAAAAATTTATATCGAAATACTTTTTTTCCTACTATAATATTATCAGATGGTAATCAAACCTCGGGCGATGATTACGTAAATGTTTTTGATGTAAATAATAAAGTCTTTCCTGTTGTTCTAGGAGATACAACATCGGTTTTTGATTTGAAAATAAGTCGCGTTAATGCTAATAAATATGCTTTTTTAAAAAACAGATTCCCAGTTGAAGTTTTCGTTCAATATTCAGGAAATTCTTCAATTGCTTCTGATTTTACTATATACGAAGGGAATAAAAAATTGGTTCAACAAAACATTCGTTTTACTCCAAACCAAAAGAGTTTACAATTTACTGTTTTATTGCCTGCCGAAAAAGTAGGGTTGCATTTGTATAAAGCTATAATTCATACTGCCTTAAAAGAAAAAAATAAAGTAAACAATGTGGCTAATTTTGCGGTTGAAGTATTAGATCAAAAGACCACAATAGGAATTGTCTCTTCGATTAATCATCCTGATTTAGGCGCATTGAAACGAGCTGTAGAATCAAATGCGCAACGAAAAGTAGTGGTGTTAAATCCTCAAGAAACTAGTCGAATCAAAGAATGTCAAGTGGTGATTTTTTATCAACCCAATCGAACCTATCAAATGGCTTTTGAGACGGCAAAACAGATGGGGATCAATAGTTTTTTTGTAACGGGATTGTCAACAGATTTTACGTTTGTTAATCATCAGCAGTCCTATATCCAGTTTCAGATGACCAATCAAAAAGAAGATTATTTACCATCATTTAATGCGAATTTTAACCAATTTGCGCAAGAAGATATTGGGTTTGATAAATTCCCTCCTTTGTCTCATCCGTTTGGTAAAATGGTTACAAATGAGAATGTAAAAGTATTGTTAGAATCAAAAACAAGATCCATTGCCACGGGATTTCCTTTGATGGCTTTCGTGGAAGATGGGAATCGTCGTCTTGCCTTTTTATTGGGAGAAAATAGTTGGAAATGGCGTTTGCAATCTTATCAGGATCAAAAATCATTTGAAAAATATGATATTTTCATTGATAAAACGATTCAGTTTTTAGCGTCAAAAAGGAATACAAAAGCTTTGGAGGTGGAATTTGAAAATTTCTATAACGCAGGTGAACCAATTACAATTAATGCCCAATTTTTCAATAAAAATTACGAATTTGATGATAATGCGCAACTTAGTATTGTTGTAACCAATACAAAGAGCAATCAAACAAAGCAATATGATTTGCTAAAAGCAGAAAACAGCTATCAGGTAAATTTGGATGGTTTGAATGCCGGAAGTTATTCTTTTGTGGTCAAAGAACAGGAAACAAATACTCGTTTTACTGGGCGTTTTGAAATTTTAGATTTTGATATTGAAAAACAGTTTGTGGTGCCAGATTATCGTAAACTTTCGCAATTGGCCTCACAAACTCAAGGGGCAGTTTATTTGCCTAAAGATGTGAACGTTTTGATACAGAATTTAGTAAATGATGACTCCTATCAAGCAATAGAGAAAGAAAAGAAAACACAATCCCCTTTGATTGATTGGGTTTGGTTGTTGGTAGCTATTCTTGTCTTTTTAGTTGCAGAGTGGGTGGTACGAAAGTATCATGGAAAATTATAGGTAAAGGAATTTAATTGTACAACAGATGGATTTTAGGCTTAAAGTTTTTTATACCGTGGCTTCGCGACTCAGTTTTACTAAAGCCGCTGTAGAATTGTATATCAGTCAGCCCGCTGTTTCAAAACATATTCAAGAATTAGAGGAAACCTATAAAACCAAGCTTTTTGAACGCAATGGTTCTAAAATTTCGTTAACTCCTGCGGGTACCATATTATTGCAACATACTAAAGCAATTTTTGAATTGTATCGTACAATTGAATTTGATATGAGTTCTTTTGTAAGTAAACGCAAAGGATTGCTTAAGTTGGGTGCTAGTACTACAATTTCACAATATGTGATTCCTCCTGTTTTGGCCCAATTTCATGAAAAGGAAACGGATATCAGTATTCAATTGATGAATGGAAATACGGAGCAAATTGAAACAGCATTATTAAATAAAGAAATTGAGATTGGTATAGTTGAAGGGCAATCTAAAAATCAAGCGATAAAATATGTTCCTTTTTTGAAGGACGAATTGGTTTTAGTGTGTCATTCTGGACATTCTTTAACAAGACAACCCGAGATCTCAATTGAAGATTTAAAATCACTTCGCTTACTCACCCGTGAACGCGGTTCGGGAACACTTGAAGTTATAGAGTATGCTTTGCGGCAACATAATATACAGCTTTCAGATTTGCAAATTGAAATGGAATTAGGAAGTACCGAAAGTATTAAATCCTATTTAATGCATTCAGAATGTTTGGCTTTTATGTCAGTCTATTCTATAGGAAGTGAACTTAAAAATGGCGAATTGGCAATAGTCGATATTAAAGATTTGAATTTTGAACGAGATTTATATGTCATTACTTTAATGGGTAAATCCGATACTTTGTCAGAGTTATTTATTCGTAGTTTGTTTAAGTATTATAACTTAGAGTTATAGTCTATCGTGTTTTAGTATTGGTTTTTGGTGGATATTCGTCGGATCTTTGCAAAGTAATTTTAACAAATATCAAAATGAAAACTATTTCAGATACCCACGACACCCCAAAACAACATTTATTTTCTTTAAATAGGACAACACAACAGGTCATTTTTATACTATTATTAGTTTCTTGCGTAGTTTTTCCTATAATTTCACCTCCTGTTGCTTTATTAATTGGTTTAGTAATAGCTAATTTATTTGGACATCCATTTTTGCACTTAAATCATAAAGCTACTTCAATTTTATTGCAAGTTTCAGTTGTTGGACTTGGTTTTGGGATGAATTTACATAGTGCTATTGCAGCAGGGAAAGAAGGGTTTCTATTTACTGTAGTTTCCATTTTTGCTACGTTAATTTTAGGTTTTTTTGTTGGGAAATGGATGGGGATAGACAAGAAAATATCACACTTGATTTCTTGTGGTACTGCAATTTGTGGTGGAAGCGCCATAGCGGCTATTGCTCCTGTTGTCAAGTCGAATGAGAATCAAACATCGGTTGGTTTAGGGGTGATTTTTATTCTAAACTCAGTAGCTTTGTTTTTGTTTCCTGCAATAGGGCATTGGTTATCGCTTTCCCAAAATGATTTTGGATTGTGGTGCGCAATTGCTATTCATGATACAAGTTCAGTAGTAGGAGCGGCCAATAAATTTGGAACTGAGGCTTTGCAAGTTGCTACAACGGTAAAACTGGCTAGAGCATTGTGGATTATTCCTATCGCTTTGGGATCTTCTTATCTATTCAAAAACGGAAAGAGCAAAGTAAAAATTCCCTATTTTATTTTCTTATTTATTTTGGCATTAGTGGTTAATACCTATGTACCCTCTGTATCTGTTGTGGCGCCTTATTTTGTTACTGTTGCTAAATTAGGTTTAACGGTTACTTTATTCTTAATTGGTTCGGGATTAAACATCAGTAAATTGAAAGAAGTAGGGGTAAAACCCTTGTTGCAAGGTGTGCTTTTGTGGGTTTTTATTGCCTCATCTTCATTATTTGTCATTTTGAAACTGAGTTAATTTGTAGTGTTATACATTTTGTTTTTTAATAGTAAAGAGGCTGTTTGGTAATACGAAATGGTCTCTTTCATTTTTTTTACATTTAGTTTATGTAATTCAATTTCTTCATAATGAGTTTGGTATTCATTTGGGATGTTAAGTTCTGGTTTTAGTAGAATGTTGAACTGTTTTACTTTCTGTTTAGGCGAAAGAATGGTTAATACGGAATCTTTAATTAATCCTAAGTCTTGATAGGTTGCAATAAAAGCTCTAGGTTGATAGTTGGGTTGCAGTACATCTTGCCCGTAAAATTTGCTTTTATAATCAAAATGGAGCATTCCGAAAACTGTTGGCATAATGTCAATTTGAGACATCAATTTGTTGTATTCTCTTTTGTCACTTCGATTTGGGTCATAAATAAAGGCGGGAATTCTGTATTTATCTAACGGTAATTCAATTTTTCCAGCACTCGATGCACAATGATCGGAAACGATAACAAAAAGCGTATTTTTGAACCAAGGCTGTTTTTTAGCCATTTTGAAGAACTGTTTCAGTGCGTAATCCGTATATTTTACGCCACCTTCACGAGATTTCGCATCGCCAGGAATATCAATTTTGTTGTTGGGATAAGTAAAGGGTCTGTGGTTACTTACTGTCATCCAATGGGAAAAGAATGGTTTACCTGTTTTAGCATCAGCATTCATAGTTTGAATCGCTTTTTTCGCCATATCTTCATCACAAACACCCCATACATTTGCGAATGTAATTTCTTGAGGTTGAAATGTTTTTTTATCGATTATGTTGTACCCATTTCCTCCAAAGAAAGATTCCATGTTATCAAAGAAAGCATCTCCACCATATAAATAATTTACTTTATAACCTTTCTTTTTGAAAACAGCTGCGGTGCTGAATTTATTCTTATTATCTTTTCTTTTTACCACACTTTCGCCAGCAGTTGGGGGCAAACAAAGTGTTACGGCTTCAAGACCTCTTACGGTTCTATTTCCAACGGCATATAGATTGGTAAATTCTAAACTTTTATCAGCTAAGCTATCCAAGAATGGGGTGATGTTGTTTTCATTACCGTATCGTTTCATAAAATCGGCACTTAGACTTTCAATAGTAATAAGTACCACATTTTTTTTAACTTCGGAAGTATCAGAAGTAATCGTTCTTAATGAATTTGAATCTTTTGTGCCTAGTAATAACTCGTGTAAAAGGGTATAAGCTTCATTTTTAGGCATCGTTTTGTAAAACTTAAAATAATCCAATTCACTATTCATAAATGCCAAGTAGAATTTATAAATTCCGTTGGATTGTAATTCATTAGTAAAAATATTCGTAGAATTTTCATTTTTGGCCAGAGTAGGAATAGCCCAAAAAGAAAGGGTAAAAAAACTAAAGAAAACCAGAGATACATTCATTTTTTCTTTGAAAGTAGGTAGTTCAATCAAGTAGCTTTTCGTTCTTCTAACAATAAAAAAAGTTATGATTCCAACCACAACGAATAAGGCTGAAAAAATTGGAATCACAGGATACGATTCCATGATGTTGCCAATTACTTCATTGGTATAAATCAAATAATTGACTGCGATGAAGTTGTATTTTACTCCAAATTCGTTCCAAAAAAAGTATTCACTAATTGCATTTTGTAAAAGCAGTAAAACATATAAAAAAATTACAAAACTATACATCCACAAGCGCAAACGTTCACGGTATTGGGGTAGAAACAAAAATAACCCAAACAGTAAGGTCTTGATTCCGATAAAGGCAATTCCAATTTTGGGTAAAGCACCACCATATTCGTCTAAAATAGTATTTCCTATGGTTACATAAGTAAATAAAGTGAGTAGTAAACCAAAAATGATATAACCGTAAGGCTTATTGTATTTTGAATTGGAAATAAAAATTAAATAAAGCCAAAGAAATCCACTGGCAATAATGAATACAAACACATCGGAACAAAGTCCAAGTCCGTAAATTTTAATAATTTCTAGTAAAGAAAAAGAACTTTGAGTAATGGGGTGTACCATCAAGACCGTTCTCAAGACAAAACTAAGTAGAAGATAAAATAAAGATAAGTAGTAAAATGGGGTAAGTTTTTTTAAAAGGGGCATTGTGTTTTTTTTGCAAATTTAGAATAAAATGTTTACTTTAATTTGATATTAAATTTAAGATTCACTTAATGTTTTTTTATGATTCATTTTAAATTAAGATTCCCTTAAATTAAGAAATGACAAGTTGAGTTTTAGGATTAATAGAATACTTTTACTATACTAAATTTAATTGTTTTGAACATGAAATTAAAAGCCTTAATGCTGTTGTTTTTTTTGACTGCCATTGGTTTTTCTCAAAACTGGAGAACCAACTTTGAAGAAGCAAAAGCCGAAGCGAATAAATTAGATAAAAATATTGTTTTGGTTTTTTCTGGGTCTGATTGGTGTGCGCCGTGTATGAAGTTAGATCAAGTAGTTTGGAAATCAGAAGCCTTCAAACAAGAAGCAGAAAAAAGTTGGATTATTTACAAAGCAGATTTCCCAAAGAAAAAAGCCAATCAATTAGCTCCTGATTTAACTGCTGCAAATCAAAAATTAGCCGAAAAATACAATCGTGGCGGAAGCTTTCCTTTGGTTGTATTACTAGATAAGACTGGAAAAGTTTTAGGAATGACAGGTTTTAAAAATGTCCCTGCCAATGAGTATATTCAATTGATTCATTCTTTAAAGAAAAAATGAAAAAAATAATTCTTTTATTTCTTTTGACATCCATTTTCGCTTTTGGGCAAGTGACCCATAAGCGAAAATTGTATATGTTAGGAAGCCCTTTTGAAATGACGGTTGTTGCTAAAGATACCATTCAAGGCAACATTTACATTGATATGGCGGTAGCCGAAGTGAAGCGTATTGAAAATTTAATTTCAGATTGGATTCCAACCACACAAATATCTCAGGTAAGTAAAAATGCAGGAATTCAACCCGTAAAAGTTGATAAAGAAGTCTATGATTTGGTAGAACGTGCTATAAAAGTATCACAGCTTACTTCTGGCGCTTTTGATATTTCGTATGCATCGATGGATAAAATTTGGAAATTTGACGGAAGCATGAAGGCTATGCCCACTCCCGAAGCCATCAAACAATCGGTAGCCAGAATTGGGTATCAAAAAATTGTATTAGATGCTAAAGCTCAGACTATTTATTTGAAAGAAAAAGGAATGAAATTAGGTTTAGGCGGTATTGGTCAAGGCTATATTGCTGATAAAATCAAAGATTTGTTGCTATCTAAAGGCTGTACCTCTGGAATTGTAAATGTATCTGGCGATATTAACGCTTGGGGCTATCAAACGACAGGTAAACCTTGGACAGTAGCGATTGTCAATCCAATGAATAAAAGTAAAGTTTTTGCCACTTTTCCACTCGAAAATAGTGCAGTTGAGACCTCTGGGAGTTATGAAAAATTTGTGGTTTTTAATGGCAAACGCTATTCTCATATTATTGATCCTAGAACCGGTTATCCAGCTCAAGGAGTGGTCAGTGTTTCTGTTTTTGCTAAACAAACCGAAATTGCTGATGCGCTTGCTACAGGAATTTTTGTTTTGGGTGTAGATGTTGGTTTGGATTTGGTGAACCAACTAAAAGGTATTGGATGTATAATTGTTGACGATAAAGGAGAAATACATACCTCTAAAAATATTGATATTAAAAAGTTTAACTAATGAAAAAAATACTTTTTGCTAGTATACTAGTCGCCGCTTTACAATCTTGTACTACTGTAAAAGAATATGAAAAAGTAGCTATAAATGACCCTGATATGAAGCTTGCTGCAAGAGCATCAGAACGATATGAAACCACTTTTCAGGTTTACAGAGAAGCTTCTGCTGGAGCTAACGGAGGAAAAACTGGTGGTGGTTGTGGATGTAACTAGATTCTCAAAAAAAATATTTAATTGAAATATAGATAATGAAAAAAGCCCTATCCATTCTATTACTGAGTATTGTTTTCTTTGCCAATGGACAGCAGATAGACTCTACAACAGTTGGATTCAAGAAAAGAGTATTAGAAACTACCGAAGTCGATTTTTTGTTTAGTTATTATAAACAAGATGGGATACACTCGGCTGTTTCTGGAGGAAGTGGAACCGAGAACTTAACTGATGTTACGGCCGCTATAGTGGTAGCCATGCCCTTAAGCGATGATGAAGTACTCACAGCCGATGTTGGTATTTCCGCTTATTCTTCTGCTTCATCGAGTAATATTAATCCTTTTGATAGCAATACACCAAACCCTTGGCAATCCAGTTCAGGAGCATCACAATCGGATCAATTGACTAGTTTAGCTTTATCGTATTCTGCAAGTTCTGATGACAGAAACACGATTTGGAATGCTCACGTTTCTGGTTCGGTGGAATATGATTATTCTTCTATTGGATTTGGTGGTGGAGTGACCAAAGAATTTAATGACAAAAATACAGAAGTAAGCCTTTCTGCTAGTGCCTATTTGGATACTTGGAAACCTATTTATCCGAAAGAACTACAGGATTTTAAAAATAATGGAGATAATTTAAACGGTGGAATATTTGATTTTTTCACCATAACAGGAAATACAGCTTATAATCCGAGTCAATTTGAATTTCATAAGGATAAGAAAAGAAATTCTTATTCTCTGTCTTTAAGTTTATCGCAAGTGATAAATAAAAAAATGCAAGCATCCGTTTTCTTGGATGTCTTACAACAACAAGGTTTATTATCTACGCCTTATCAAAGGGTGTATTTTAAAGATGTGTATGCTTCCTTTATCAATGATTTTCAATTAGCCAATGATATAGAACGCTTACCAGATTCAAGATTTAAACTGCCCATAGGAGCGAGGTTGCATTATTACATCAATGAACGTTTTGTACTAAGGACTTATTATCGATTCTATACCGATAACTGGGGAGTACAGTCACATACTGCAAGTATTGAATTACCAATCAAAGTAACAGACCGTTTTACCATTTTTCCAATGTATCGTTATTATACACAAACGGCTTCAGACTATTTTGCACCAATCAATACGCATTTATCAACAGATCAATACTATACTTCTGACTATGATTTGTCTGCTTTTGATGCCAATCAATATGGATTTGGAGTCAATTATACCGATATTTTTACAAAAGCAAATATTTGGAAGTTTGGTTTGAAAAATATTGATTTTAGGTACAATCATTATGATAGAAGTGATGGTTTGAAGGCAGACATAGTATCTTTAGCATTTAAATTTTTAATGCAGTAACTATGAAAATTCTTATTGTAGAAGACGAAGTTGGAATTGCTGATTTTCTTAAACAAGGTTTAGAAGAAGAGGGCTATTCAGTATTGGTAGCTTACGATGGCGAAGCAGGTTTAGCCTTGGCTTTACAGCAAAAAGTAAACGTTATTTTATTGGATTGGATGCTACCAAAAATGCACGGAATAGACATTTGTAAAGCCATTCGAAAAGCCAATATTCAAACGCCTATTTTGTTTTTGACTGCTAGAGATACTGTACAAGAAACGATAGAAGGTTTGAAAGCTGGAGCGAATGATTACATCAAAAAACCTTTTAGTTTTGATGAATTAATTGAACGAATTAAAATTCATTTTAGAAATACCGTTTCCAATGACCTATTGGTTTTGGGCAACATCAGCATTGATCCGTCCAAACATCAAGTGCTGCAGGGCGATCAAGAAGTTAATCTTACGCAACGCGAATATGAATTATTAGTATATTTAATCAAAAATAAAGGTAAGGTTTGTACTCGAAATCAAATTATTGAGGACGTTTGGGACATTCATTTTGAATACGATACCGGTGTAATTGACGTGTTTATGAACGCCATCCGAAAAAAACTCAACCTCAATAAAGAAGAAGATCTTATTAAAACCATTCGTGGCGTTGGCTATATTGCTAATGATTAATTTTTCATAAATATGTTTTCATTTTCATACAAAGACAGAATTGCCTTTAACTATATTTTGAGCACGGGGCTCTTAATTTCTGTCGTTTTCATTGTGATTTATCAAAGTATGAAATACAATGTGAACACCCATATCAATGAAGACATTCAAACTGAAGTTCAAAAGCATTTAGAAGAAATTGAAATCGATCGCAACAATACCTATTTAATTCAAGTCGATCAGTGGCGAGCTAGAGAACACAATACTGTAAATGTCAACCCTGTTTTTGTGCAGTTTTTTGATGGTAACAATCAATTAATTGACAAATCTCCTAATTTGAAAGGCTTGCAGCTTAAAATGTATAAAGAGTCTTTGGACAACATATTCATTGATACCTATTTAAATAAAACGCCCATTCGTCAGATTCAAGTTCCGCTGTATGACGAACAAAAAATTGTAGGTCATCTGTTTGTAGCCATGTCATTAGATGATGCACAAATGATTTTGACCAACTTGCGTAATACTCTTGCACTCTCTTTTCCTTTAATACTCATTTTACTGTTCCTGATTGCTCGATTGATTGCAGGCAGAAGCATAAAACCTGTTACTGCTATCACCGAAACGTCTAGTAACATTACCAAAGACAATCTAAAAGGACGTATCGTTTTGCCTCAAAACAAAGACGAACTTTACACGCTTTCCAAAACCATCAATGATTTGTTAGATCGAATAGAAAATGCTGTAGAGCGCGAAAAACAATTCACTTCGGATGCTTCACACGAATTAAGAACACCGCTAACAGTTTTAAAAGGTACTTTGGAAGTTTTGATACGAAAACCAAGAACACAAGCAGAATACGAAGAAAAAATTGCATACAGTATCAAAGAAGTCAATCGACTGAATAATTTGGTGGACCAATTATTGTTGTTGGCGCGTTTCGAAAATCAAAAACAACAATTAAAAATTGAAAAGGTGTATTTGAACGCATTGATTTTGGATACTTTAACGATGTATTCTGAGAAGATAAAATCTAAAAAAACAACCGTTGTTACCCAATTCTCTTCTGATTTTTATATCGAATCCGATCATTATTTAGTGGCGATTATCATTGGAAATATCATCAGTAACGCCATCAAGTATTCTGGAGAAAACACTGTAATCACCATTTATTTGAATAAAGACGAAAAAGGCACCCACTGCATCATTACCGACCAAGGAATTGGGATAGCCAAAGCCGATTTGGATAAAATATACAACCCTTTTTATCGTTCGGAACCGACCAATCATCCCAATATAAAAGGTTCTGGATTAGGGCTTTCTATAGTGAAACGAATTGCAGAATTACTCCCTATGACTGTTGAAATTGATAGTGAAACCGGGAAAGGTACCCAAGTTGTTTTAAGTTTTCATTAATCTCTTTTTAAGCCGTTCTTAAGTTTTTTCATATATTTACCACTTACTTTTGTACTCTAGCTAGAGGCTGTAACCTGTGAAAGTAGTTGAATATGTCTGTCAAAAAAATAACGACTTTATTTTTCTTATTTGTTTTTGTGTATTCCAACACAGAAAT
Organism: Flavobacterium riviphilum; assembly: GCF_055231795.1. Lineage (NCBI taxonomy): Bacteria > Pseudomonadati > Bacteroidota > Flavobacteriia > Flavobacteriales > Flavobacteriaceae > Flavobacterium > Flavobacterium riviphilum. The sequence goes on from NZ_JBUYSY010000002.1 coordinate 432,701, forward strand.
AGGACAGTTATTCAAAATACCCAATTTGGTTCAGCATTATTTAGAACATCAAAATCACAACCAAGAGCAAGCCTTTTCGTTTATCGATTTTACTATCAGTCACTATAATAATTTAAACAAGCACACCGATACTGATGGTCACGACAAGCACGAAAACTTACCCTTCAAAAGCCAAACTATCAACCTAGACACAATAGTTTTGGCTTATGCTGAACCTCACTCCATTTTTACTTTAATGGAACCGGTTCTAATTCTTGTAAATCAAACACTTCCTATTTACAAAGAATGGTATATTTCTAATGTATTTAGTGCTATTTGGCAACCACCTAAACTAGTTTAAAAGTTATTGTAATGCTAATTATCTTTTTGATAAATAGTCTTTGTGAATTATTGGGTAACTAATGATTCTAACGTATAATTTTTAATTTATTAGTATGCTGAATAAAATCATAGCATTTTCTATCAACAATAAACTCATTGTATTATTGTTTACTTTGAGCGTGTTCGGATTCGGATTGTTCTCTGTATTCCAAATTTCTATTGGCGCTGTTCCTGATGTTACCAATAATCAAGTGCAAGTGATTACCACTTCGCGCAATCTCTCTACTCAAGATATTGAGCAATTTATTACATACCCCGTAGAGATTGAAATGGCCAATTTACCAGGCGTAAAAGAAATTCGTTCTATTTCAAAATTTGGATTATCGGTCGTTACCATTGTTTTTGATGACGATTTAGGAACGTATTTGCCTCGTCAATTAATCGCCGAAAAGATAAAAGCGGCATCCGAAAAAATCCCCGAAGGTTTTGGCACACCCGAAATGGGACCAATTACCACTGGATTGGGCGAAATTTACCAATACACTTTGGAGGTAAAACCTCAGTTTAGAAACAACTATTCCATAACCGATCTGAGAACGATTCAGGATTGGATTGTCAAACGACAATTATCTGGAATTAATGGTGTGGTCGAAATCAATACTTGGGGTGGTTATTTAAAACAATACGAAATCAGTATTCGTCCTTCTGAATTGAAGGCAATGAATTGTAGCTTGACCGAAATTTTTACCGCTTTAGAGAAAAATAACAGCATTGCAGGTGGGGCTTATATCGAAAAAACGAATCAAAGTTATTTCATTCGCGGTGAAGGAAAAGTCAATAGTATTCAGGATATTGAAAATATTGTGGTTAAAAACACCAATGGTCTTCCCGTTTTGATTAAAAATATCGCCAAAGTACAATTTGGTCACGCCAATCGTTTTGGAGCGATTACTGGAAACGGAGAAGGTGAGAAGGTACTCGGACAAGTGATGATGCTCAAAGGAGCCAACTCTAAGCAAGTCATTAGTGATGTCAAAGACAGAGTTGCCGAAATACAAAAATCGCTACCAGAAGGGGTGTATATTAATGGCTTTTTAGAACGAAGCGAATTGGTAGCAAAAACCACTTTTACAGTAGCCGAAAACTTAATTTTAGGTTGCTTGATTGTAATCTTTGTGGTGGTTGTATTGCTTGGCAATTGGCGTTCTGGATTGGTCGTAGCTTCGGTGATTCCGTTGTGTTTGCTGTTTGCTATTTCGTTTATGAATATTTTTGGCGTAGATGCCAATTTGATGAGCTTAGGTGCCATTGATTTTGGAATTATTATCGATGGAGCGGTAATTATTGTGGAGTTCATTGCCTTTCAAATTGCACAAAATTCGGCACATTTGGCAGGATTAAACAAAGAAAATCGTCAAATAGAGATTGATCAAATTACTTATAAAAGTGCTTCAAAAATGATGAATTCTGCCATTTTTGGTCAGTTAATCATTTTGATTGTTTTCATTCCTATTTTGTCATTATCAGGTATCGAAGGAAAAATGTTCAAACCTATGGCAATGACGTTTAGTTTTGCTTTATTGGGCGCGATGATTTTCTGTTTTACTTATGTTCCTGTTGTAGCTTCTATGTTTTTAAAACCAACAAAAGAAAATCCAAATTCTATTTCAGAGAAGCTAATCCGTAAATTAAATTCTTGGTATGTCCCCACCATTACTTGGGCTTTGGATAATACCAAAAAAGTATTGTACGGAGCCATTGCGTTATTAGTGTTTTCTAGTGTCGTGTTTAGTACGATGGGAGGTGAATTTATTCCGACCTTAGATGAAGGAGATTTTGTGATTCAACCTGTATTAAAAACAGGAACTTCTTTGACCAAAACCATCGAAACCACTACTAAAATGGAGAAAATCATATTGAAAAATTTCCCTGAAGTAGCGCAAGTAGTATCTAGAATTGGTGCTGCCGAAGTCCCAACCGACCCAATGTCGATGGAGGAAAGCGATATTATTGTGAAACTAAAACCTAAATCAGAATGGGTTTCTGCCACTTCCAAAGATGAATTGGCCGATAAAATCAAAGAAGCATTAAACGCTCAGATTCCAAATATGGAAATCGAGTTTACACAACCTATTGAAATGCGTTTTAATGAGTTGATTTCTGGAACCCGTTCTGATGTTGCGATTAAGATTTTCGGAACCGATTTGGATGTTTTGGCTAGAAAAGCGCACGAAATAGAACGCGCCATCAAAAAAGTACCTGGTGCTTCCGATGTTATTATTGAAAAAACAGAAGGTTTACCTCAAATGTATGTACAATACGACCGCTCCAAAATTGCGCGCTACGGTTTGAATATTGAAGATTTGAACGATGCCATCGCGCTGAGCTTCGCTGGAAAAGTAGTGGGAAATGTTTTTGAAGGCGAAAAACGATTCGATATGGTGATTCGTTTAGACCAAACCAACAGAAAGAGTATCGAGGATTTGAAAAACTTATATGTTACGGTTCCCAATAGTGCTCAAATTCCGTTGAATGAGTTGGCTACCATTGAATATGCTGAAGGTCCAGCCAAAATATCGCGTGACAATACCAATCGACGCATTGTAGTGGGAATCAATGTTAGAAATCGAGATTTACAAAGTGTAGTGACCGATATTCAAAAGATTGTAGATACACAAATCAAATTGCCAGCAGGTTATTATGTGAAATATGGAGGGCAATTCGAAAATTTAGAAAGTGCCAAAGCCCGATTGCTTATTGCTGTTCCTATCGCTTTATTGTTGATATTTATACTGTTGCATTTTGCTTTTGGCTCAATGAAAGAAGCTTTGATGGTGTATTCGGCGATTCCTTTATCGGCAGTGGGAGGCATTTTGTTGTTGTGGATTCGCGATTTGCCTTTTAGTATTTCGGCAGGGGTTGGTTTTATCGCTCTTTTTGGTATCGCTGTATTGAATGGTATTGTGTTGATTGAACACTTTAAAGAACTAAAACATCAAGGAATGACCGATATGAATGCCTTAATTTTGAAAGGAACTACCGACCGTTTGCGTCCCGTTTTATTGACAGCCGCCGCTGCCGCTTTAGGTTTTTTACCAATGGCGATTTCCTCATCGGCTGGGGCAGAGGTGCAACGTCCTTTGGCTACCGTAGTGATTGGTGGACTTTTTACCGCTACGGTTTTAACCTTAATTGTATTGCCGATTCTGTTTAAAGTCTTTGATTCAAAAGAATTTAAAAGACCCAAATTGAAAAAAGGCAAAAAGCACCTTACTGTTATTTTACTTTTATTGGCTAGTAGTTTTGGATTTGCCCAAAACACACAAATGTCACGTGAGGCTTTAATAACCAAAGCTCTTGAAAACAACAAAGGTATCAAGGCTGCCGCATTGCAAGTCAATAAAATGCAAGAGAACATCAAGAGCAGTTTCACCTTCGAAAAAACCAATGTGTATTATTCGTACGATCAAAATAATTTGGCCTTGAATAATTTACCGCTAAAAGTTTTTGGAGTACAGCAACGCTTTTTGTTTCCTACCGTTTATGGCGTACAAAAGAAAGCGAATACCTCAGAATTTGAGAAAGAGAAAGCTAATTTTGAGCTTCAAAAAAATAAACTTTCACTGCAAGTAGCCAAAACCTATGATCAAATCGTGTATTGGCAACATCAGGAACGTTTGTACTCATATTTGGATAGTTTGTACCAAAATTTCTCTAAAGCCAGCGACCGTCGTTTCGAATTGGGAGAAACTAATTATTTAGAAAAAATTACAGCGCAATCGAAATACAGACAAATTAAAACCAAACTCACCCAAATCAATTTTGAGAAAAAAGCACAATACGAATCCTTGCAAGCTTTGGTGCAATCCGACGAAAAAATAAGCATTCTTGAGAAAGAATTAGTACCAATGGCTACTTTGGATACTACATCAAATAAAGCTATCCATACTACTTATTTAGAGAGTATTAGTAAAATGTATAAATCGCAGGTTAGCTTGCAAAAACAACATTGGCTACCCGATTTGAATTTGGAATATTTTCAGGGACGAAATAACGGTCTGTCGCAATCTTTGTATGGTTTTCAAGTAGGTATTGCGGTTCCCATTTTATTCTCTGGCAATGTGTCTAAAACCAAAGTAGCCCAACTAGAATCACAAAGTTGGGAAGAGCAAAAGCTTAATCAAGAACAAAAAATGACGCAATTTATCCGTCAACAGCAAAATGAAATTGCCAAGTACCAAGAAAGCATCAATTATTACAACGCCACTGGGAAAAAATTATCTGAAGAAATCATAAAAGTTGCGAATAGCAGCTATAAAAACGGAGAAATAGACTTTTTTCAATACATTCAGAGTTTAGAAAATGCAGTATCTATAAAAATAGAATATGTAGAAGCTGTACTGCAATTCAACAGCAATCAATTAGAATTACACTACCTTAATTATTAGTTTATCAATATGAAAAAACAACTGTATATATTAGTGTTTACACTGCTTTTTATAGGCTGTAAAAAAGAAGAAACTACACCAGCAACAACAGAAGACGATGGTTTGGTTAGAGTTACTCAGGCTCAATTTCAATCCGCAGGAATGGTAATTAGCAGCCCTGTAATGAAAGATTTTGACGAAACGATAAAAGTGTCAGGCAAGATTGATGTTCCGCCTCAAAACAGAGCGAAAGTCACCACTTTCATAGGTGGTTATGTCAAAAGCACACAACTTTTGGTGGGAGACAGAGTTCGTAAAGGACAAGCTTTGTTAACTCTTGAAAATACGGCATTTATTGATATTCAAAAAGAATATTTAGAAGTTGCCGAGCAGTTAAAGTATCTCAAATCGGAATTTGTTCGACAAAAGACTCTGTATGATGAAAAAATCACCTCTCAAAAGAACTATTTCAAGGCGGAAAGTGAGTACAAAAGAGCTTTGGCAACCTATCAGAGTTTGAAACAAAAACTGATTTTGATGCATATTAGCCCTGTTCAGGTCGAAAAAGGGAAGTTTACGTCGGTGATAACCATTTATGCTCCTATTACTGGGGATATTGTGATTATGAATGCCAATGTGGGAATGCTGATGGCACCCGAAGATGTCATTCTAGAAATTGTTGATACAGATCACTTGCATTTAGAATTAGCTGTGTTTGAAAAAGATATTTTGAAAGTGAGTAAAGGGCAAAAAATCAAATTTACCGTTCCTGAAGCGACTAAGGAAGTGTTTAATGGAGAAGTGCATTTGGTAGGGAAATCCATAGAAGGCAATGATAGAACCATCAATGTTCACGGACATTTAGAAGACGAAACCAAGCAAAAATTACTTACAGGCATGTTTGTGGAAGCGGCTATTGTTTTTGATACTAAAAAAGGCTTAGCGGTACCTACCGAAGCTATTGTGAAAGAGAACAATAAACACTACGTTTTTACTTTGGTTACCAACAAGAATGGTTATGCCTTTAAGAAATTTGCTGTATCTTTAGGAGAACAAAATGAGGATTTTAGTGAAATAATCCCAAATACATTCATCAATGCTTCTACTAAAATATTAACCAAAGGCGTTTTTGATGTAGCAGAATAAAAATATTAACCAAAACTATAAATACTTATGAATGAAGCACATTTGCACCTAGTGGTGAACCATTTTCCTATTATCGGGACGATTTTAGGATTAGGAGTTTTAGTGGTTGGGTTGTTTTTGAAGAACAATTCGGTAAAGAATACAGCGTTTTTTCTGTTCATTATTGCGGCTATTTTTGCTGCAGTGAGTATGGCAACTGGAGAAGGAGCAGAGGAATTGGTAGAAGATATGCCTAACATTGGTCATGATATTATTCACGAACACGAAGAAATGGCAGAGAAATTGGCCGTAGTACTTTATGCTTTGGGGCTAACTTCTTTGGTTGGATTGTATTTGAGTTACAAGAAATCGGCTAAATCATCTTTGGTTTCCATTTTAGCAGTAACTATTGCAATAGTTGCCGTGTTTTTAGCACAACAAACCGGAACCACAGGAGGAGAAATTCGTCATACCGAGATACGAAAAATTGCTATTCCAAGCGATGTTCAAATGGAAGAAGAAGATTAATTTTTTTTTGTTGTTAATTAAAAAAGGATGTCTACATAAGCTAGACATCCTTTTTTTTGAAATTGAAACTAACAAAAAACAATTAACTCGCAAAGAGTAAGATAAGTAACTGTGCTACCAATATTCGACTTATCGTAACCAAAGGATATACCGTAGCATACGATTGATTAGGAATGTCAGAATCTAAGTACTTGTTACTAAAAGCTAAAGCCGCAGGGTCGGTATAAGCTCCACTCATAATTCCTACCATTTGATAGAAGTTGAGTTTGAAAACAAAACGGCTTAATATAATCAATATTGTCAATGGGATAAAAGTGATGTAACATCCATAATACAACCACATCCAACCATTATTTGCAATGAAATTTTCATAGAAACCATGACCAGCTTTGATACCCACAGCAGCAAAGAACATACAAATTCCAAAATCTTTCATAAAGTGAATCGCACCATTATTGATATAAGAATGAATCACACCAACACCTCCATATCTACTTATGAAAAGAGCGGCTAAAAGTGGTCCAGCGGCCAAACCTAATTTAAGTGGAACTGGCAAGGATGGAATCATAATAGGAATAGATCCAATGATTAAACCAAAGATTAATCCTCCAAAAAGGGATAAGAAATCAGGTTCAAGTAATAATTTTTTAGAGTTTCCAATGATTTTCTCTACTTCTTCAATAGCGGCATGATTACCAACAACCATTAAGGTATCACCGTAGTACAATTCTAATGAGGGTTGTGCCAATATTTCTAAACCAGAACGAATCACACGAGTTACTTTTACATCGAATTGATTGTACAAATCTAATTCGGCCAAAGTTTTATGAACGGCAGTTTTGTGGGTTACACTCAAAATTCTTGTTGTGATATCTTCCTCGGATTCAATAAATAAATCTGTTGAAGTTTTACCAACAATATCAATAAATGTATTAATGTCTTTTTGTTTGGCTACTACCATCAACACGTCTTTATGTTTCAAAACAGAGTCTACTGAAGGAGCAAAAACCACTTTCGAACCACTTTGTTTTTGTCTAGAGATAATAACATCCTTAATATCGTACTCTTTTAGAACTTGTTTGATGGTTTTACCAATGACCTCAGGTTTGGTAACCCTACATTTTTGTCTAACAATAACATTTTCTTCTTCTTTGTTTTGTTTTTTCAACATGATCACTTCCTTGTGTAAGTCGATTTTCAAAACATTTTTGGCTACAATAATTAAAAGAATTATTCCAAAAACCCCAATCGGATAGGTAATAGCATATGCAATAGCGGGATCTGAAAAGTGATCTACAGGTAGTTTTAATTGATTTTGAATTTCAATTAAAGTTGATTTAGCAGCTCCTAAACCAGGGGTATTGGTTACAGACCCTGACATTAAACCTACCGCGTTTTCAACTTTAATGTCTGCTAAAATATGAATCAAATAGGTGATGATACCTCCTAAAAATACTGTACCCACACCAAGTAAGTTGAAAACCAATCCTTCTTTTTTAAAGGAAGAAAAGAAAGTAGGACCTACTTGTATACCAATTCCGTAAACAAACAATATTAAACCAAACTCTCTTACAAATTGTATAAGATCAGCTTGCATGCTAAAACCTAAGTGACCTAAAAATAAACCAATAAACATTACTGCAGAAACACCCAACGACACTTTGCCAATTTTTAGTTTACCGGCAAAGAAACCTAAGCTGATAGTTAAAAATAAAACGATTAAAGATTGTGTCATTTCCGGCTCATCGGTCGGAGTAAACAAAAATTTGAACCATTCGAACATATGATTAAAATTTAAATTATTATTAAAATTTTTTAACAAATTAAAAGAATAACAGCATCATAATTACTGATAAATGTCATTTTTAGAGGCTGTTTTTGAATAAGTTAGAAAAATAATTTTTGAAATCGATTTCGTGAACGCTATCCGAAAAACCATGTTTCAACAATACAACGTTGTAGTATTTTCATTAAAACTTTAGTTATAGTCGAAATCGATTTCGTAAATTTATTATTCTTTTAGGGTTACTTTATGATAAATATCAGGTTTTTTTCGTTTAGGTCATCGTAAATTTGAGTACAATAAATCGATTTAGTGAAGTAAAATTTGTGTTAAATTAAACATTTGTAAAAGTATTGAATTATGAAAAATATTAGAATTATTCAGGAACTACACGAATTAGGAATCACTGGTTATCATGAAGTTTCCTATAATCCATCATATGAAGAATTATATAGAGCAGAAGTCTCTTCAAGAAGAAAAGGATATGAAAAAGGAGCGCATACTACCACAGGAGCAATTGCTGTGAAAACAGGCGTTTTCACCGGACGTTCTCCCAAGGATCGATATATAGTAAAAGATGACATAACAAAAGATACGATATTTTGGGATGGAAAAGTAAATTTTCCAACCACAAAAGCTATTTATGATTCCTGTAAAGAATTAGTATTGAATCAATTGTCCACCTCTCCAAAGTTGTATGTTGTGGATGCTTTTTGCGGGACAAATCCAGATACTCGCCTAAAAGTTCGATTTGTTATGGAAGTTGCCTGGCAAGCGCACTTTGTGACCAATATGTTTATCCGTCCTTCTATTTATGAATTAGAAAATTTTGGTACACCTGATTTTATTGTAATGAACGGTTCCAAAACTACCAATCCCTATTGGCAGGAACAAGGGTTAAATTCGGAAAATTTTGTCATGTTTAATTTGACAGAAAGAATTCAAATAATTGGTGGAACATGGTATGGAGGCGAAATGAAAAAAGGTATGTTTGCCATGATGAACTATTATCTTCCATTAAAAGGTATGGCTTCTATGCACTGTTCTGCAAACGTAGGGGAAGAGGGAGATGTTGCAGTATTCTTTGGACTTTCTGGAACTGGAAAAACCACCTTGTCTGCTGATCCTAAACGTTATTTAATTGGAGATGATGAACACGGATGGGATGATAACGGTGTTTTCAATTATGAAGGAGGTTGTTATGCCAAAGTAATTGATTTGAGCGAGAACAACGAACCTGATATCTGGAGAGCTATCAAACGTGATGCACTTTTAGAAAACGTAATTGTAGATGAATATGGTGATGTTGATTACTATGATCACACCATAACCGAAAATTCAAGAGTTTCTTACCCAATATATCATATCAATAAAATTGTTCTTCCATCAAAAGCTGGACATGCTAAAAAAATCATTTATCTATCTGCTGATGCCTTTGGTGTATTGCCTCCAGTTTCAATATTAGATGACGAACAAGCGCAATACCATTTCTTATGTGGTTATACCTCAAAATTGGCAGGAACCGAAAGAGGTATTACAGCGCCTGAGCCATCATTCTCACCAGCTTTTGGTGAAGCCTTTTTGACCTTACATCCTACCATGTATTCTAAAACGCTAATTGCTAAAATGAAAGAACACGGTGCTAAAGCTTATTTAGTAAATACAGGTTGGAACGGAACAGGAAAAAGAATTTCATTGAAAAACACAAGAGCTATTATTGATGCAATAATTAGTGGTGAAATAGATAAAGCACCAACAGCTAAAATTCCATATTTGAACTTAACCATTCCAACTAATCTTTCAGCAGTTAGCCCTGAAATTTTAGATCCCCGTTCAACTTATCATAATCCAAAAGAGTGGGAGAAAAAAGCGATTGATTTAGCTTCAAGATATATAAAATATTTCGAACAGTTTACCGACACTGAAGAAGGCAAACGACTAGTTAAAGCAGGTCCACAAATAGATGCTGTTTTAGAAAACGTATAGTTTGTTAGTTTGATTAATAATTAAGTTGGTTTTTTTTTAAACACTCGTTGCAACACAAAGGTTTTGTAGTGACGAGTGTTTTTTTAATAAAAATTTTAACAAAAAAGTTGAAATAATTTGTTTATTTATGATTTAAAACTATATATTTGCCACGTAAAAAAAACAAAAACAATGTTTGCAACTCAATTACATCATCATCATTTACATTATTGCTCTCAAGCGATGTGTTAATGGTATGTTTGTAATTCATCATATTTTAAAACCCGTTTGAGTACATCAAACGGGTTTTTTTATACCTTCTTAGTTGTACTCAAATTTTATCAATCTAAACAAAAAACTAAAATGAGTACACTAAAAATTGCTATCCAAAAATCAGGACGATTGAACGAAGATAGTATTCAAATCCTTAAAGATGCCGGAATATCCATAGACAATGGTATCGATCAATTAAAAGCAGAAGCCTCTAATTTTCCACTTGAAGTATTGTATTTGCGAAATTCGGACATTCCTCAATATCTTATCGATGGCGTAGTAGACATTGCTATCGTAGGCGATAATTTGTTAGTCGAAAAAGGTAAAAATATTGAAGTAATTCAAAAATTAGGTTTTTCGAAATGCAAAGTTTCTGTAGCCGTTCCTAAATCATTTAATTATACTTCAGTTAAAGATTTAGAAGGGATGCGAATCGCTACTTCTTACCCAAATACCGTGATTAATTTTTTCAAATCCAAAGGCGTTACAGTTGATATTCACCAAATTTCAGGGTCGGTCGAAATTGCTCCAAATATAGGTTTAGCCGACGCTATTGTTGATATTGTTTCTAGTGGTAGTACCTTGTTCAAAAACAATCTGAAAGAAGTCGAAGTGATTTTCAAAAGCGAAGCTGTTTTGGCCGTTTCTCCCAAAGTAAGTAAGGAATCTCAAAAGATCATCGACACCTTGAAATTCAGAATCGAATCGGTGTTGCGAGCCAGAAGATCCAAATATATTTTGATGAATATTCCCAATGATAAAATCGATGCTGTAGGCAAAATTCTTCCTGTATTGAGAAGTTTAACCGTATTGCCATTGGCGCAAGAAGGATGGAGTAGTGTGCACTCGGTTATTGATAAAGATACGTTTTGGGAAGTAATCGATCAATTAAAAGAAGTTGGCGCCGAAGGAATATTGGTTTGCCCAATTGAGAAAATGGTGCTATAAAATTTTAAATTTCAATACTGAAAAACCAAATTCCAAATTTTAGCGATTGGAATTTAGAATTTTAAAAATTGGAATTTTACTAAAAATATAAAAAATGAACAAAATATACAATCCAAAACCAGAAACGTGGTCAACCCTCCTAGAAAGACCCACAAAAACAGTAGATGACATAGAAACTACTGTAAAAGAAATTTTTAAAGAAGTACAAAAAAAAGGAGACGAAGCCATTACCAAATACACTTCTCTTTTTGATGGAGTAGCAGTAGCCAATCTTGAAGTTACTCTAGAAGAAATCAATGAGGCGATTGCATCAATTCCGCAAGAATTAAAAGATGCTATTCAATTGGCAAAATCCAATATTGAGAAATTCCATACCGCTCAAAAAACCACTCGTGTAAGCGTAGAAACTACTTCAGGTGTTTCGTGTTGGCAAGAAAAACGCCCAATTCAAAAGATTGGTTTGTACATTCCAGGTGGTACAGCTCCTTTATTTTCGACCGTTTTAATGTTGGCTGTACCAGCGTATATTGCGGGTTGCAAGGAAATTGTGCTGTGTTCTCCTCCAGATAAAAAAGGAAAAATCAACCCAGCCATTTTGTATGCCGCTCAATTGTGTGGGGTAACTAAAATTTTGAAGGTTGGTGGCATTCAAGCCATTGCAGGATTAACTTTTGGTACAGCTTCAATTCCGAAAGTGTATAAAATTTTCGGACCAGGTAATCAATTTGTTACGGTAGCCAAACAATTAGCGACTCAATTTGGGGTTGCCATCGATATGCCTGCGGGGCCATCAGAATTGTTAATTGTTGCTGATGATACAGCCGTTCCGGCCTTTGTAGCTTCGGATTTGTTGTCGCAAGCAGAACACGGTACCGACAGTCAAGTGATTTTAGTTTCGACTTCAAAAGATTTAATTGACGCGGTTGAAACTGAAATCCAAACCCAATTGGAAGTGTTACCAAGAAAAGCCATTGCAACAAAAGCCATTGAAAACTCTAAATTGATTTATGTTAAGAATGACCAAATCGCTTTAGACTTGATTGACGAATACGGGCCTGAACATTTCATTATTTGCGCTAAAAACGAAGATTTTTATGTAAATAATATTGGTAATGCGGGTTCAGTTTTTATTGGGAATTACACGCCCGAAAGCGCGGGAGATTATGCTTCGGGAACCAACCATACTTTGCCAACCAATGGTTTTGCTAAGAATTATAGTGGTGTCAATTTGGATAGTTTCTTAAAATCGATGACATTTCAAAAAATTACAGCTGAGGGCATTCAAAACATTGGTCCTGCAATTGAACTAATGGCTGAGGCTGAAGGATTGCAAGCCCATAAAAATGCGGTGACGTTGAGATTTAAAGATGTAAATATTTAAAGATTAAAGTAATGAGTTTTGATATAAATAATTTAGTTCGGGAGAATGTAAAACAAATGAAACCTTATTCTTCCGCTCGAGACGAATTTGAAGATTTTGATACCGCTCAAATGATTTTCTTAGATGCGAATGAAAATCCGTTTGAAAATGGCGTAAATCGCTATCCAGACCCGCAGCAACAATCGGTTAAATCGATTTTAGGGCAAAGTATAGGATTGCAAAAGAAACAAATTCTACTTGGAAACGGTAGTGACGAGGTGTTGGATTTATTGTTTAGAGGATTTTGTGAGCCAAAAATCGATAACATTATCACATTGCCACCAACGTATGGAATGTACAGTGTTTTGGCCAATTTGAATGATGTTACCAACAAAGAAGTGTTGTTGACCAATGAATTTCAACCCAATGTAGAAGCTATTTTGGAAGCGGTTGATGCCAATACGAAAATCATCTTTTTGTGTTCACCAAATAACCCTACGGGCAACTCATTTTCGGACGAAAGTGTGGTATATCTGTTGAATAATTTCAACGGATTAGTGGTTATTGATGAAGCCTATATCGACTTCTCTACCAAAGCGAGTTGGGTGAACGAATTGGACGCTTATCCTAATTTGGTCATTACACAAACCTTGTCCAAAGCCTACGGGTTGGCAGGGATTCGACTCGGAATTTGCTATGCTTCAGAAGCTATTATTGGAGTGTTGAATAAAATTAAACCGCCTTATAATGTTAATGAATTAACGCAGCAAAGAGCGATTGAACGTTTGCAACAACCAGCTAAAATTGAATTAGAAATTAATTCTATTATTGCGCAAAGAGAACTTTTACTTAAAGCATTACTTAAGGTAAATTTTGTTGAAGTTGTTTATCCCACAGAAGCGAATTTTGTATTGATTAAAGTGGATGATGCGAACAAAAGATACGATGAATTAATTGCCAAAGGCATAGTGATTCGTAACCGAACTACGCAACCCCTTTGCGAAAATTGTTTGCGATTGACGATTGGAACAGAAATAGAAAATAAGAAATTGATAGAAGCTTTATTAGTTTAATAAATAAAAAAATATGATTCTACTACATAGAAAATGGTTGTTAATTCTCTTGATTTTATTAAGTTTTACAACTTTAATAAAAGCGCAAACCACTAAAGCAGATGAAACTGGCAAAATTTATTTTCTTCGTTCATCAGGCTGGGGAGGAACTTTTTCCAATTTTAAATTTTATATTGATGATAAATTTGTATGCAAGGCAAAATACAAACGATATTCTATACATGAAGTTCCTTCAGGTAGGCACAATTTAAAGCTTCAATATGGCAATAAAGACATCAAAACATTCAAAAATGGTATGCCGTACATTGAGGTTCAAGTTGAATCTGCAAAATCATTATATTATGAGTTAGTATATGAAACAGGTTTATTTACAACATTAATTTATTTTAAAGAAATAGACGAAAATACTGCCAAAGAGAAAATGAAACAAATGAAGGAGAACACTTCATGTTTGTAAAAAAAAAAAAAGAGAGTAAAAATTAGAATAAATGAAAAAAGTACTTTTTATAGACCGTGATGGAACGCTAGTTTTAGAACCAGAAGGGTATCAGTTGGATAGTTTGAGTAAATTAGAATTTTACCCGAAGGCGTTTCAATATATGGCAAAAATCGCCAAAGAATTGGATTATGAATTAGCGATGGTTACGAATCAGGATGGTTTGGGAACTGATAGTTTTCCTGAAGAGACGTTTTGGCCTACGCAAAATTTTATTTTGAGAGCTTTTGAAAACGAAGGAGTTTTGTTTGATGATATTTTTGTGGACCGTTCATTTCCTGAAGACAATGCGCCAACGCGCAAACCTAGAACGGGAATGTTGACCAAGTACATTAACAATCCGAATTATGATTTAGCAAATTCTTTTGTGTTGGGCGACCGCTTGACCGATGTAGAATTAGCCAAAAACCTAGGAGCCAAAGCCATTTTCTTGAAGCAAGAAGAAGGGTTGGGAGCCGCAGAATTGTCTAGTAAAAAAGAGGAATTAGAGGCTGTAATTGCCTTGCAAACTACAGATTGGAAAGCGATTTATGAGTTTTTGAAATTAGAAGCTCGTTCGGCTAGTATTGCTAGAAAAACGAACGAAACCGATATTACCATTCAGTTAAATTTGGATGGGACAGGAAAAAGTAAAATCGACACTGGAATTGCTTTTTTTGACCATATGTTGGACCAAATTGCGCGTCACGGACAAATGGATTTAGAAATTTCGGTAAAAGGCGATTTGGAAGTAGACGAACACCACACTATAGAAGATACGGCCATTGCTTTGGGAGAAGTTTTTGCCAAGGCTTTAGGTAATAAATTAGGGATTGAACGCTATGGTTTTTGTTTACCAATGGACGATTGCCTATCACAAGTGGCGATTGATTTTGGCGGAAGAAATTGGTTGGTTTGGGAAGCTGAATTCAAGCGCGAAATGGTAGGAAAAATGCCAACTGAGATGTTTTATCACTTCTTCAAATCCTTTTCAGACGGGGCAAAAGCGAACATCAACATCAAAGCGGAAGGCACTAATGAACACCACAAAATAGAAGCGATTTTTAAGGCTTTCGCCAAAGCTATAAAAGTAGCCGTGAAACGCGATACGGAAAAAATGATTTTACCAAGTACGAAGGGAATGTTGTAAAATAAATGGGAAGTTAGAAGTGGAAAATTAGAAACTTCTGACATCTAACTTCTAACATCTAACTTAAAATAATGAAAATAGTTATCATAAATTACGGCGCAGGAAATATTCAAAGCATTATGTTTGCCATAGAACGATTGGGATACAAAGCGGTTTTGAGTAACAATCCTGAGGAGATAAAAGTAGCAGACAAGGTCATTTTTCCTGGTGTGGGCGAAGCGAGTTATGCAATGAAAATGCTACAAGAAAGCGGACTAGATACTTTGATTCCAACTTTAAAGCAACCTGTTTTGGGGATTTGTTTGGGCATGCAATTGATGTGTCAATCTTCTGAAGAAGGGAATACAAAAGGTTTGGGAATTTTTGATGTGGATGTGGTCAAATTTTCTTCCAAAGTGAAAGTGCCACAAATGGGCTGGAATACGATTTACAATCTAAAATCGGATTTGTTTAAAGGCATTACCGAGAATGAATATATGTATTTAGTGCATAGTTTTTATGCGCCGCTTTGCAAGGAAACCATTGCAACTACAAACTATGAATTAGAGTATTCATCGGCTTTAGAGAAAGACAATTTCTTCGGAACGCAATTTCATCCTGAAAAAAGTGGAGATGTTGGAGAGCAAATTTTAAACAACTTTTTAAACCTTAAACTGTAAACAAATTATGCGAATAATACCCGCAATAGATATCATCGAAGGAAAATGTGTGCGTTTGTCCAAAGGTGATTACGATACCAAAATTATTTACAATGAAAATCCACTGGAAGTCGCTAAATCATTCGAGGCACACGGAATTGAGTATTTGCACTTAGTAGATTTGGATGGTGCCAAGTCGAGCCAAATTGTTAACTATAAAATCTTGGAGCAAATAGCGACTAAAACGAAATTGAAAATTGATTTTGGTGGTGGTTTGAAATCCGATGCCGACTTAAAAATTGCTTTCGAAAGTGGTGCCAACCAAATTACTGGAGGAAGTATAGCCGTAAAAAATCGAGCCATTTTTGAAAAATGGATTGCAGAATACGGTTCCGATAAAATAATTTTAGGAGCAGATGCCAACAATGAAAAAGTGGCTGTTTCTGGCTGGTTGGAGGATTCCAATGAAGACTTAATTCCATTTATTCAAGACTATCAAAGCAAAGGTATTCAGTACGTGATTTGCACCGATATCGCTAAAGATGGTATGTTAGAAGGACCGAGTTTTGATTTGTACCAAAAAATACTGGAACAAGCCCAAGGGATAAAATTGATTGCTTCAGGAGGGATTTCTACTTTTGATGAATTGCCTAAATTAGCCGAACTAGGTTGTGAAGGAACCATCATCGGTAAAGCGATTTATGAAGGGAGAATCACGTTGAAACAACTAGAAAATTTTATTTTAAGTTCATAGTTGATAGTTAATGGTTTGTAGCTTAAAAAATAAACCATTAATTAAAAACAACAAACAATAAACAACGATATGCTTACGAAAAGAATAATACCTTGCTTAGATATTAAAAACGGACGAACCGTAAAAGGGGTGAATTTTGTCGATTTACGCGATGCGGGCGACCCAGTAGAATTGGCCAAAATCTATTCTGATGAAGGGGCAGATGAATTGGTGTTTTTGGACATTTCAGCTACCGAGGAAAGGCGAAGCACTTTGATTGACTTGGTGCGAAAAGTGGCGGCTACCATCAATATTCCATTTACGGTGGGTGGCGGTATTTCGACCGTTGAAGATGTGGAAGTATTGCTGCAAAATGGTGCTGATAAAGTGTCTATCAATTCTTCGGCAGTCAAAAATCCGCAATTAATTAATGATTTGGCACAGAAATTTGGCAGCCAATGTGTCGTAGTAGCTATTGATGCCAAACAAATAAAAGGCGAATGGATAGTACATTTGGTAGGAGGGAAGGTGCCAACGGAAATGCGATTGTTTGACTGGGCGAAAGAAGTAGAACAACGCGGTGCAGGCGAAATACTGTTCACATCAATGAATCATGATGGCACCAAAAATGGTTTTGCCAACGAAGCTTTAGCGCAACTATCACAATTGGTTAATATTCCGATAATTGCTTCAGGTGGGGCTGGAAACATTCAGCATTTTGTGGATACCTTTATTGATGGAAAAGCCGATGCGGCTTTGGCGGCTAGTGTTTTTCATTTCAAAGAAATAGAGATTAAGACGCTAAAAAAAGCTTTAAAAAACAACCAATTTGAAGTAAGATTGTAGAACATAGAACATAGAATATAGACCATAGAAATAGAAAACTCTTTTATTTTTCGTTTTCAATCTTTCAATTTTTCAATCTTTCAATTTTTCAATCATTTAATCTTTCAATTATTTTAAATAAAAAATTATGCAAATAAATATATCTAGTGCTCACGGATTAATTCCTGCGATTATTCAGGATGCTAAAACAAAAAATGTTTTGATGTTGGGCTATATGAACAAAGAATCGCTTCAAAAAACCATCGAGACTCAAAAAGTAACGTTCTTTAGCCGTTCCAAACAACGTTTGTGGACCAAAGGAGAAGAAAGTGGCAATTTTTTAGAATTGGTTTCTATCAAAAATGATTGCGATGGCGATACCTTATTGATTCAGGCAAAACCAGTGGGTCCTACTTGTCATACTGGCGCTGACACTTGCTGGCAAGAAGCCAATTCTGTAAATTATGGTTTTATCTCACAATTGGAGTCGACAATTAAAAAACGTCGCGAAAATGCCGATTCCGAGAAGAGTTATGTGGCTTCATTATTTGAAAAAGGCATTAACAAAATTGCTCAAAAAGTAGGAGAGGAAGCTATTGAAGTGGTTATTGAAGCTAAGGATTCAAATGATGAATTATTTTTGAATGAAAGTGCAGATTTACTTTTTCATTACTTAATTTTGCTTCAAGCCAAAGGATTTCAATTAAACGACATTGTCAATGTTTTAAAAGCACGTCAGAAATAAATCTTTTGGGATAATACAAATCGTTTTGGGATACAGAAGTTGTTCCAATTTAATCCTATTTTAGAAGATGCAAGACACTAATTCAGAAGTTAAAATAAAGTTCCGTTTTTTTAGTAATTTATTAAACGATTGGGCAACCGAGACCCTTTGGGCCATTATATTAGATGAAAATGAAGGTATTTATAAATTAGATAATATACCTTTTTATGCACCAGTATCTTGTGGTGATATAGTTTTTGCTGAAATAGATCCTGAACAAGGGCAACTTGTTTACAAAGAAACGCTGGAGCATTCGGGTAATTCTACAGTTCAAGTTATTGTTGGTCAAGATTTAGAAATAGAAGGATTAAGACAGCACTTTTCAGAAATGGGTTGTGAGTCCGAAAAATTTAACGATACATTTTTTGTGATGCAAATACCTTCGGATGTCGATTATGCACCAATTCGAGCCTATTTAGACACTTTGGAATCGGCTAAACAATTAACTTACGCAGAGCCAAACTTAGCAGAAAATCATTGGTATTAATTTTTACTGATTCGTAGTTTTTTATTTACATATTAAAAAAATATGTAGTTTTGATAAAAAACTATATTTAATGAAAAAAATAGCTATCCTCATATTATTTTGTATTGGCATTGTAAGTAGAGCGCAAGGATTATTAGATAAAAAGGAAACTATTTTTACCCGGCAAGATACGCTGAGAGGAAGCATTACAAAAGAAAGAGCTTGGTGGGATTTAAAGCATTATCATTTAGCGATTAAAGTAAATCCAACAGACAGTACAATTGCTGGGTCCAATACCATTCGTTATCAGGTATTGAAAGAGGCCAAGGTAATGCAAATAGATTTGCAACCCCCAATGGAGCTTACCAATGTAATTCAGGAGGGTAAGACGCTTCATTTTACAAGAGAAGGAAATGTATACTTTATTACATTATCCGATGTTCAGCAAGTAGGCACCACCAAAGAAATTGTAGTTTTTTATAGCGGAAAACCTAAAGTGGCTGTAAACCCACCTTGGGATGGAGGAATTACTTGGAGTAAAGATGCTAATGGGAATGATTTTATTGCTTCATCCTGTCAAGGTTTGGGGGCAAGTGTATGGTGGCCCAATAAAGACCATATGTATGATGAAGCGGATAATGGGATGATGATTAGTGTGAATGTTCCAGGAAATCTGACTAATGTTTCTAATGGAAGATTGCGAAATATTCAAAATGAATCAGATGGTACTCGAACTTTTCATTGGGAAGTAGTTAATCCAATAAATAATTATGGCGTAAATATCAATATTGGCGACTATGTTTCTTTTTCAGATGTATATAAAGGAGAAAAAGGAAATTTAGATTGTACCTATTTTGTTTTACGTGAGAATCTCGAAAAAGCCAAAAAACAATTTCAAGAAGTGCCCAAAATGTTGAAGGCATTTGAACATTGGTTTGGTCCTTATCCTTTTTATGAAGACAGCTTTAAATTGGTCGAAGTGCCTTATTTGGGTATGGAGCATCAAAGTAGTGTAACCTACGGCAATAAATATCAAAATGGCTATTTAGGAAGTGATTTGAGTAGTACAGGATGGGGATTAAAGTTTGATTTTATTATCATACATGAGTCGGGACATGAGTGGTTTGCCAACAATATCACGTACAAAGATATTGCTGATATGTGGATACATGAGAGTTTTACAGCATATTCAGAAAGTTTGTTTTTGGAATATTATTTCGGGAAAGAGGCTGCAAGTGAGTATGTAAAAGGAGTCCGACAAAATATTGAAAATGATAAACCGATAATTGGAAAGTACAATGTCAATAATGAAGGCTCTGGCGATATGTATTACAAAGGTGCTAACATGTTGCATACTTTACGTCAAGTGGTCAATAATGATGAAAAATGGCGTACCATTTTAAGAGGCTTGAATAAAACGTTTTATCATCAAACAGTTACCTCACTACAAATTGAAAAATATTTGAGCGAAAAGATTGGTAGAAGCTTAACTCCTTTTTTTAACCAATATTTGCGTGATACTCGAATTCCTACATTGGAGTATTATTTCAAAGACAATCAATTTGGATATCGTTGGATTAATGTGGTTGCTGGTTTTTCGCTTCCAATCATAGTGTATTTCAACGGGAAAAAGCAAAATATTACCCCAAGTAAAGATTGGAAAACAATGACAGTTAAGACTAAATCGAATTTCACTATTGATGACAATTATTATGTTAAAAGCATCGAAGTGGATAAAAATTAAAGGGCAACGAATAATTTGATGATTGACTATTGAAGAACTAGGTGATATCAAAATAAACCTTTTTATGAAGGATTCTTATCAAGATTTAATTGGTCTTTAGGTAAAATTTTATTTAAAAATACGCCAATAAATGCTGCAATGGTAAGTCCAGATAATGACAAAGTTTTACTGATGTTAACTTCTTGAATAGCAATACCTAATACAAATATAATTGAAGAGATAATTAAGTTGCGTGAATTTGAGAATTCAATTTCGGCACTAATTAGTGTACGAACACCAACAGCTGCAATCATTCCAAACAATATAATAGAAACGCCACCCATTACGGGTGTAGGAATGGTTTGTAATACAGCTCCAAATTTTCCAATTACCCCTAATATCACGGCATAAACGGCAGCTATTCTTAAAATTTTTGGATCGTAAATTTTAGTAACAGCTAAAACACCCGTGTTTTCTCCATAAGTAGTTACAGCAGGACCGCCAATGCAACCCGCAAATAAAGTAGCTAATCCATCTCCAAACAAGGTACGCGTGATACCTGGATTTTGGAAGAAATCTTTTCCAACAACGGCTCCATTTGTGGAAATATCGCCAATATGTTCAATAAAAACCACTAGAGCGATAGGAGCAATGGCAAAAATAGCCGAGAGAGAAAAGGAGGGAAGTGTTAGTATGTCACTCATCCCTTTTTGGGAAAATCCAAACCAATTGGCTTGTGTTATACTCGAAAAATCGACTACACCGAGTAAATAAGCTGTAAAATATCCGATACAGACCGCGATTAAAATGGGAACTAATCTAAAAAATGACTTTTCTAGTATGGAAACAATAATCATAGTAGTAATGACTATTAGGGCAATTAATAAACTTTTCTGATCAAATGCACCATCTTTATACCCCGCCATTGCTATGGCTACAGGACTCAATCGCAATCCTATTACCATAATAATCGGGCCCACTACTATTGGAGGAAAAAATGATTTTATTTTTTCCACTCCAAACAATTTGACCATTCCTGCCATGAAAATATAAACTATTCCAGCGGCAATGACCCCGCCTTTTACATTTCCAATTCCTTCCTCCTTGAGAATAAATGTCAAAGCACCTATGAAAGCAAAGGAGGAGCCTAAAAATACGGGTACTATTTTTTTTGTAGTATAATGAAATAGCAATGTTCCAATTCCAGCTGAAATCAAAGCGATAGAAGGATCAAGTCCAGTTAAAAATGGTACTAAAACCGTTGCGCCAAACATAGCCAATACGTGTTGAAGTCCTAAAATTAGTTGTGTTTTCGTTGACAATTCTTTTTTCATAATCTAAGAAAATTAAAATTCATCAATATTGGAATACGGTTGGTCAATGAATACAGTTTTGAGTTTTTTAAATTACTTTTTCTCCAATCAATAAGGAACTTCAATTAAACAAAGTCTTGTAATTCTATATAAATTTTTCAAAAAGTTGTATTTGGCTTTTGATGCGCTCGATGAGCATGTTCATCATGCGCTTGTTGAGATTTGAAGAGTTTTTAATATACGTTTGGTATTCTTCTAAAGTAAATAATCCAATAATAATCCCTTTAAAAGAGTTTCTTAATTTGACATCTTTTTGAATAGCATTTTCTACAAGAATTAACTTTTTTTCTATGGTTAATGAGTGAAAATCTTTTCTATTTTTTTGAAGATAATTATCAAATACAGCTAAAAATAAATCATTTTGTAATTTTAGTATGGGTCGGAGTACTTGGTTTTGAAATTTTTCATCTGCAGAGGATTGTGGCGTAATAGCACCCAAAACATCACCTCTAAACTCTTGAATAAATTGGTCGCGATTTAGCATGGTTTTTTGTTTAAAGATACTAAAAGTGAGGCTTATTTTTCCTATTTTTGAAAGTATATAAAAAGTAAATCATGAGATTCCATACTAGAAAATGGGTGAAACCCGAAGATTTAAACCCCAATGGTTCGTTATTTGGTGGAAAGTTACTCGCTTGGATTGATGAAGAATTGGCTTTATATTCTATAGTTCAATTAGAAAATCCTAAAATTGTCACAAAGTATATGTCCGAAATTAACTTTAGAAGTTCAGCTAAACAAGGGGATATTATTGAAATTGGGATTGATGTAGTGAAATTTGGTACTACCTCTTTGGTCTTGAAATGTGAAGCAAGAAATATGATGACACGAGAAACGATCATTACTATCGAAAATACGACAATGGTGAATTTAGGAGAAGATGGAAAACCAAAACCTCACGGAAAAACCGAAATAGAATATGTTAAAGACCGATTATAAAAAAAGGGATGAATCAATTTCATCCCTTTTTTTTTTTTATGGTCTCATCTGGGTTTTTAAAAAAGTTGTATCCGATGGCATTTCATAAATTTCTAAATGAAAATAGGGAACCGCTGCCATAACATGGTCAAAAATATCAGCCATGATGTATTCGTAGTTAACCCATCTTTTATCGGTTGAAAAGGCGTAAATTTCCAAAGGAATACCATGTGGAGTAGGCTGAAGTTGGCGACACATCATGGTAAGGTTTTTATTTAGCCCAGGGTGTTGATGTAAGTATTGATTAATGTATTTTCTAAACAAGCCAAGATTGGTCAAATTTCGACCATTTATAGCTAATGATTTGTCTACATTATGAGCTTGGTTGTAACGATCGATTTCTGCTTTTCGGGTTTTAATATAAGGAGAAATTAAAGCTATTTTTTGTAAATCCTCAAGTTCTCTGTCTTCTAAAAAACGTATCGAACTTGCTTTTAATAAAAGATGACGCTTTATTCTCCTCCCTTCTGATTGAAACATACCTCTCCAGTTATGAAAAGAATCAGAACTTAAACTATAGGTTGGAATAGTTGTAGTGGTGTTGTCAAAATTTCTAACTTTTACTGTAGCTAAGTTAATTTCGATTACATCACCATCGGCACCATATTTTTCCATGGTAATCCAATCTCCAATACGCACCATATCATTTATAGCTACTTGTACACTGGCCACAAAACCCAAAATGGTATCTCTGAAAATCAAAAGTATTACCGCAGAAACAGCCCCGAATATAGTCAACATCTCTTTTTGACTAATTCCGAAAAGTTTAGAAATAATAACTGAGACACCAAACATCCATAACACAATCATGATAACCTGAATAAAACTATCAATAGGCTTATCACTAAAGCGTGGCTTTTGCTTTAAATAATCTTTAATGGTGTTCAAAATGGATCGAATAATCCATAGAATAAGTAGAACAATATAGACGCCTACTAATTTTCCAAATAATCCCTCCCAATATTCATATCGATCCAAAATTATTGGAACCGACTTATAGATTAATGTAAAAGGAATTAGCTGGGCAATATAAATGACGGTCTTATTAGAAACAATTAAATCATCAAATTTTGTTTTCGTTTTTAAAGCAACTATAGCCATGGCAGTTACAAACAAAAAACGAAACATCATGTAAATAGTGTAAGTCAAGAAAATCAATATAGCTATATTGAGTACTAAACTTAAATAGGAAGAAAAGGTATAACCCAATCCCCATTTTCTGAAAATTGGATAAAGAAAATTAAAAATGATTTCTAAATATTTATTCATTGCTTAAATATTTCTTTTCAATATAAAAGGTACCAAAAGGAAGAAGCGAACCTAAAATTATTATAGAAAAAGTTAAGAAAGACCACTTTTGTTGTTGTTTTAGTAAAACCGCAAGGCCAACATAGGCAATAAATAAAACACCGTGACTCATTCCAATAGGGTAGAGTAGTGTTTTATACAAATCAATAGCATTGGGTTTGATAACTAACATGTTGAACAGTAATAGTAAATAAGAACAACCTTCTAAAAGCGCCGTAATTTTAAATGATTTAAACATAATTGAATTTTAAATATAAAGAGCCACAAAATTAAGTATTCTATTTGATTAATGGTACTGCTCATTTTTCAAAATACCATTACTTAATTTTAGCAATGCAATGCAAAAGATAAAAAAAAGGTAGTATTTCTTACAATAATGTTTTGTCATAAGATAAATTTTAAAAAGGCAAACTATAAAATTTAGATTTAAGGTAGTGGTATAACTCTTTTTTAAACGTATTTTTGCAAAAATTAAAAAATACAATGCTAGAAGAGACGTTACAAGCACCAATTGAAGAAAAAAAAGAACTTTATGCTTACCAAAAAGGTGATATAGATGCTATTTTTGAAAGAATAGATAATGCACCTTCTAATTACCATTTGTTGTATCAATTACCTACCGGAGGTGGGAAAACTGTTATTTTTTCCGAGATTGTTAGAAGGTATTTGTCTCAACATGAAAAGAAAGTGGTGGTATTAACCCATCGTATAGAGTTGTGTAAGCAAACTTCCAAAATGTTGAAAGGTTTTGGAGTGAAAAATAAAATAATTAACAGCAAAGTTAAAGACTTACCAGATCAAAACGATTTTTCATGTTTCGTAGCCATGGTTGAAACACTTAAAAATCGTATTAACGATGAAAAATTACATCTAGACAATATTGGACTGGTTATCATTGATGAAGCGCATTATAATTCTTTCAGAAAATTATTAAGTTCATTTAAAAAAGCTTTTATACTTGGAGTAACAGCAACCCCTTTAAGTTCCAATATAAAACTGCCTATGAATCAAAATTATCAAGAGCTGATAGTAGGTGATACGATTAGTTCATTAATTGATAACGGATTTTTGGCTAGAGCTGTTACATATAGTTACGATGTAGGTTTAACCTCGTTAAAAGTTGGTATTAACGGAGATTATACCGTGAAATCTTCTGATGATTTGTATACTAATATGGTGATGCAAGAAAAACTTTTGCATGCTTATACGGAACGCTCTTTGGGTAAAAAAACATTAATTTTTAATAATGGTATTAATACTTCACTATATGTATACGAAACATTTCGTGAAGCCGGTTATCCAATTCGTCATTTGGATAATACCAGTAGCAATGAAGACCGAAAAGAGATTTTGCATTGGTTTAAACATACCAAAGATGCCATTTTAACTTCCGTTGGAATTTTAACTACAGGTTTTGATGAGCCTACTGTTGAGACCATAATTCTAAATCGTGCCACAAAATCTTTGACTTTATATTTTCAAATGATTGGTCGTGGCTCTAGAAAATTGCCAGGTAAAGATGAATTCACAGTAATTGATTTGGGTAATAATGCTGCGAGATTTGGACTGTGGAGTGATCCAGTCAACTGGCAACATATCTTTAAATCACCCGAATTTTATTTGGAAAATCTAAGGGATGATCAAGAAATTGAAATGCATTTTAAATATCAAATGCCACCTGATATTAGAGCAAAGTTTAGCAAAACTGAGGATGTATCTTTTGATGTCGATGAGGAACATAAGTTGGCAATCAAACAAAATTTACGTTCCAAAGTTGTTTTAGATAAATCCTTAGATCAACATGCGTCAATGTGTGTAGACAATGCAGAGTTACCTCAGGAAGCCAAAGCACTAGCTAAATTTCTTGAAGATGACATTGAAGATAGAGTGAAAAGATTTTCAAAATGTTTGAGTCAGTGTAGTAAAAATTATCGCGAGTGGTTGATTGAAGATTATAAAACACGATTAACGTTATTAATTGGAAAAAAATATCGCGAAAAAGTAATGAGTGAATTGGACTAATAATTTTAAACGGTTCAACTTGAGTTTTGATTCAAAGTTAAGTTGCTGTATAATCCATATTTTTTAAAACTATAAATCAGTATAAAATGAGTAATAATTTCGCAAACTTAGGATTATCAACGGCTGTGGTCAAGGCAATTGAAGAACTTGGAATTAAAGTGCCAACTCAAATTCAATCCGAAATTATTCCATTGGCATTAAAAAGAAGTACTGATTTAGTTGGTATTGCAAAGACAGGAACTGGAAAAACTGCGGCATTTGGGTTGCCAATTTTGGACACCATTGATACAAATGACCACAACGTACAAGCGCTAATTTTAGTTCCAACTAGAGAATTAGGAAATCAAATATTTGAAAATTTAACTCAATTTGCAAAATATTTACCATCACTTTCTATAGCTGTAACTTGTGGTGGGGTGCCCATAAAACCTCAAATAGAGCGTTTAGGACAACCTACACATTTATTAATTGCAACGCCTGGTCGATTGATTGATCTATTAGAACGTAAAGCTGTCAATTTAAATGCAACACCTTTGTTAGTGCTTGATGAAGCAGATGAAATGGTTGCTATTTTGAAAGAAAGTTTGGATACTATTATGGCTTCATTGCCCAAAAAGCACCAAACATTTCTTTTTACCGCCACACTTTCGGGTTCTATAAAGCAATTGATTCAGAATTACTTACACAAAAACGTAGTTCAAGTAAGCTCTGACATGGAGCAATTGGGAAATCAAGCTATTGATCATCAATATATAGTAGTAGATCCTATAGAAAAATTGGACGTTTTGATGCATTTTTTAACTTCCAAAGAAGGGGAACGTGGTATAATTTTTTGTAAAACCAAAGCTGCAGTAAACAAATTAGCTAAAAATTTGGCGATTCATAAGTTTTCATCTGGTGCAATTCATGGAAGTTTAACACAAGGTATCAGAGATAGAATCATGAATCAATTCAGACAAGGACATATTAACATTTTAATAGCTACTGATTTAGCCGCTCGAGGAATTGATGTTGCAGATGTTTCTTTTGTGGTAAACTATCATTTACCAGATACGTATGAAGCTTATGTACACCGAAGTGGTAGAACAGCAAGAGCTGGTGCGAACGGACTTTCTTTAACGGTAATACAAGCTGAAGAGGAAGTTGAGATTTCAGACTTCGAACAACAATTGGGTTTACAATTTACCAAGTACCAAAAACCGTCATCCGAAAGTATTGAAGAAAATAATGCCATACTTTGGGCTAAACAAATTTTCAAGACGAAACCCAATCATGATTTAGATCTTAACTTTAAATCTCAAATTAAATCAATTTTTCATCATTTAACTAAAGATGAACTCATAGAAAAATTAATTGCCAATTATTGGTTACAACAAAAATAAGGTTGTTGTAATTACTTTGGTCGGTCCTCATATTTAATAGATATACTTTTGAATTATAATTTATATTATGTAAAATAGAAAATTCAATATTTCTACTTTGTTCTATTCTTTATTCGAAATACATGATTTATCAGGGCTAAAAAAAAGCACCCTTTTGAGGTGCTTTATACTAAAACTATTAAATCTATTGTACATTAAAGCCTATAATCCATTTTTCCCATAGCAACTCAATTCTTGTGCCGGTAATTTTATATTCTAATTTTTCTATAGACGATGAGTTCATTTTGTTTTTAACCGTTACGCGTAATTGGTCGTTGGTTGCTTTGTAATCATAAGCACCCCATAGTTTTGAATCTTTATTGAAAATTAGGACACTTTCATTGGCATTTGGAATTATAAAAAAAGAATATTTTCCAGCAGGTAATTCATTTCCTTCAATTACAATATTTTTATCCGTTTCAAACGTCGTGGCTTCGTTGGCACCGGCACGCCAAATTTTATCAAAAGGAACTAAAGCTCCCCATATGGCTCTTCCTTTAACCGATGGACTTCCGTAATTCACAGTTATGGTTGCGCCATTGATTTTTCCCGTTACAGATTCAGCAGGACTGCTCACTTTTTTTTGAGCAAAACTTATACTGGTTAACAAAAGTAACAGAAAGACAACATTTTTTTTGATTTTCATAATGCTATGGTTTTAAGTGAAATAAAGTTCTAATGATAAACAAATGCTAATTTACTAATAATATTATTCTTTTTAAGATTTTATTAAGACATTTGTAAATCAGATACTTCTAGTATTTGTCATTGATTTTTGATGACTTATTTATTACTTTTACGTTTATTAAAACCTATTTGAAACCTATGAATACCATAGCAGAACGTATTGCTGATTTTTTGAAAGAGTATCCCCCTTTTGATAATTTAACTTTTAGTGAACTCTCTGAAATTGCTTCAAATATTCGTGTTATTAATTTAGAAAAACATCAAACTTTATTCAAAATTAATGACCCGTTGCATGAATGTTTTTACGTTGTAGCCTCTGGTACTATTAGCCTTTCTGTTATTTCTGATGCTGAGGAAACTCTTTTAAATAAAAGTCAACAAGGTGATATTTTTGGTCTTCGTCCTTTTTTTGCCAAGAATAATTATATGATGACCGCTAAAGCTAGAGAGGATTCTATTATTTATGCCATTCCAATTGCTACATTTAGACCGTTTGTGGCTAATAATTCTTCGGTTTTAAATTTTTTGCTTGAAAGTTTTGCCACAACTTCACGATATGCCAGTGATAAAGAAAATTATACAGGTAAATTATTATCTGATAATGTGTTTTTTCCTGATCAACAATCAGAAATTCAATACTTTCAGTCACTCACCTATGATACCTCTCCATTGACCACCACAGGAAAAGCCATAATCAAAGACATTGCCATTATCATGACAGAGAAAATGGTTAATAATGTAATTGTTTGCGAAAATAATTTTCCGATTGGTATAGTAACGGATTGGGATATGCGTTCGAAAGTAGCAACAGGTAGGTATTTGATTTCGGATAGTATTGACAAAATTATGGATTCGCCTGTCATTACAGTGCCTGAGAATGTTTCATTAGCTGAAGCACAATTGATTATGTTGAAGTATAATGTTTCTCATTTATGTGTAACCT
The DNA here is from genome assembly GCF_055231795.1 of Flavobacterium riviphilum. Taxonomy (NCBI): domain Bacteria; kingdom Pseudomonadati; phylum Bacteroidota; class Flavobacteriia; order Flavobacteriales; family Flavobacteriaceae; genus Flavobacterium; species Flavobacterium riviphilum. Next base: position 462,030 of record NZ_JBUYSY010000002.1, read on the forward strand.
TAGATGGCACTTCCCAATCAGTTGTGAAAGGAATTATTTCTGAACACGATTTGATTATTGCTCAAGCTAGTAATCCAGGTGTAATGATTAAGGAAATTAAACGTTCGTTAACTCCTAAAGATTTAAAACAAGTAAGAGAAAAACTCACGGATTTAATTTTAAATGCAATTCATAAAAACATTCCATTATACCATGTTTCAAATATTGCCAGTGAAATTAATTTGGCCATAATTAAAAGATGTGTAGAGCTTTCAATTCTGGATATGGGCTCCCCTCCTGCTCGTTTTGTTTGGTTAAGCATTGGAAGTCAAGGTAGAAAGGAACAGTTGTTATTTACTGATCAGGACAGTATGTTGGTCTTTGAAGATGTAGCTGCAGATCAATATCGAGAAGTAAAAGATTATTTTGTAAAATTGGCCAAACGTACTGTTGCAAATCTTGAAAAAGTTGGTTATCCATATTGCCCTCAGGATCATATGGCGAGTAATTTGCTTTGGTGTAAATCCTTATCTGATTGGATCAAACAATTCAATAGTTGGATGAATACACCAGGTGAAAATAGCAGCGATATGAGTGCTCTGTTTTTTGATTATGAAAAAGTATTTGGCGATGAAAAATTAGAGGAAGCCATTGGTAATGTCATTTTTCAAAACGCAAAGAATAATACTCTTTTCTTTGATTACATGGGAAATGATGTATTGAGAAGTAATGCTCCCCTTACTTTTTTCAAAAAATTTATTACAGAAGAAGATTCCATTAATAGAAATAAATTTGATATCAAGACTCGTGCATTAATGCCTTTAATTGATGGTGCTCGTTTATTTGCTTTATATTATAATTTAAAAGGTATAAACAATACTTACCTTAGATACAAACAATTGGCAATTTTGGACCCCAAAAACGCAGAAATTTATCTCAACTGTGCTGAAGCTTTTATTACTTTGACTAAATTTAGAACATTAGAAGGTTTAAAAAATGATGATTCAGGTCAATATCTTCCTGTTGCAGAAATGTCACGTATGGATAAAGATAAACTCAAAGCCGCTTTAAGTCCAATGAAAGACCTTGAAGAATTGATAAAAGGTAAATTCAAACTCACTCAATTTTCTTAATATGTTAGATTGGCTAAAAAATATTAACAAGGAATATCCAGAATTCTGGAAGGAGTATTTGTCAAAGTTTGATGGTAAACCCAATAGAATTATTGTGTTTTCTACAGAAACATCTGGTATGAATCCAGAAAAAGATGTCATTCTATCAATTGGAGCTTTTGAAATAGAAGACAATAGTATTTGCATTGGACAAAGTTTTGAAGCAGTACTCTTGCAATATAAATATTTTCATGACAATGGACTCTCCAATGAGTTTATTGTTGATAGCAAAATGAAAAAATTGGTTGAAACTGATGCTATTCAAATGTTTGTTGATTTCATTGGAAATGCTGTTTTGATTGGACATCATGTTGATTTTGATGTAGACATCATTAATGCTGCATTAGAAAAAATGGACTGTGGAAAACTTAAAAACCAAGCACTTGATGTGGACGTGATGTATCGAAAATTAAACGACATTACCGACAAACAATTTTCTTTGGATGAATTGTGCGAAATTTATAAAATTCCACAAAGTGATAGAAATTCTTCTTCAGAAGATGCTTACCGAATTGCGCTGTTGTTCCTAAAATTGAAAAACAAATTGAATTTGCAAATCTAGTTTTTCACAAAAGTTTGAATTACATTTGCCAAAATTAATTTAATCAATTTTCATCATCGTTATGAAATTATACCAACGTTTTGCTTACTATTTGATCGGTTTAGTCTTAGGTTTCTTTGTTGTAGCTGGTTTTTTTTTAGGAAAGGATACTAGATGCAATTATTTTCCAAATTCCAGAGTTTTAAACAATTTAAGTTCAAAACCTTTTATCTATTCTGATAAAGCTTCTCAAATTCTTAGTGAAAAGTGGGTAGACACCATCGATATAAAAAATACGTTAAAATACGGTGATGTTGATTTTGATAAAAGTAATATTCCAACTGAAAATGGGAAATTATACACCGTTTATGGTAAAACTATAAACAATCAACCCATTATTTTGGAAGTAATAAACTACGATAATAAAGCAGTTCTTAAAGATATCATTAAAAAATAATTATCTTATCCACTGAATGGGTTCTTTTCCATGATCCTTGAGGTACTCATTTGTTTTTGAAAAATGTTGATTTCCAAACCATTTTCCCTGATTGGCGCTCATCGGTGATGGATGTCCACTTTCTAAAACTAAGTGTTGGGTTTTATCAATTTTACTTCCTTTTTTTTGTGCAAAACTTCCCCATAATAAAAAAACAAGATGCTTTTTTTGGGAAGCAATTTTTTCAATGACTGCATCAGTAAAGCGGCTCCAATCTAGATTTTTATGGCTATTGGGTTGGTCTTTTCGAACGGTTAAACTGGAATTTAATAGCAAAACTCCTTGCTTGGCCCAATCTTCTAAATTTCCAGATGTTGGCATGAAAATACTGTCCAAATCATCAGTTAATTCTCTGTATATATTACGCAAGGAAGGTGGGATTTTTATACCATCATTAACCGAAAAACACAAACCATTAGCCTCTCCTACTCCATGATAGGGATCTTGTCCGATGATGATGACTTTTACCTCTTGCAAAGCGCACTGATTAAAAGCATTAAAAAGTAATGCTTTTGGAGGGAAACATGTATGTTTTTGATATTCCTCATCAACGGTTTTTATTAATTCTTGAAAATAATCAGAAGCTAGTTCATCATGTAAAAATGATGCCCATTCTGAGTTTAATACTGAGGAATAGTTGGAGGTTATGTTATTCATATTCAAAGAAAACTTGTGATATTTTATTGTTCTTTACTTTGTACATAGCAATCACGTGTATTATTTCTCCAGAAGCTCTTCCTGTCACTTTTTCTTTATCGATGACTAAATTTCCTAAGCTTATTCTTTCGTTGACACTCGCTTTTTGATTTGGGTTTCTCGCCCATGCTTCGGTATAATGCTTTTCAAACATAGCAATACCAGAATAAAGCAACACATTCGGGAATTGATACACTTGGATGTCATCAGCAAAACAAGATACAAATCGTTTTATATCTTGTGCATTATAGGCATCTAGTTGTTCTTGTACTATTTCTAGGGGTGACATTTTTTTATCTCAAATGTAAATATTGTTTGGCTAGTAAGAAAAAATTTCTTTTACTGTTATCAAACTAAAAGTATTTTATCAATAGAGGTGTAAGCTATCAATTAATAATGTAAATACTCGAAAAGGAATACTTATTTTTGTATCCCAAAATAATACAATTTCATGATTGCTATCAACGAAAAAACATTACAAGATTTACAATTTCCAACTGTATTAGAAACCCTTTCGGACATTTGTAATACTGACTTAGGCAAAGAAAAAGCATTGAAAATAACGCCCTTTAAAGAAAAAGAGACGTTAATGCAAGCTTTATTACAAACCTCTGAATATGTTTCTTCTTTTCAAAACAACAATGCCATTCCGAACCACGGATTTGACGCCATTCATCACGAAATCAAATTTTTGGCCATTGAAGATAGTTTTCTTGAAGTAGGTAGTTTTAGAAAAATAGCCACGCTCTCAAGTACTAGCAATTTTTTATTAAATTTTTTAAAGAAGTTCGAAGACTATTATCCCAATTTATATGCTCGTGCGTCAAAAGTAGAATATACCAAAAACATCATCACCTTGATTGATGAAGTAGTGGATAAATATGGCGAGATAAAAGATAATGCTTCTCCTGATTTACTCAATATTCGGAAAAGTATGAATGTAGTTCGTGGCAAGGTAAATCAAAGTTTTGGTGTGGCCTTATCACAATACAATGGTTTAGGGTACTTGGATGATATCAAAGAAAGTTTTGTTCAAAATCGAAGAGTTTTGGCAGTCTTAGCCATGTACCGTAGAAAGGTAAAGGGAACGATATTGGGGAGTTCAAAAACGGGAAGTATTGCATACATAGAACCCGAGACTACTTTAAAATACTCTCGTGAATTGAGTAATTTGGAATATGAGGAAAAGGAAGAAATAACTCGAATATTAAAGCAATTGTCTAATGCTATTAGGCCATATCTTTCTTTGCTTATAGAGTACCAAGAATTTTTGAGTGACATAGATGTGGTGGCTGCCAAAGCCAAATATGCCAATAAAATCAACGGTATTTTACCCGAAATAACCAATAACAGAAGGTTGTTTTTGCGCGAAGCGTATCATCCTATTTTGTATTTAAATAACAAGCAGAATAATGAAATTACTCATCCACAAACCTTTGAATTAAATCAAGAAAATCGAATAATTGTCATTTCCGGTCCCAATGCTGGAGGTAAAACAATTTCCTTAAAAACGGTTGGTTTGTTACAATTGATGTTACAGTCCGGAATGTTGATACCTGTGCACGAACGAAGCGAAACATTTTTATTTGACCGTATATTGACCGATATTGGTGATAATCAATCTATAGAAAATCACTTAAGTACCTATAGTTATCGTTTGAAAAACATGAACTATTTTCTTAAAAAGTGTAATAAAAAGACATTGTTTTTGATTGACGAATTTGGAACAGGTTCTGATCCCGAATTAGGTGGTGCGTTGGCTGAGATTTTTCTTGAAGAGTTTTATCATCGTGAAGCATTTGGAATCATTACCACTCATTATTCCAATTTAAAAATATTGGCCAATGAGTTGCCTTTTGCTCAAAATGCCAATATGTTATTTGATGAAAAAACATTAGAACCCATGTACCAATTGGTAATTGGACAAGCAGGAAGTTCGTTTACTTTTGAAGTTGCTCAAAAAAACGGGATTCCTTTTGGATTGATCAATAGAGCAAAAAAGAAAATTGAAAAAGGAAAAGTACGATTTGACAAGACGATAGCTACGCTTCAAAAAGAGCGTTCAAAACTTGAAAAAACTTCTCAAATTTTGAAAGAGGAAGAGTCCAAAGCAAGAGAGGAAGGAAAAAAAATGGAGTCGATTAATGAACGAATCAAGCAAAAGTTAGAAAGCTATCAAGAATTATATGATAGTAAACAGAAAACTATTTATATAGGTCAGAAAATTGAAGACATTGCCGAAAAATATTTCAACAACAAAAATAAAAAAGAACTTATAGGTGAATTTTTGAAGATTGTAGAAATTGAAAATTCCAAACGAAAAAAGGTGTCACCAAAAGAAGCAAAATTGATCACGGAAAAGAAAAAAGAAATAATTAAAGAAGTAGAACAAAAAGTTGAGGAAATAAGAATTATTAAAAAAGAAAAAAAGGCAAAACCAATTGTAGAAAAACCCAAACCTATTTTAAAAGTAGGCGATAGAGTTCGAATGACTGATGGAAAAGCTGTAGGAACCATAGACAGTATTGAAAAAAATAAAGCGACTGTCAATTATGGAATTTTTACTTCTAAAGTAAGTTTAGAAGAACTTGATTTGGTGGAAGCTAAAAAATAAATAAGGATTACAAAATCAATTTAAGTATGCTAGTATTTCCTGAGAATAAAATAATACTACTTTTTGACGGCGTTTGTAATCTTTGCAATTCATCGGTACAAACCATTATTGAAAATGACCAAAAGGACATCTTTCGTTTTGTTGCTTTACAAAGTCATTTAGGGCAAGAAATTGTAAAACACATTGGATTGCATCCAATGCAAATAGATAGTATAATTTTTTATAAGCCTGGAAAATGTTATACAATAAAATCTGAAGCGGTTTTGTGTATTGCCAAAGAACTAGGTGGATGGTACAATTTGTTGTCTCTTTTTTCAATTATTCCAACTAAAGTTCTGGATTTCATTTATGATATTGTGGCCAAAAATAGATACAAGTGGTTTGGAAAAAAAACCACTTGTATTATTCCATCAGTTAGTATACAAAATAAATTTTTGAGCTAACAGCATATTGATTTATTGTTCAAGTAAGGCTATAAAATCATTTTCTGAAATTATGGCTATGCCTAATTTATTAGCTTTTTCTAATTTAGAAGGCCCCATATTATCTCCTGCAATCACATAATCAGTTTTGGATGTAATAGAGCTACCTACTTTACCACCATTTTCTTCAATGGCTTTTTTTAAATCATCTCTAGAAAATTTTTCGAAAACACCAGAAACAACAAAGGTTTTACCAACAAGCAATGTTGTAGCATTTGGATTTTCCTTTTCAATTAATTCAAACTGAACCCCCTTGTTTTTAAGTCGCTGAATACTATCGCAATTTTCTTTGTTTTCAAAAAATTCAACTACACTTTTTGCGATTCGTTCCCCTATTTCATCTACCAAGATTAAATCAGTTAAGGTTGCTTTTTGTAAGGCCTCTATGGTTTTATAATGTTTGGCTAATTTTTTTGCCACGGTTTCGCCAACGTATCGGATTCCTAATGCAAAGAGGACATTTTCGAAAGGTACGTTTTTAGATTGCGCAACACCATTAATTAAATTTTCGGCTGATTTTTGTGCCATTCTTTCTAGTGGTAATAGTTGTTCCACGGTCAAATCGTATAAATCAGCATAATTTTTAACTAAACCATTGTGATACAACAAAGCTACGGTTTCTCCACCAAGGCCTTCAATATCCATAGCTTTACGTGAAATAAAATGCTGGATTCTACCAATGATTTGAGGCGGACAACCATAAAAATTGGGGCAATAATGATTGGCTTCACCTTCGGATCTTACAAGTGGGGTTTGGCATTCTGGACAGTGTGAAATGTATTGGGTTACTTCTGAATGCAATGGGCGTTTGTCGAAATCGACCGCAATAATTTTAGGGATAATCTCCCCTCCTTTTTCTACAAAAACGGTATCTCCAACTCGGATATCCAATTTTTGTATTTGATCCGCATTATGCAACGAAGCTCTCTTTACTATAGTGCCAGCCAATTGAACAGGATCCAAATTGGCTACAGGAGTTATGGCTCCGGTTCTACCTACTTGATAGGAAATGGATTGTAATAATGTACTTGCTTGTTCTGATTTAAATTTATAGGCTATGGCCCAGCGAGGAGATTTTGCAGTATAGCCTAACTCTTCTTGGTGTTGAAAAGAGTTTACTTTAATAACTACACCATCTGTTTCATAGGGTAGTTCATGTCGATGAGCATCCCAATAATCAATAAAAGAAAACACCTCCTTTAGACTTTGGGCCAAAATGGCCTCATTGGGTACTTTGTACCCCCATTCTCTTGCTTTTTGCAATCCTTCAAATTGGGTTGAAAAGGGTAGCTCATTCCCTACAATGGTATACAACAAACAATCCAATGGACGTTTGGCAACTTCAGCACTATCTTGAAGTTTTAAACTCCCCGATGCAGTATTCCTTGGATTGGAGTAAGGAGTCTCACCAATTTCTATTAATTCTTGATTCATTTTTTCGAATCCTGCAAATGGCAAAATGATCTCACCTCTGATTACAAAACTTGAAGGACAATTGCCTTTAATGCGCAGGGGTACGGACTTGATTGTTTTTACATTGGCGGTTACGTCATCTCCTTGAAATCCATCACCACGTGTAATAGCTTTAGTAAGCTTTCCGTTTTCATAAGTGATACTTATTGAAGCGCCATCATATTTTAGTTCGCATGTATAAGTTAACGGTACATTTCCTAAAACTTTTTGAATACGTGCCTCCCAATCAATAACATCTTCTTTAGAATAGGAATTGTCTAAAGAGTACATTCTAAATTCGTGGGTAAGCGTTTGAAAATTTTTGGTGATAGTCCCTCCTACTCTTTGAGTGGGTGAATTTTCGTCAAAAAATTCTGGATGAGCTAGTTCAAGCTTTTGAAGTTCTTCAAGTTTTTTATCAAACTCAAAATCAGAAATTTGAGGTTGATCCAAAACATAATAGTTATAATTGTGTTGCTCAAGTTCTGAGCGTAATGCTTGTATTTTACTTTGAATATCCATAAAAAAAATTGGCTATCTACGTGTCGGATTAAAACACTAAAAATAGCCAATTTTTATGGTAAAAAAAGTTTATTTCGATTCAATTATTGAATTAATTTGTTGGAAAAGTTGTCCATCGCTTAAAAAAGCTCCTTGTTGAATCAGTTGAAAAATGGAATAATTACGTTCTTCTGTAAAAAATTTAGTTCCAATTTTCATTTCAATGGTTTCTGTAAACATGTTATCGGATAACCATTGCAGTCCTTCTTTGGTCAAAAAGTCTACTTCGGGTACTAAAGATTTCAGAACGATTGATTTTATTTCTTTTTCGAAGCATTGAAAAAGGAAAATATGGTTTTTTGAAAAATGTTCTAAAAACGAGGCTTTACTAAGTACTCCTTCCCAAATGAGATCCGAGAAAACATCAAGTTCTTGTTCTGCAACTTCTGGTTTTTCTTTTTTCAAGGTATCCCATTCTGATTTGTCAATAGATTGGGTAGCTAAAAAAGTAGTGAATTCTTGATGGAGCTCTTCAAATTGCTCTTTAGTTAATCTAGTATATTTCATGTTGAAAATGAATAAAAAAAAAACCCGATGACGTTAGAAACGTATCGGGATTTTTGAATTTTGATAAAATTATTAAGCTCTTTCAGCTACAATTTCATAAGCTAATTCTACGATTACATCTCTGTGTAAACGTACGCTAGCGCTGTATTTTCCAATACGTTTTACGATACCACTAGTGATAAATTTACGGTCAATTTCTTGTCCTGCAGCAGCTAAAGCAGCAGCAATATCAATATTTGTAATTGAACCAAATAATTTTTCTCCTCCAGCTTTTGCAGCAATTTTAATTTCAATAGCCTTTAATGCTTCAGCAGTTGCTTTTGCATCAGCAATCATTTTAGCTTCTTTGTGAGCTCTTTGTTTCAAGTTCTCAGCTAATACTTTTTTTGCAGAAGCAGTTGCTAATACAGCAAATCCTTGAGGAATTAAGTAGTTACGACCGTAACCTGGTTTAACAGATACTACATCATCTTTAAAACCTAAGTTTTGAACGTCTTGTTTTAAAATAAGTTCCATGTTGTTGTCCTTTTTTTTGAGAAGTTAGGTTTCGATAATTTTGAAAACCAACAACTATATTAATAATAATTATTTCAATAAGTCAGCCACATATGGCATTAAAGCTAAGTGACGTGCTCTTTTTACAGCTACAGACACTTTTCTTTGGTATTTCAAAGAAGTACCAGTTAAACGACGAGGTAAAATTTTACCTTGCTCATTAACAAATTTCAATAAGAAATCAGCATCTTTATAATCGATGTATTTGATTCCTGATTTTTTGAAACGACAGTACTTTTTAGTTTTGTTGATTTCTATATTCAAAGGTGTAAGATATCTGATATCTCCATCTTTTTTTCCTGAAGCAGATTGTTGTAATGTTGCCATGTTAATTAAGCTTTAGTAGATTTAAGTTTTGCTCTTCTTCTTTCTGCCCAAGAGATAGCATGTTTGTCCATAGTTACAGTCAAGAAACGCATTACACGCTCATCACGTCTGAATTCAGTTTCAAATGGAAGTAAAATTTCTCCTGGAGCTTTGAATTCGAACAAATGGTAAAAACCACTTTTCTTGTTTTGAATTTCATAAGCTAATTTTTTAAGCCCCCAATCTTCTTTCGATACCATTTCAGCTCCTCTACTAGTAAGAAATTCTTCAAATTTGCTTACTGTTTCCTTTATCTGAACTTCAGATAAAACGGGATTTAAAATGAAAACAGTTTCATAATGATTCATAAAAAAAATATTTATTTGTTAATTTGGCTGCAAAAGTAGTTATTTAATTTGATTCTGCAAGATAAAACATGAAAATAATCGATGAAGTGTAGATTTTTTGCTCGAAAGGATTGCAAAGTAAAATAATTAATTTATATTTACGTAACCGAAAATTATAAATCACCCTTTATGAAACTAAACTGTGTTGTTGTTGATGACAGTTCCGTTCAAAGAATGATTATAGCAAAGTTAGTAAATAATCATCCTCATCTTCGCTTGGTAGGTGATTTTTCCAATGCTATTGAAACCAAAAACTGCTTGTCTGTTCATGCTGTTGATTTGATTTTTTTAGACATTGAAATGCCTGTCATTAGTGGATTTGATCTTCTTGACGGACTTAAAACCAAACCTCAAATCATTTTTATAACGTCCAAAGCCGAGTATGCGGTTAAAGCTTTTGATTATGATGCAACTGATTATCTTCAAAAGCCTTTAGCGGTTGAGCGCTTTAATGCAGCTGTAAAAAGGGCTTTAGATTTGCATCATCTCAAATCTGAGAGTAAAGACGAGGAAGGTGAGCATATTTTTATCAAGAGTAACTTGAAAAAACTCAAAGTATTTACTTCAAAAATTAAATGGATTGAAGCTTATGGAGATTATGTAAAAGTAGTTACTGATGAAGATAGTAAATTGGTGTTATCTACTATGAAATCTTTTGAAAACGATTTGAGCAAGGATAAATTTGTGAGAGTTCATAAATCTTATATTGTCAATATCGATAAAATTGATCGTTTCAATAGTAAGTTTGCTGAAATTGGTATTACCAAGATTCCCTTAAGCAGAAACAAAAAAGATGATTTAATTAAAGCACTATCTATGTAAAAAAACTACTTTTTAATAAAAATCTACATTTACAATTACTCGGATTGCTCTAAATTGTGCAACCGATTCAAAACTATTCAATATTTTTTGAATGGTTTTTTTTGTTCCTACAATTGAGGTTTTTTGTGGGATTTTGATCATTATTGTTCGAATATATTCATTTCTAATACGATTGATCTCGGGTTCTTCAGGACCTAACACAGGTATGGAAAGATTTTGGCTCAATACTTGGTAAAGCCAAAAAGATCCCTCTTTAAGTTTATCAAAATCCCTATGTTTTAAGGTTAATTTTATTAATCTAAAATACGGTGGGTATTTATAAATTTGTCTATCGTATATTTGTTCTTTGTACATCGATTCGTAATCATTGTGGGTCACCTGTTGAATTATATTGTGCAACGGATTGTAGGTTTGAATGATTACTTTTCCTTGTTTTTCAGCTCTACCCGACCTTCCTGCAACTTGTGTCATCATTTGAAAACTACGCTCAAAAGCTCTAAAATCCGGATGGTATAGCATGTTGTCCGCATTTAAAATTCCGACTAAACTCACGTTATCAAAGTCAAGTCCTTTGGCTAACATTTGTGTGCCAACAAGGATGTCAAATTCTTGATTTTTGAAACCGTCAATAATTTTTTCAAAACTATGCTTTCCTCTTGTGGTGTCTTGGTCCATTCTTGCGCACTTTGCCTCTGGAAAAAGTTGAGACAATTCTATTTCGATTTGTTCTGTACCAAATCCCTTAGTGGTCAAATCAATACTAGAGCAAGAATGACAATTTGTGGGTTTTCCGATAGCATAACCGCAATAATGACAACGTAATTGATTTTTGAATTTATGAAAGGTTAAGCTCACATCACATTGAGGGCATTGAGGTACGTGTCCGCAGGTCATGCATTCAATGACAGGTGCATACCCTCTTCTGTTTTGAAACAGAATTACTTGTTCTCCTAATGATAAAGCAGAGCCAATAGCATTGATTAAGGTGTTGCTAAAATGTCCCTTCATTTGCTTTCTGAAATAGCTATCTTTTAAATCTACCAATTCAATAATTGGCATTTTGACGTTGCTAAAACGTTCTTTAAGTGCAACAAATCCGTATTTTGAGGTTTGAGTGTTAAAAAAGGTTTCAAGACTTGGTGTAGCTGAGCCTAATAAAACTTTGGCTTTATGCGCATTGGCTAAAACAATGGCAGCATCACGTGCATGATATCTTGGAGCAGGATCAACTTGTTTGTAAGTAGGTTCGTGTTCTTCGTCGATTATGATTCCTCCCAAATTTTGAAAAGGGAGAAAAAGCGCTGAGCGTGCGCCAATTACAATTTGTGCTTCTTTTGATTTTTGGAGTATCTGATACCAAGCCTCTACCCTTTCATTATTACTGTATTTAGAATGGAAAACCACAATTTTATCTCCAAAATGAGATCTTAAACGACTTACTAATTGTGTGGTTAATGCAATCTCAGGAAGTAAAAATAAAACTTGTTTTCCTAGGTTCAAAAAGGATTCAATCCATTTAATGTACAAAGCTGTTTTTCCACTAGCGGTTACACCTTGTAGTAAACACACTTCTTTTTCTGAAAATTGTTTATTAAGTGTGTCGTAGGCTACTTGTTGCGCAGTGCTTAGTGTTAATTCTTGTGATGTAGCCCTGCCATTAAACGCGATTCGATTGTGTTGTATATGATATTCTTCAAGAATTTCTTTTTCAATTAAAGCTTTAATTACAGCCACTGTAACTTGTGCCGATTCGCTTAGTTGTTTGATCGAAATGGGTTTTTTCTCTTTTGCTAGCAATTGAAAATAATGTAATACAACTTCCTTCTGCTTGTGTGCATTTTTTAATTGTTCTAATAATTGCGGGAGTCCTTTGTCGGAATTAAATTGGGAGTGTAAACGAACATAGCGAACGAGTTTTGGTTTGTAGTTTTCAGCAATTTCCTCGGCTAGGGTAATTATTTTTTTTTCAATTAAGCCATGGATAATCGGGAAAATATTTTTCTTATTTAAAATTGCAATTACGTCGTGTATTTTCAGAGTACTTTGTTTTTGCAACGCCTGGTAGATCAAATATTCATCGTCTGATAATTGGGATTCATCTATAAAAGAAGTAATTTGAATAGAAATAATTGTTTCGCTTTCTAAAAGAAACGCACTTGGCATAGCGCCACGATATACTTCGCCTATTGAACACATGTAATATGATGCAATCCAAAACCAATGTTCAATTTGTATTGGGGTAACAATTGGTTCGTGATCTAATATTTGATGTATTTCTTTAGCTTCATATAGTAGCGGTTTGTTTTGATGTAATTCAATTGCTAATGCAGTGTATATTTTGCTTTTACCAAAAGGTACAGACAGTCGCATTCCTTTTTTGATGAAATGATATTCGGCTTCAGAAACTTGATAAGTAAATGTTTTAGCAAGTGCCAAGGGTAAAATAACTTCTACAAAATACATAAAGAAAGGATTATGAAATAAACTTCAAAAAAGGAATAAATGCAAGGGATCAAGTAGCAAAAAAAACACCCTTTTATTAGGGTGTTTGTGTATTGTTTTATTTAACTCTGTGCCATACTTGTGTCCTTCCAATTAAAGAAAAACCTATATACCCACGAACTTTTAGTTTGTCATGCCCTTCAAGAGTGATGAAACATTTATAGACTTTTCCATTATTTGGGTCTGTAATAGTTCCACCCGTATATTCTTTTTGTTCTTTATGAAGCCCTTTTACCACGTGCATTCCTAAAATAGGTTTGTTTTTGTCTTCACCAGTACATTCAGTACACAGTTTATCTTTTTTCTTCGGGTCTAAAATCTCTACTACTTTTCCGTATACTTTCCCTGATTTTTCATAAATTTCTACAATTGACTTGGGTTTTCCAGTTTCATCATCAATAGTTTTCCATTTTCCAAATACAGTTTGACCTTTAACTGTACTGGTAAGTGTTAAGCTTATAAAAGCTGCTAAAAAAAGTAATTTATTCATTTTGTTTGTTTTAGTTTAAGAATTTATAAAGAAAAACACTAGATTTTTAATTGCATCGATTAATAATACAATGAGTGTTATTTCAAAAGTAATATATTTTATGCTTAAAAAGTTCGATCTATGTAGAATTTTTAGACTTTAAATGACTACGATGGGATTGTATTATAGCATTTAACTCAAATCCAAGTAATAGTAAAATACAATTAATCCAGATGTAAAACATTAAAATTAAGAGTGTTCCAATGGAACCATAAAGTTCGTTATATTTTGAAAATTTCACGACCCAAATACCAAAACCATAGGATGAAATAATGATCAAAATAGTAGTAAACACCGAACCAACCGAAAAAAATTTTGGTTTGTGACGTTGTTTGATACCAAAACGTAATAAAATAGAAGTGGTAAATAAAATCATTAAACAAAGAAAAATGTATCTTCCTAATTCTATTAATGGAATTGTATCGTTTAGAACGTCTTGAATTTTTGTTTGTTGAATTATTACTTCAAATACAACGATGATAGCTACTGTAAAAAGTAATAAAAAGGATAGAAAAATAGACATTCCAATAGAGATGAGATATTGTTCTATAAATCCTCTTCTCTCTACCACATGTCTTGATTCTTCAAATGCTCCCAATATGGCACTCAAACCGTTTGCCATTAAAAATACGGATAATATTACCCCAGAGGATAAAAGACCAGAATGACTATTGTTTAAAATATCATTAATGATTTCAGCTATAGCATCAAAAGTATTTGGAGGAACACTATGTTCTACAAAATTTAAAAAATCATTTTGAAAGCCTTTAATTGGAATAAATGGAATTAAATTAAGTATAAATAGTGCAAAAGGAAATAATGCCATAAAAAAACTAAAAGCAATAGCTCCAGCCCTAACAGGTAGTTTTCCATTTATAACTCCTATAATATAAGACCGCAAAAAGTCGTACAACGAAAGTTCTTCTAGCCAAAGAAGTTTTTTATTTTGTAAAAAATGAATCCATTTTTTAATTAAACTATTTTGCTTGATTCTATTCTTGAGTTGAATTTCGAAAGGGACTTTTGATTTAGGCATGAATAATGAGTAAATGAACTAAATAAAGTTAAAAGGCTTTTAAGCTTAAATCCATATTATAAACAGAGTGAGTTAAAGCACCTGAGGATATAAAATCTACGCCACATTCAGCATATTGGCGTATCGTGGTTTCGTTGATATTTCCTGAAGACTCAGTTTGACATTTTGACCCAATTAATGCTACGGCTTTTCGCGTGTCTTCAAAATTAAAATTATCAATCAATATACGATAAACACCCTCAGATTGAAGGATTTCCTCAATTTCATTAAGATCTCTAGCTTCCACAATAATCTTTAAATCCAATTGATTTGCCGTTAAAAAGGCTTTGGTTTTTTGAATCGCTTTCGTGATTCCACCAGCAAAATCGATGTGATTGTCTTTTAGC
Source organism: Flavobacterium riviphilum (assembly GCF_055231795.1). Lineage (NCBI taxonomy): Bacteria > Pseudomonadati > Bacteroidota > Flavobacteriia > Flavobacteriales > Flavobacteriaceae > Flavobacterium > Flavobacterium riviphilum. The sequence goes on from NZ_JBUYSY010000002.1 coordinate 477,073, forward strand.
ATAATCATATCATACAAGGCAAACCTATGGTTTACTCCTCCTCCTATGGTAACCGCCCATTTTTCGGCAGCTCGCATACCAGGAGTAGTTTTGCGAGTGTCTAATATTTGAGTTTTTGTTCCTTCTAATAATCTAACGTAGTGCTGAGTTTTGGTAGCAATAGCTGACATTCTTTGCATGGTATTTAAGACTACTCGTTCAGCTTTCAGAATTGATTGCGAACTCCCTGATACATGAAATACAATGTCCCCTTTTTTTACTTCGGCCCCATCTTTAATAAAAGTTTCAATTTGCATTGAAGAATCTACATAATTAAAAATCATTTTGGCTAGTTCAACTCCGGCAATTGTGCCATTTTCCTTTACTAGGAGCTTAGCTTTTCCTGTTGCGTCCGAAGGAATACAAGCCAAAGAGCTGTAATCTCCTGGGCCAACATCTTCGCGTATAGCATTAGCAATGAATAAATTGAGTTCTTCTTGAAATTGTGCTGCTGAAATCATAATTATGATAAAAATTTGAATGCTAAAATAAATAAAAAAAGTGGATTTACTATTTTGTTTTTGGTGAAGTATACTAGGGGTTTTAGCTTTTTTATTTTCCAATCTGAATTAATCAAAACAGTGTATTTATATACTTAAATTATTGTTTTTTTAATGATTTTAAATTAATAACAATAAAAATTTATTGAAAAACAATAAATATTTATTACTTTTGATGTCTAATTTAAAACATTACATCATGGAAATTAATATTTCAACAATGCAAATACTCAAAATATTGTATTATGTTGCTTTTGCAATTTTTATTGGTATTTGTATTAACTCAGGTACGTATGTGTTTAATGGTTTATACACATTCGTCTTTAACTCCTATAATGCAACTTATTTGGATTTAAAGTCCCTCTACAGTTTTGATAGTAGATTTTATGCACTTGTTATGATTTTAATAAGTGTAGTTGCTATTTTAAAAGCAGTATTGTTCTATGTCATTGTAAAATTTCTTCATGACAATAATTTAAATTTGGCTTTTCCTTTTAACCATAAATTATTCAAATTTATATCGAATCTGAGCAATTTATCTATAATCATTGGAGTAATTGCGTATTATTCTGTTCAATATCTACTTTGGATAAAAAGTAAAAACGTAACACTTCCTGATATTCAAACCTTGCCGTTGAATGGTGCCGACGTTTGGTTGCTAATGGGAGTAATACTTTGTGTAATTGGTCAAATATTCAAAAGAGGAATCGAAATTCAAAACGAAAACGAATTAACCATTTAGTTATGCCAATAGTAGTAAACCTTGATGTAATGATGGCTAAAAGAAAAATGTCATTAAACGAACTTTCAGAAAAAGTTGATTTGACTTTGTCCAATCTTTCAATACTTAAAACAGGTAAAGCAAAAGCCATACGCTTTAGTACTTTGGAGGCATTGTGTAAAGTTTTAGAATGTGAACCAGGTGATATTTTGGCTTATGAAAAGTGATATTATATTGAATCGTTTCAGATACTGCTCTTTTTGATATTTTTTAGAGTGAGTCATTGTAGAAATTGTAAATTTGCAAAAAAATAAAGTTACCATGTCAAATTCATACATAGCCTATCATTTTCAAATTGAACCTAAAGAATTAGGATCCGAAATTTTAATTGCCGAACTAGGGGAAAAGGCCTTCGAAAGTTTTACTGAAACCGAAACAGGTATCGACGCCTTTGTTCAAAAAAATCTATGGGATGAATCCATTTTAGAAGATATTTTCATATTAGAATCCGAGGAATTTTCGATTTCTTATACTTATGAAGAAATTGAACAAATCAATTGGAATGAAGAATGGGAAAAAAATTTCGAACCTATTGACGTGGATGGAAAATGTCATGTGCGTGCCCCTTTTCATCCTAAAACCACTGCTGAATTTGATATTGTAATTGAACCCAAAATGAGCTTTGGAACCGGACATCATGAAACTACGCATATGATGATTCAACATTTGCTAGATATGGATGTTGCAGGTTTAAAAACGTTAGACATGGGATGTGGTACGGCTATATTGGCCATTTTAGCTGAAATGAAAGGTGCTCAACCTATAGATGCCATTGACATTGATAATTGGTGTTATTTGAATTCTATTGAAAATGCCGAGCGCAACAATTGTAAACACATTACAGTATATGAAGGAGATGCTAGTTTGTTACCTGGAAAGCAATATGATTTGATTATAGCCAATATCAATCGTAATATTCTGTTAAACGACATGCAGACTTATGTTGATTGTTTAAATTCTAAAGGAGTTTTATTATTGAGTGGTTTTTATGAAGAAGATTTTCCTTTTTTGGATGCCTCTTGTACCGAAAAGGGATTAACCTTTGTTAAAAAACTACATAAGAACAATTGGGTTTGTCTAAAATACACTCGATCTTAAATTGTTTTTTTTAAATTAAGAATTTCAAAAAATGAGTACAAAAGAAAAAGTAAGGGAGAAAGTAAGTATCAAAGAACTTTTTGGACTTAATAATGAAATTATTGTCTATAACGATGATGTGAATACCTTTGACCATGTTATAGCTACATTAATTCGTGTTTGTGATCATACTCCAGAACAAGCAGAACAATGTTCGTTGATCATCCATTACAATGGAAAATGTACGGTAAAAACCGGTCCTTACGACGAACTTAAACCGCAGTGCACACAGCTTTTAGCAGCTGGACTAAGTGCGGAAATTGTCTAAATAAATCAACTTTTTAAAAAAAGCAGCATTATTTTTCAAAATTAATAATGCTGCTTTTTCTTTTTTATATATTTGGAAAAAAAAGTGTTTATTATGGAAGAATATGGTAAAATATTGGTATATGTAATGCCGATTTTTTTAATACTCATTGCGGTCGAAAAAATATATGGAAAATTGAAAGGATATGATACGGCTCCTTACATGGACACAGTGTCAAGTATCAGTTCGGGAATGACCAATTCTGTAAAGGATGTATTGGGGCTAAGTGTTTCGATTATTTCATATGAATGGTTAGTAGAACGAGTGGCTTTTTTTAAAATGGAACCTTCCGTTTGGGCTTATATAATAGCTTTTATTACAATTGATTTTTACGGTTATTGGACGCATCGTTGGGCACATCAAATTAATTTTTTATGGAACAAACACGCTATTCATCACAGTAGTGAAGAGTTCAATTTGGCATGCGCCCTTAGACAAACGGTGTCAAGCTTTGTTAACTTATTTACCTTTTTGTTGTTGCCAGCAGCTTTTTTAGGAGTGCCTTCCGTTGTGATTGCTATTACCTTGCCAATACAGTTGTTTTTACAATTTTGGTACCATACCAAGCATATAAAAAAAATGGGGTTTTTGGAAAAAATTCTTGTTACTCCTTCACATCACAGGGTGCATCACGCCATAAATCCTGAATATATCGATAAAAATCATTCGCAAATTTTTATTTTTTGGGATAAATTATTTGGAACATTTCAAGAAGAACTAGACCATGTCCCTCCTGTTTTTGGGATTACTAGACCTGCAAATACGTGGAACCCTATTCGAATTAATTTTCAACACTTAGGACTACTAATTGCAGATGCTTGGCGCGCGGAACATTGGAAAGATAAGCTACTTATTTGGTTTAAACCTACTGGCTGGCGTCCTGAAAATTTTGAGGAAAAATACCCCGTTTCAAAAATTACCGATGTGTATCATTTTGAAAAATATGGAATGCATCATTCTCAAAATTTGATGTATTGGTCTATTTTTCAAGCCTTGACTACGCTACTATTAATTACCTATATGTATAGCGCAATTGGAACCATAGGATTACCTCATGTATTTGTTTATGGAGCTTTCATCTTTTTGACCGTGTATAGTTATACTGAGTTAATGGATACCAAAAAATCAGCTATTATTTGGGAAACTTTGAGATTTATATTTGCCGGAGGGATATTTTATTACTATCAGGATTGGTTCAATTTATCCGCACTAATTCCTATGAGTAGTTATATTTTAGGGGGATATTTTTTACTTTCATTACTGGTAAATGTGTATTTTTTGAGTACAAATTTTGAAAGAAAAAATGTCTTGATCCTTTGATAGACGCTCCTTTGCTATAGATCCAACTTATCTTGTTTTTACTAACTACAAAATCACCTCTTAATGCAACCCAAAACAATATTTACTAGTTTTCTTATCTTTAGTGTACTATATCTTTTACTTCCTTTTTTTGGATTTGATGCAATCAGCTGGTTTCTAAAACCATTTTTGATTCCTTTTTTGATCGTTTCAGTTTTGATTACTAAAGATTTTAAAACAAAGAAAATATTACTTTTCGCTTTGTTCTTTTCGTGGATAGGCGATATCATATTAATGTTTGCAGATAAAGGAGAACTTTATTTTATCCTTGGATTGGTTGCCTTTTTGGTGTCTCATCTGTGGTACATTGTTCTTTTTATACAACAAGACCAAAATGAAAAGACAACAAGTTCTAGTAAAATAGCAATTGGAACCACGCTTCTTTTGGCATATTTTTTCGGAATACTTCTTTTGTTATTTCCAAAACTAGGGCCCTTAAAACTACCTGTAGTCATTTATGCCATTGTAATTACTTTGATGTTATTTGTTGCCTTCAAAAACAGTTTAAGGTGGTCAAATCCAGCAGCAAGAATAATACTTTTAGGAGCTATTTCTTTTGTATTATCGGATAGTATTTTGGCAATAAATAAGTTTTATGAAGCACTACCGTATTCCAATACCTTAATAATGAGTACCTATATTTTAGCTCAATATGGCATTGTATCGGGCGTCTTACTTTTAAATAAAAAATAGCCCGATTAAAATTTTAATCGGGCTATTTTTTGTTTGTATAAGAAGGTATTCTTAATGGGGTAATTTTTTCATAATCAAGCCGTATAGGAACGTACCCAATAGCGCTCCAATTAATACTAGTATTATCGGTAAAAATCCAGCTCCTATTAGGATGAATATAGGGCCAGGACAACATCCTACAAGTGCCCAGCCCAAACCAAATAGTATGCCGCCTAACCAATAACGAGTAGAGCCTTTTTCTTTATCAGGAACATGCATGGGGGCTCCTTTTCTATTTTTAATTTGAAAACGATTGGCTAATTGCATGCCAATTAATCCAGTGGTTACTGCAACACCAATAATACCGTACATGTGAAACGATTGAAAATGAAACATTTCGTAAATTCGATACCATGAAACGGCTTCCGATTTAGTAAGAACAATTCCAAAAAGAATTCCTACCATTAAATATTTTAATGCCTTTGTCATATTTTATAGTTTTAAAAGAATGGGTAAAATGAAATGCGCCATTAGTAAACCTCCAATAAAAAAACCTATTACTGCTTTTAATGAAGGAAGTTGTAGTGTGCTTAAACCTGTAATAGCATGTCCTGAAGTACACCCACTAGCATAACGTGATCCAAAACCAATTAAAAAGCCTCCAAGCAACAAAAGAAAAATACCTTTGGGTGATTGAAAAATATCGTTGTTAAATAAGGCGTCTGGTAACAATTTTCCATTAGGAGCTTCTACGCCCAAAAGTTCCAGTTGTTGGATTGTTTTTGGATTTAGGCTTACATTTGAAGGGTCGCTCATATAATGAACAGCTATAAATCCTCCTATCATAGTCCCCAAAACTACTACTAAATTCCATCGTGTGCTTTTCCAATCGAAGTCAAAAAAAGGTACTCCCTTCCCCGCTCCAGCAAGGGTGCATAAGGAACGCAAATTGGATGACATTCCGAAAGTCTTCCCGAAATACACCAATAGTAACATTATAAATCCAATGAGAAAGCCTGATACGTACCAAGCCCATGTTTGTGAAATAAAATCCATTTTTTATTTTTTTAATGGTGCAAATATAGAAAGTAATTGTAGTTTTAAAAAAGAGATTAGAGACAAGTGTCTATAGCTTCAAAGTAATTATATTTGTGTTTCAAAAAAAAATTATAGGATTTTATCTTTAAATGGAGTTGTAACTGTGTACTAAAATTGGGTGCCCATTGCAATTCAGAATCTAACCTTAAATCAATTCTAATGAAAACATTTTATAGGCTTTGTATTGCGTCTATGTTCTTTACCTCTTGTATTAGTACCAAATCTACGCTTCAAAATGTAGACAATAATGCCCCTGAACCCTTGCTGTCCAAAAACAATACTTTTGTAATCACCACCTTTAGCAAAGACAAAAAATACGGTTACGATAAAGATCATCCTATCAATATTTACTACCGTGGCACTCAAAATGAAACAATCAATCAAAAACGTTTTTTAGAGGCTTTAGCTGGTCCTAATGGGGAAAAACTTAGCTATCAAAAATTAGAAAGCTGTTGTCCTTTTCCTTCTAAGAACACCCCAATGGGCGCTGGATTTTTAGATGTTTATGAAATTTCATGGGAAGGTCAAAAAAAACCAATCTTACTTTATATGAATATTTATGAAAGAGGAGTTTTGATGGTTCCAATGGGCTTAACGCTTAAGAAATAGAATAATAATGAAGTGTGAATATGACTTTGTAGAGGTTAAACCGTTGTTAAACCAATATTTACGTTCAAAACACACCAAATCCGCAACAATTTTCTTTTAAAATCAACTTAAATCACAAAAGCTAATTACCTTTGCACCACTTAAACTTATTTTAATATGAACATTAATCATATCCCTCAAATTAAAAACACCACTAGTGGTAATTTTTTTGTTTTAGCAGGACCTTGCGCTATTGAAGGCGAAGAAATGGCATTGCGCATTGCTGATAAATTGGTAACAATTACTGATAAGCTGGCAATTCCTTATGTGTTTAAGGGGTCTTTTAAAAAAGCGAATCGTTCAAGAATCGATAGTTTTACTGGAATTGGAGATGAAAAAGCTTTGAAAATTTTGCAAAAAGTTTCCCAAACTTTTGGTGTACCCACTATAACAGATATTCATACTAATGAAGACGCCGCGATGGCTGCAGCTTATGTAGATGTGTTGCAGATTCCAGCTTTCTTAGTGCGCCAAACAGATTTGGTTGCAGCTGCTGCTCAAACAGGAAAAGTGGTGAACTTGAAAAAAGGACAATTTATGAGTCCCGAAAGCATGAAACATGCGGTTCAAAAAGTTTTGGATTGTCATAACGAAAACGTAATGGTTACCGACAGAGGAACGATGTTTGGTTATCAAGATATGATAGTGGACTATAGAGGGATTCCAACCATGCAACAATATGCTACCACTGTTTTAGATGTAACGCATTCTTTGCAACAGCCCAATCAAACAATCGGTGTAACCGGAGGTCGTCCAGATATGATTGAGACTGTGGCCAAAGCGGGAATAGCTGTGGGTGTGGATGGTATATTTATCGAAACTCACTTTGATCCAGCCAATGCTAAAAGCGATGGAGCCAACATGTTACATTTGGATTATTTTGAATCTTTAATGACAAAATTAGTAGCCATTAAACAAACCATTAATCAATTTTAAATTAGCATAAATTCCTTGAAAAAATCATTTTGCCTAGTTGTTTTTCTAATAACTAGTAGTATTACTATAGCACAAGAAAATTCAAATTCAAAGTATGTAAATTCGAATAAAAGAAAATTTTTTATATCATGGGGAGGTAATAGAGAAACCTACAGTACCTCAGATGTAACATTTTCTGGTAAAGATTATAAATTTACGGTTTATGATATGAAAGCTCATGACAAACCAAAGGGTTGGCACATAGATTATATCAATCCGGTTCGCATGACGATTCCTCAAACCAATTTGCGTTTAGGATATTTTGTTTCAGATCATTATAGTGTTTCAATAGGAGTCGATCATATGAAATATGTAATGACGCAAAATCAAACCGCCAAAGTATCGGGATATATTAACTTACCTACTACAAATTCTGGCTCACAGTTTAATGGTATGTATAATAGTACTCCTATCGATTTTTCAGACGAGACGTTTTTAACGTATGAACATACCGATGGATTAAATTATATTACTTCTGAGGTTTCAAGATTTGATGATATTTCTTCTTTATTCAAAATAAGCAATACGGATAAAATTCAAATCAACCTTACTGAAGGATGGGGTTTTGGAATGTTGTATCCTAAGACGAACAGCAAATTAATGGGGAATGTTCGTCATGATGATTTCCATGTTTCTGGATTTGGAACCTCTTTAAAAACGGGACTAAACATCACTTTTTTTAAACATTTCTATGTGCAAGGCGAATTAAAAGGTGGTTATATTAACATGCCTGATATTCGAACGACTATCAACCTAGACGATAGAGCTTCACAAGATTTCTTTTACTTTCAAAAGTTATTAATGTTTGGTGGTATCTTTAGCATTTAAAACATAAAAAAAGTCCAAATATGAATTGTATTTGGACTTTTTTTGTATTTCTATTTTACCAAAATATTACGATTGCTAATCTTCTTCTGGAAGTATAGCTTCATTGTTTTTTTTCGGATTTTCTTTAGTAGGTTTCTTTGATTTGTTAAAATTTATAAAATCCGGTGAAAAAGAGGAATCAGGATCTATTTCATTAGTATTTGATGGGATGTAAGTACGATTCTTTTTGAAGAGTTGATCCACAAACTCTTTAAAAGAATCAAAGTCTACATCATATGAAATACCGACCCCTTGCGTATATCCAATGCCTTGTCCAATATAATTGATGTCATTTTCTTTATTAAAAAGACGGAGGTTGAAGTTGCCTTTTTCATTCACGCGGTACAAGACTTCAACGTTTCCAATAATAGCAGATTCATTGACACCACCAAAAGGTACCCCTAGTTTTCCATTAATGGTTATCCGATCATTGATTTTGGATGATAGTGTAGCCACAAAACGTCCATCGGTTTCACGTCCTACTCTTCTATCGGCCGTAACAACATTTACACCAACTTTTAGTTTATCGTTATCGGATTTAATTATATCACCCAAGATACCAGAGGCGGTTTCAAATAAAGAGGTAGAAAAATCAGATTGATTTACTCCTTCAGGACTCAAAAAACTTCCAGATGATAATAAATACAAAGCTTGTGTTTGTCGTGTATCTTTATCGTTTAGTTTATATTGAATTTCTGATTCTAAGACAGAACTTACTGTAGGAAAGCCAATGCTAAAGTCAGGATCAGGACGTGCTAAATCGCCTCGTATTCCAATAACTACTTCAACAGGAACTTTGGTGTTGAAAGAGGAATTTTCTAGGAGTACTGAAGGATTCGCCGATGTTTTATATACGGCCTCAAGATTCAATTGCGCTTTCATTGGATTGCCCTCCCAAATGATAGAACCTCCTTTTTTCACATCAAATTTTTTATCTAAAAGACTTCCATACTTAAAATTGTAGGTACCTTCATACGCTTGAAAATCGCCCCACATGTTGAATTTTCCCAAAGTATTTATCTTAAATAACAACGAGCCGTATCCTTTACCTTTCATTCCATGTCCAGTTGCACGATCCAAAATAACTTCAATTTCAGCATCGGGATTGATATCAAAATCAAATTCAAGTTCTAGTCCTTTGTAAACTTTAGTTCGTTCAATTACACCTTTTTTACTGTTGTTTTTTTCTTTTTGTGTCACAAAATGCAAAAGGCCACTTTCCACTTCGCTTTCGGCATAATTAATTGGAATTTTTACTGAGGTTCCTTTTTCCGATTCTGCTTTGAGTTTGATAAATAATGCATCTACAGGTCCTGCTATAGTTGCGCTACCATCAATATAAGCGGTGCCAAAATAGGCAGCATCTTCACTATCTTGTGTGTCTAAAGCTAGAAAGCGTTTGGATGAAATGGACAAGTCTAACTTCCAATCAGAGAATTTATTGTGCTCCACTACCCCATTCAATAAGCCTTGTGTTTTGAATTTTGTATCAAAAATTCCATTATTTCTAAACAAGAATTTTTCATTTGATAAATCAACGATTGAGTTGTTATTCAATTCATAGTCCACATTCAAATAGGGTATATTAATCCCAGCTCCTTCAAGATACAAGCGTCCATTAATGTCTGGTTTATTTGTCGTACCTTGAATTTTAGCATTTCCAGAAACTAATCCTCTGATATTGGATAGCACTTCTCCTCCAATTGGATTCAGAAAGGATAAATTGAATTTTTCCAATTTTAAATCCAAATCGTAATGGGTTTCATTGTTTATATCTTCTATATGACCTGAAGCTTTAAAAGATTCGAATCCGTCGTTTTCCAAATGCGAATTCAAGGTGAATTTTTTGAAATTTTGATCTCCTTGAATATCTAAAGATAAATCGCCAAAAAACACATTGTTTAATTTAAGACGATCAACATAAACAGATGCTGTGGGTTTGTAAATTAAGCCATTTTGTTCAAAATTCACTTGTCCACTTATTTTTCCGTTAAAGGTAAAATTGTCGTCTCCAGGAGTAATTTTATTCAAATCAACTCCTTGAAAATTAAGATGTAAATTTTTGTAATTATTGCCTTTTATCAAGCCCGTAAAATCTATTTTTTGGTTTTCATGGGTCAACACTATATCATTTATGGCGAAATTTTTCAGGTTTTTATCAAAAATAATCTGATTGCTTTTTTGATCATCTTTATTAAGATTCCATAAATAATCTTTAAACTTGATTTCAGAATTGCTAAAACCTACAACATTATTATTAGATTCGTTTATAGTGTGATACAAATTCAAATTAAAAATGTCCTCACCATTCTTACCGCCTTTAAATTCTGTTCTAATTTTAAGAGAGTCTTTCATGGTTACATTAATCAAGCTAAAATCTCTTATTTTATAGACACTTGTTTTTATGCTATCCAGTTCAATAAATGTATTGTAAATAGGATTTTTATTATCAATATCAAGACGGATATTGTCAAAAGTAGTTCCAGAATACACCAGCTGATTAGAATATAAATTTAATTTAAATTCATTGTTATCAGAATTCATAATTCCTTTCACAATAGCATCGTTGGGTATGTTTAGCGTAGGAACCAAGGCCTCTACGATTTTATTTTTGATAGTGAAATTAAATTTCAGATTTTGGTTTTTTTGAATTTTGAAAGGCTTGTAATTTCCATAGAGACTTCCCAATGAATTTTGAATAAGACTTCCTATCTGATTGATTTTAAATTGCCCTACAATATTTGCTTCACCAATATCTTCCGAATTTAGGTTCAAAGTTCTTACTTGATTGCTATCAAAAGTTGAAGATAAATGTATGTCCTGGAATGTATATGTTTGATGCGTGTTTGTATAGGAAACATTCTTAATGAAAATATCACCATAAGTATCGTCTATATCACTTCCTTTTGCATTGACAAGAATGTCGCCTTTTAAGCTGGAAACTTTTTGGTTGTCAAAATGCATCTGATGTAAATCGGCATGCTCGATGGCAATTTTAAAATCATATTGATTGTGTTTTTGACTTAAGTCAACTAATCCATCAAACGAAAGCGCCAAGTTAGGGTCGTTGATTTTTACTTTACCCAGATAAATTGGAAGTTTAAAATCGCCTTCAACCTCTATGTTTTTGTAGGTATAGTTGTTAAAGGCAACTTTTGAAATGCTCCCTTTTAGATTGGTGTCTAAACTTTTCTTCGTAAAACCCTTGCCATCTACTTCCAATGCAAGGGATGTAAGCCCAAGATTTTTTTGATTCAAAAATGTACCTACATTAAAATCATTCAGCTTCACAGTGCCAGAATATTTTGCCAAATCTGTTTGATTCATATCTTTTATTTCCATTTTGGATGCTACTTGTCCAATAGTGGAATTCATAAGAAAATCAGCTTTGATATCTTGGGTGGTGAGTTCGGTTGATCCAATTATTTCAACTTTGCCTAAGTTTTTCAATTGCTCTGGCAATGTTTTTCCTAAAACATTAGGCAATAATTCGACAAGACTTTGATAACTCGTTGTCAACGAATGTAATTGTCCTTTCATGTAGAAGGTTTGTGCATTAGTAGGGAAGAGATTTTTGAAGTGAAGGTCTCCTTCAATTTTCGCCTCTTTTTGATCTTGAATATGCAATTGGGATAACCTTAGACTATTCAAAGTACCATTGATCTGAGAACGTACGGTGAAAAGTTGGTTTTTACCTAATTCATTATAAAAACATCGAATATCATTAGAAGCAAGTATGGAAGGATGTAATGTAACGTTGAAATTAACTTTATTATTAAAATCCGCAAAATCTTCAATTTTGTAAGTTAAAGTAACTTCTGCGTTAATTTTAGATTCTTTTGTTTTAGCGCTTAAATTTTTTAGCTGAATCTTTGATTTGTTATAACTAAAATTTGCAGATAGTTTTTCGATAAATACCCCCCTAAAGTCTTTGAAAGATAACTGGTTTATATTTGATGATACTTCGGGGCCTAGAATTTGAAAATTGCTCAATTGTGCATTTACTTTAGTAAAATCAACGTCTTTGGGCTGTTTGCGATTTTCATCAATTAATATAAAATGTCCGTCGGAGATAAAGGCCTCACGAGCAGTCATTAAGAAGGGTTTTGTTGATGGTTTTCCCGTTTCAAAGGCTTCGATAAACACATCGAGGTTGGTAAGTTTTTCTTTTTTATAGGTTTTTAAATTAAAAAGAACCCCTTGTAAATGAATTGAGTTAAAAATTAAGTCGGCATCTATTGCTTTTTTTAAATCAATAAGATGTGTTTTGATTCGATTCGCATAAATTAAAGTATCTTTATGATGATCCCGAATTAGTACTTTTTTTAATTTTACTCCACCAAAAATACTAATGCCAACTTCTTCAATTTCGATGGAAGTGCCATATGAAGTATTGATTTTTTCCATCAATTGCTTTGCTAACTTCGATTGTACCGCAGGTAAAGAAAGCAATATTCCCATGGTGAGGAGCAACACAGTTAGTATGAAGATAATCCTTAAAAATATTTTATAAAATGTTTTGATAGCTTACTTTTTGTAATTATTGGACAATTATTTTTTTGGAAGGGTTTGAAATTATGGTTAGAAATTACTCTCTATTTAATACCCAAAACACTACAAGCTATTTAATAAAAAATAGCTAATTTTGACGAAGCTGTAAAATTAAAGAAATTTACCCCCATTTATCAAAATAATCCCTATAATTTGTCTACAAATTATGCATAAAAAAGACGTTTATATTTTAGCCATAGAAAGCTCGTGTGATGATACTGCTGCAGCAGTTTTATGCAACAATCGTGTATTGTCTAATGTGGTTGCTAATCAAATGATTCATAATCAATATGGAGGCGTGGTTCCAGAGTTAGCCTCAAGAGCCCATCAACAAAATATTGTACCCGTAATTGATGCTGCTATTAAAAAAGCTCAAATTAATAAAGAACAATTATCAGCTATAGCCTTTACACAAGGTCCTGGTTTGATGGGTTCTTTATTGGTAGGAAGTTCTTTTGCCAAGTCAATGGCTACTGCGCTTCAGATTCCTCTTATTGCTGTTAATCATATGCATGCGCATATTTTGGCCCATTTTATAGAAGAAGAGGGCTTTGAGCAACCTTCATTTCCTTTCTTGGCCTTAACAATTAGTGGTGGACATACTCAAATTGTTCGAGTGGATAGTTTTTTTGAGATGACTATTATTGGAGAAACTACAGATGATGCGGTTGGAGAAGCTTTTGATAAAAGTGCTAAAATTCTTGGACTTCCCTACCCTGGTGGGCCTTTGGTGGACAAACTAGCTCAAACAGGAAATCCGAAAGCCTTTGTCTTTTCTAAGCCTAAAGTTTCGGGATTGGATTTCAGTTTTTCAGGTTTAAAAACAGCTATACTTTATTTTATTCAAAAAAATCAGAAAGAAAATCCAAATTTTATTGAAGAACATAAAGCCGATATTTGCGCTTCTATTCAACATACAATTATTACAATTTTGATGGATAAAATAAAGCAAGCAGTGAAAGAAACTGGAATTAAGCAGGTAGCTATAGGTGGTGGTGTGTCTGCAAATTCAGGTATTCGAGCGGCTATGCAACAGGCCGCTAAACAATACGGATGGAAAACTTTTATCCCAAAATTTGAATATACAACAGACAATGCAGCTATGATTGGGATTGTAGGCTATCATAAATATTTATCACAACATTTTGAAACAGCATCGGTTGTGTCAAAAGCTAGAATTACTTTTTAATCATGCAATTATTTTTCAATTCAGTAATCAATTCCTCTTGTACAGATTTTATCTTTGATAAAGAGGAAAGCAAGCACATTATTAAAGTGTTGCGTAAGAAAGAAGGTGATATTTTGCATGTTACCAATGGATTAGGGTATTTGTTTAAAACAGTGATTACTTTAGCATCTGATTCTAAATGTACCGTGAATATCTTGTCGTTTGAGAATGAAATCCCTTCCCCTTTTCCCCTACATTTAGTAGTAGCACCAACCAAGATGAACGATCGTTTTGAATGGTTTTTAGAAAAAGCCACGGAAATTGGCATTCAAGAAATTACCCCTATTATTTGTGACCGATCTGAACGAAAAGTTATTAATAAAGACCGATTTGAAAAAGTTATCATTACGGCATTAAAACAATCTAATGCATTGTTTTTGCCCAAATTAAATGAAGCTGTATCTTTTAAAGAATTTATGCATCAATCACATCAAGGGGATTTGTTTATTGCGCATTGTGAAGAAACGGATAAAAAATCACTAAAATCAGTCCTACATCCTAAGACTCCTACTACCATATTAATTGGTCCTGAAGGCGATTTTAGTCCAAACGAAATTGCTTTAGCGCTTTCAAATGGTTTTTTCCCTGTCACCCTTGGAAACACGAGATTGCGTACTGAAACAGCAGCAATTGTTGCGTGCCATAGTTTCGTTTTTTTTAATGAATAATAAACACCGAGTTACTTGAATACATGAAAAGGGTACTCAAAAAGATTTATAAATAGTTTTTCTTGCGTTGAACACGCTTTAAATCGAATGTGCAAAGTCATACTATTAGAATTCATTAATTAATGTTTACATTTGAAATGCTCTTGGCAATCATTATTGACTAATTTAAATTGAAAATGCATTCCATCTTCCTATATGAACAAATATTAAAAACAGATGAGATTATTTTTTAAACTATTACTTCTGTGTACATTAACTTCAAATGCTCAAGAAATTGCGTTGTTAAAATATAATGGCGGAGGCGATTGGTATGCAAACCCAACATCGCTTCCAAACTTGATTAATTTTTGCAACACCAATATCAATACTCGAATTAAAGCCAAACCTTCAACAGTAGTACCTAGTGACCCCGATTTGTTTTCCTATCCTTACATCCACATGACAGGTCATGGAAATGTTGTTTTTAACGATTCGGAGCGCAAAAATTTACGACTATATCTTGAAGGTGGCGGATTTTTACATATTGATGACAATTATGGAATGAATTCGTTTATAAGAAGAGAAATTAAACAATTATTTCCAGATTTTGAGTTAATTGAACTGCCCGCTAATCATGCTATTTTTCAAAAGCCGTTTGTTTTTGATAAAGGATTGCCTAAAATTCATGAACATGATGGAAAAAGACCACAGGCATTTGGCATTTTTATCAAAAATAGATTGGCGTTGTTGTACACTTACGAATGTGATTTAGGAGACGGATGGGAAGATGCAGAAGTCAATAATGACCCAATAGAAGTAAGACAAAAAGCCTTAAAAATGGGGGCCAATATTATGTTTTATATTTTTAATAATTAATTCCGTAATGCAGCTTACACATAATGAATTTCCTTTTGATGGGGGTACTTTTCCAATTATTTTGATTTGTGATACCCTTCAATTTCAACCCAATATTGGATCTATTTTTAGAATTTGTGAAGCTTTTGGAGTAGAGAAAATTATTTTTTGCGGACTTCGAGAGCAAATGAATCTTAGAAAAATAAATAAAACCTCTAGAAGTACGCATCTTCATGTGTCCTACAGTCTGGCTGATAATCCATTAGATGTGATTCAAGAACTTCAGAATCAAAATTATCAAATACTGTCTTTAGAATTGACTTCTGATAGTATTGCTATTGAAAAACTAGTCTTAGAAAAAAACAAACCAATTGCAGTAATAATTGGGAATGAGATTTCAGGAATTTCTGATTATTTCCTTAAAAGCTCACACCAAATAGTTCATATTGAAATGTTTGGAAAAAATAGTAGTATGAATGTTGTTCAAGCCACTGGAATTGCTCTATATGAGCTTACCAATCGATTAAAATAACGTTTTTATAACTATAAATAGTTGATATACAGATTATTAGTTTTTGAAATATTGCGAAAAAACATGGGAAGTTTCAATTTATTTTTGTAAATTGTTTGTGAAACACTTGTAAATCAATTAATTAACAAAAAAAAACTTCACAATTATGAAAAAACTATTAATTTGTTCAGTTGCTTTTTTGGCCTTATTTTCATGTCAAAATGAAGAAACCTTAAATGATTTAGATGTTCAGCAAACTGTATCCAAACGTAAATGTGCTTCCTATGAAGTTTTGCAAGCGCAATTAGCAGCAGATCCTTTTTTAGCTATTCGTATGAATCAAATTGAGGAATTCACTCAAAAAGCACGTTTAAAGGGTAAGTTGGTGAATGGTAAAATTGTTATTCCTGTTGTGGTGAATGTGTTATATCGCACGGCTGCCGAAAACATTTCAGATGCTTTGATTCAATCTCAGATTGATGTTTTGAACAAAGACTTTACTGCTACTAATACTGATTTTTCAAGTATTCCAAGTTTGTTTGCAGGAGTAGCTGCCAAAATTGATATTACATTTGAATTGCAGGCAATTAATAGAAAAGCCACCACTAAAACCTCTTGGGGAACCAGAGATACCATGAAAAAAAGTAGTAAAGGTGGTATTGATCCAACATCGCCTTCTAATACACTGAATATTTGGACCTGTACTATTGGTGGGGGTATATTGGGGTATGCACAATTTCCTGGAGGCTCTCTAGCTACTGATGGTGTTGTAATAGATTGTAAATATTTTGGTGTAACTAGTAATTCTGGATCAAGTTATCCATACAATTTGGGTAGAACGGCTACACATGAAGTAGGGCATTATTTAAACCTTAGACATATTTGGGGAGATGCAACTTGCGGAAGTGATTTAGTGGCTGATACTCCTACTCATGATTCTGCAAATTATGGGGTGCCTACCTACCCTCATTTAAGCACTTGTACTGGTACACCTGTTGAAATGACTATGAATTATATGGATTATACTGATGATAGAGGAATGTATATGTTTACTAATGGTCAAAAAGCAAGAATTTCAGCGCTTTTTGTTTCTGGTGGCGCCCGATCTGCTTTTGGAATTTAATTTTTTTTAAAAAATATTTTTTGTGAAACCCGCCTTTAAAAGCGGGTTTTTCTTATTTTTAAACCAAAAATAATGATTTCATCAAAAATTATTGCCAATGGTATAGTAAGAGCCGTAGCTATACTGCTACTAGCTGCTTTGTTTGTATATTTTTTATATCAAATCCAGACGGTTTTGACTTACATATTGGTTGCTTTGCTTTTGACACTTATCGGTAATCCTATCCTTGATTTTTTTAAAAAGAAATTGAAGTTTTCGCATATCATGGCTACAATAGCCACGCTTTTACTTTTTTTACTCACAACTATTGGGTTAATCATACTTTTTATTCCATTGATTACTTCGCAAGGACAAAATTTATCTTTATTAAATACCGAAGAAATTGAAAAAAATGCTCTCGATTTAATTCAGCAAATCAATACTTTTTTTGAAAGTCATTATATCAATTCTAGGAAATTCTTAAACTTAAATAATATTACTTCCAAAATCAATTTTAGTATCATTCCAAATTTTTTGAACGGATTACTTTCGGCTATTAGTAGTTTTGGAATGGGCTTGGCATCGGTATTTTTTATAGCGTTTTTCTTTTTGAAAGATAGAATTTTGTTTATTAAAGCTGTTCGTAAAGTTATTCCGGATAGTCACGAAGAGCAAATTTTAAATTCTTTTGAAAAAACCCATACGCTGTTATCGCGCTATTTTTTAGGATTGGTTTTTCAATTATGTATCGTATTTATTCTGTACTTAATTGTATTGGTTGTTTTTGAAATACCAAATCCAATAATCATTGCATTTTTATGTGCCGTACTTAATATTATACCATATTTAGGACCACTAATTGCTTCAATACTTGCAGCTCTTTTAACCATGATGAGTTATTTGGGAAGTGATTTTCAAGGCGTGATTTTACCAACTACAGTTTATGTTTTGGTAGGTTTTTGGGTAGTTCAAATGATAGATAATAATTTATCTCAGCCGTTAATTTTTTCAAAAAGTGTCAGCTCACATCCACTTGAGATTTTTTTAGTAATTCTTATTGCGGGTTTTTTATTTGGAATCATTGGAATGGTATTCGCAGTGCCTTTATATACTATTTTAAAAGTTGTAGGCAAAGAATTTTTACCTGAAAACAAGATTATACAGTTATTAACTAAAAATATTTAATGTTGAATTTAGATTTATTACGAATTGATATACAAGAGTTTATCAATAGTAACATCAATGCTAACTTAAGTAAATTGGCATTGCTCAAAAATCCATTTCCTGAAGTGGATTGGCGAAGTATTTTGGAGCAAATAGAAGGAAAATCAAAAGCAAAAGACAAATTACCTACTTGGTTTAAGGCTAAAAATATTATATATCCTCCAAAAGTTTCGATAGAACAAACCTCTTCTGAAGTAACGGCTCAATACAAAGCTAGTTTAATTTCGGGTACTCGTTTAATTGATCTTACAGGAGGCTGGGGCATTGATGATTATTATTTTTCTAAAACATTCGATAAAGTTGTCCATTGCGAAATCAATTCAAATCTTTCTAAAATTGCGGCTCATAATTTCAAACAGTTAAATGCAACCAATATAGAGTGTTTTGAAGGAGATAGTATTGAGTATATACAGGAAAGCAAGGAATTATGGGATTGGATATATATCGATCCCTCCAGACGAAACGAGAGCAAAGGCAAGGTTTTTATGCTAAAAGATTGTGCTCCCAATGTGTCCGATTTGTTAGATTTTTATTTCTCAATAGCTAAAGCTATTTTGATAAAAACGGCTCCGCTGTTAGATCTTACAGCTGGTTTATCAGAGTTGTCAAATGTGTTTTGCATTCATATTGTTGCCGTTAATAATGAGGTGAAAGAGTTATTATGGGAATTACATAAAGATTATGTTGAAGTAACCAAAATCAAAGCAATACATATCAATAAAGGAGTAATTGAATCTTTTGAAGTGCCTGCAGGGGCAGGAAAAGTAACTTATGGGTTGCCTGAATTGTATTTGTACGAACCCAATAGTGCCATAATGAAATCTGGAGCTTTTGATGCAGTAAGCGTTGTGTTCAATCTCAATAAATTAAGTGAGCATTCGCATTTATATACCAATTCTACTGTTATCGATTTTCCAGGGAGGAAATTTAAAATAGATAAAGTTATTAATTGCAATAAGTTAGCGTTGAAAAATAATTTAATGAATAAGACAGCCAACATTACAGTGCGTAACTTCCCGGAGAGTGTAGCTGATATTCGAAAAAAATGGAAAATTAAAGAAGGAGGTGATGTTTATTGTTTTTTTACTTTAGATGCGAATAATAATAAAATAGTATTATTTTGCAGCAAAATTTAAATTCAATGAAACGTTTATTTATTACCTTTTTTACAGTATTTTCTACGATTGTTTTTGCGCAAAAACCATGTGAGTTGAGTACTAATGTTACTGATTCTTTAGGTTCTTACAAAGTGACTAAAGAGTACATGATAAGTGAAAAGAATTTTGCGGGTACTTCAAGCTATATTTTTTTCTCTATGGCTTTAACTGATGGTATTCCGACTTTAAATGTACAATTGATTCAAAAAAGTAAAAATTTCATTACGGCTAAATGTTTGGATCAAAACTCTAAAGTTTTTTTACAACTCAATGATGGAAGTATTGTGTTGTTGATTCATAAAAACCAAGAAAATTGTGGCACTTTAATTCGCGATGATAAAGGATTTGATAATCGAGTAACAACTGGAGAGTTCTATTTTACTAAAGATAGTTTTGAAAAACTAAAAAATTCACCACTTTCAATTTTGAGAATTAAATATCTTACGGGAATTGAAGATTATGCTGTGAAAAAAGAGTTCACATCAGAGTTGAATGCAATTGTATATCAGCCAGAAAATTATTTCATTAATACTATTTCTTGTATAGAAAATTAGTTACAATCCCATTTTTTGTTGGACAATTGATCATTCTTGGCATCTTTTAAATTGTAATGCCACCATTCAGATTCAAGAGCGATAAAGCCATTTTGAATCATTACCTTACGAAGCAATTTACGGTTATTTCTGATGGTTTTGTCGTCAAAAAAATAACCGTGACTGGCTTCTTTACCAAAATAATCAAAAGCAGTCCCCATATCAACAACTTTACCATCAAGAGTAACAAGTGTTAAATCTACCGCCCCTCCTCTATTGTGAATGGAGCCTTTGGATGGATTGGCTACAAATTCTGGATTGGGTACAATTGCCCACATTTTTTTTTGAATATCTAAAGGGCGATAACAATCAAATAGTTGGATGCGAAATCCTTTTTTAATAAATTTTTTATTCGCTTTTATTAAGGCTTTCACGGTTTTCAAACGGAGATAACATTCTGCACAATCGTATACTTTTGATTTAAGAAAGTTATCTGTAGTGGCGTATTTTAGATCATAATAAAAAGCGTCACTGTAGTCATTCAAACGCACAAAAGTAGTATCCACTTGTGAATTACGGCTTTTACTGTCTTTATATTTATATTCTTGTGATGATTGACTAAATGAAATTGTGTGGATAAATAACAAAATGAATACGAATCTGGATAGCATAAGATTTTATTTAATAAAATGAATGCAGTAAATTTAAAAAATCTTT